>JAYWCL010000164.1:0-6054 GCA_043780595.1 Limnoglobus sp.
GGCACCCTCGACGCGATCCACGACCGGCTCCGCACGAAAGTTCGCGCCGAGGAGAAGCCGTACTCGCCGCGGACCACCGCCAGCGTGGATAGCCAGTCGGTCGATACGACAACATTTTTGTCGAGCGTTTGTGGCGGAGTGTGAAGTACGAAGAGTTGTATCCGAAGCGTCATGCGACGGTGGCGGAACTGACGGCGGGCCTGACGGCGTACTTCACGTCACTTGGGGGGTTCGCCCGCATCAATCGTTGGGGAATCGGACGCCGCGAGCGTGCATGCGGGCGGGTGATTTCGGTTGTCATCGTCCTGCGACGCGATGGTGACAGAACGATGACAACCGAAATCACGCGGGGAAGAAAGGAGTGCTCGGCGACGGTTTTTTGGTCTAGCGAATGGGGTCCACATTACCACCAACCGCTGCGGCCACTGGAGCGCACCGGTTGACATCCTGTCCGCGCTTCGCTCCGAAGACTGCGCGGCGCGGCGAACGGGGAAAGAGATCACCCGACCCATTTGCCGTCGACGTTGTCGAACTTGACGAGTTCGCTCGGCTGGAACCAGAGTGCGATTTCGAGCGTGGCGTTCTCGACGCTGTCGCTGCCGTGGACGAGGTTGTTCTGCACGCTGAGTGCGAGGTCGCCACGGATCGTTCCTGGAGGCGCTTTTGCGCCGTCGGTTAGGCCCATCATGCTGCGGCTCGCGGCCACTGCTTCGCGGCCTTCCCACACCATCGCCACCGTTGGCCCGCTCGTCAAAAACGACAGCAGCGAGTCGTAGAACGGCTTGCCCTTATGCACGGCGTAATGCTTCTCGGCGAGTTCCTTCGTGCATTGCACGAACTTCAGGCCCGCCAGCCGCATACCCTTCCGCTCGAATCGCGAGACGATTTCGCCGACCAGCCGGCGTTGTACGGCATCGGGCTTCAACAAGATGAGTGTCTGTTGCATGGGGCATCCTTCAAATTGGGTGTGACTCTTCGATTGTAGTATCGTGCGGCGCGCAAACCAGTTCGGCTACCCAACATCGGCCACCTTGCGTTAAATTCCGTGCGGAACCTCGAACCGCACGACACTCGGACGCCATCATGACCCCCCGTTTCCCAACCTGGATTCTTCTCGGCGCTGTCGTGCTGGCGTGCGGTTACCTGCCGACGCTACGAACGCCGTTCGATTTCATCGACGATGGCAACCTCGTGTACCCCGCACAAAGTGGCCTCACGTTCAGCGGGCACGTCGCGCTGTGGTGGGAAAAGGTCGTTGCGAACTACGAGCATCTCGGGCCGTTCCGCCCCGTGTTGTGGGCGCACTGGGAACTGTTCGCGAATGTCTGCGGGGGCGAAGCGTTGCCGTGGCGGATCATCCGTTTCGTGTGGTGCGGGCTGTCGGCGGGGATGTTGCTTTGGCTGTTTCGCGAACTGCGGATTCACCCCGTGGCAGCGCTCATCGCCGGGGCGTGCGCGATGTGGAACCCGTACCGCAACGAAATCTGGACGAGCCTGACACTCGCGGAAGGCGTGGCGATGCCGTATGCGTTGCTCGGCTTAATTGCAGCGAGAAAGGCCGCGCACTCGACGCGGCCGCTCTGGTGGGATCTCGTTTCGGTACTGTGCGTGATCGCCGCACTCGGTTGCAAAAACACCTACACCGCACTCATCCCCGCACAGATGGCACTGAGGCTTTGGACCGATGGCCTGACACTGCGCGAAGCCTGGTTTCGCAACCGCATTCGTTCGCTGGTGATGTCGCTCACACTCGCAATCCCGGTGGCGCACTACGTCTATTTCAAACTGCACTGGCACGCCGGGCAGTACGAAACGCACGCACCCTCCGTCGCGCAGTTCGGGCGAATCGTCAACACGTGGAAAGGCGCGATCGGCCTCGACTTCCTCGGCGTCGGCTTCGCGCTCGCGCTCGGCGTCGTGATATATTCGCGAAGGAAAATGATCGCCACGAGCAATATTTGGGCGACGCATCGCGCCGCCATTGTTACCGCAACGCTGTTACTTCTCGCGGGGATCGCGGTCTATTTGCCGATGTCGATGATGTCCGGCCGCTACGCGATGCCCGGCGTCTGGGGGCTGGATTTGCTGATCGGCTTGTTACTGACGTCGTTGATCGCCGTGCCCGCGAGCGTTCCGAAGAAAGTCGCGTGGGCCGCCGTGTGGGTCGGTGTCATGCTACTCACCATTGCGAACGTCGGACGCCAAGAGAAATTCGCCGCCCGCGCCCGGATGCTCTGGGACGCCGTCGAATACGTCGAAGCGACCGCCCCGCCCGGCACGAAGATCGCATGGTACTCCGGCACGATGCCAACACAAGATTTGAACGTCGAGGAAGGGATTCACTTCCGCTGGCACCTGCTACATCGCGGTCGGTCCGATGCCACCGTCGGCTTATTCGACCTCGAAGGCCACCCGCTCGACCGCGTCGAAATCGCGCCCTTCACGGGCGAAGCCGACTACCGCTTCTGCGGCACCCCAACCGGCGCAGCCGGTTGGTCCGAGGAGCAGCGTTTCGCCGTGCCCTACTGGGTGGGCCGCAAACAGTACGAGTGCCACCTCGGCCGCCGCCAACCCTCCGGCGTGGCGAAGCGTTAGATTTCTCCCCGTAGTCATCGGAGCGAAGCGCGGGGGCACCAACCGATACTCACTACCCTTAATTGGGCAGGTCGAAATCGATTGTTGCGCTCGCTCCCGCTTTCACTTCGATACACCCCGAGGATTGGCCGTGTTTCGCGAGAAATGCAAACGGCCCGCTCGTATGGAGCGGGCCGCGTGTGTTGTCGCTGTCGAAGAACTAGCTGACGAGTTCCTTGATCCACTTCGGCTTGTCGCCGGCGATGTAATACGGACGGCCGAGGTTGTCGCGGACATCGGCAACCGATTGGGGCGTCGGGTCGATACCCAAGCCACGATACAGGGTTGCGTACATGTCCATGATGTCGGTCGGGTTGTCTTTGATCGAGGTGCCATCGGCATCGGTCGCACCGTAAGCCTGTCCGCCCTTGATGTTACCGCCACCCATCACGACCGACCAGCAGCGTGGCCAGTGATCGCGACCGCCGTTTTGGTTGATCTTCGGCGTGCGTCCGAAGTCGCCCATCCACACGATGACGGTGTCCTTGAGCTTGCCGCGGTCGGCGAGGTCGCGGGTTAAGGCAGCCATACCCTTATCGAGTTCAGGCAGGCGACGTTGCAGGTTCGCGAAGATGCCCGCGTGCATGTCCCAGCCACCCATGCCGATTTCGACACAAGCGACGCCGGATTCGACGAGCTTTCGGGCGAGCAAACAGCCGTTGCCGAAGTTGGTACGACCGTATTCATCGCGGAGTGCGGCCGGTTCTTTATCGAGGTTGAAGACTTCCTTACGGCTGCTGGTGACGAGGTTGAGGGCCTTGTCGTAGACTTCCTTGTGCGACTTCGCGGCATCGGCGGGGACGTTCGTCTTGAAGCCGCCTTCGAGGCCCTCGAACAGCAACTTCCGGCGATCCATTCGCGAGACATCGACGCGGGGCGAGACGTTTTCTGGTGGGCTACCGGGATTCTGCACGCCGAACGAAGCGTACTTCATGCCGAGAAAACCGGGGCCGACGCGACCGCCACCGACGCTGATAAAGCTGGGGATGTCGGCGTTTTTCATCGCCTCGACGTCCATCGCCTGGTAGTACGACATCACCGCACCGATCGAGGGGAACTCGGTTAGCGGGTTCGGCGAACGGCCGGTGTTCATGAGGAAGGTGCCGCGAGCGTGGTCGCCTTCTTTGGTGGCCAACGAGCGGATGATCGACAGGTTCTTCATCTGCTTGCCGACGTTCGGCAGATATTCGGTAATTTGCACGCCGCTGGCAGCGGTGCTGACGGGCTTGTGTTCGCCGCCGTTGGCGCTACCGGGCTTCATGTCCCAGAGGTCGATCGTGGCCGGGCCGCCGCCCATCCACATAATGATGAGGCTTTTTTGCTTCTTTTTCATCTCGGCGGCGCGGGCGCGGAGATCGGTCATGAACGCCATGCCGGGGATGGTGACCGCCGCAGCGCCAGCGGCGTGGGCCATGAAGTGTCGACGATCCGTAATGCCGAACATGTGAAGAGTCCCTTGGGATGAGAGCCAGCGAACTGGCTGGTTGCGTGAGTGCGATTATCGGATGAAACCCTGCGCCGTGCAAGAGGTTCCGTCACGTTCTGTAACTACGATGCAGAGCGTTACCGATAAGTTCCTGGAAATCATACTGCAAAAAAACGCGAGTCGCGAAAGAAACTCGTGTGCGGGTCGTATCTGCAACCTAATTCGCTGCCATCATTCGACTTGCGATGACCGAACGGACGCTGCAAGCGCCTCGGCGAATTCCCATCGCGTTACTCGTCTTTGCCGTCGCCCAAACGTCCGCCGTAACCGTTGCGGCCGGAGTTGCGTTGCTGGTCTTTGTGTTGTTTGTAAACGGCTAAGTCGCGGCGGAGTTGCGTATTGTGTTCTTCGCGCAACCGACGGTAAACGACCATCCAGTATCGTCGCGACGCCCAACCGTCCCAGACGGCGACGCTGAGCAACACGAACACGAGCGAGATGACGGCGATCCAGTACGCTCCCCAGAAGCGCACGAAGGCTTTGTCTTCCTCGGGAATCACTTTCTGTTCGCCTTCGGCGAGTGGCGGCTTTTCGCTCTTCGCGTCGGCAATCGCGCTGGCTCGCGCTTCCATGCCCGATACGAACGTGTAAGTAATCAGGCCGCCAATAATCAACATTAACAAACCCGCAAACAGTCGGCGACGGTGACGACGACGCAGGAAGTTCAACTCGTCGCTCGGCACGTGGGCACGAGCGTTCAAATCGCGCAACCCGGTGATTTGCATGTACCCAGAGATGAATCCGAGAAGCATGATCGGAACGGCAACGATCAAGGCATTGCGGGTCGCAGGATCCACGGAGAACCTCGCACTTTTCTATCATCGCAGAGGACGTGACACTCACAGACACTCGATGATAGCATCTTCGCCAAACCGACGTGCGACGGCAACTGAAAACCGATGGCTAACCTTTCGCTGTCTTTCGGCACTTGTCGGAACAGTATTTGACTTCGTCCCAAACCTTGGCCCACTTCTTGCGCCAGACCATCGGCCGGGCGCACGCGAGACACGCCTTCACCGGCAGTTCAGACTTACGAATCGATTTCGGCACGATTTCAAACCGGTTGGGTTTCGATGACGTTCCGCCAGAAGGCGGGCATACCGGCGTAGGCTTGGTTGTAACTGAGTTCGAGCGGCGCGTCGATGTATCGCTCGCGGTTGAGGAACAGCGGCATCGCGGTCAGCGCGTCTCCCACGGCATACGGCTCGATGTACGCGGTCGGGTCGTAGCCGTCCCAGCAGTACGACGCCATCGTCAGCGGTTGGTCTTCGGGGGGCGCGTAGCGCTTGCGATCGAACTGACGCCAAACTGCGGCGTGCATTCCGGCAGGGTCGTTCGCGGTCGGCGGAAAGGGATCGATCATGAGAACGTGGACGCCCGATTCGAGAAAGCCGACGACCTTCTCGGCGAAGCGTCGCACGTGGCCGCGACGATCTTTATTCGAAGGCGAAACGATTTTGATGATCGCAACGATCTGGTGCCCGCTGGTGTGCCGAATCGTGATGCGACGCTCGCGGCGACGCGGTTTGGCTAACTTCAAAAGCGGTTGCGTCTGATACTTCACCCTCGGCGTAAGCTTGAGAACCGCCGTCCCCATCCCATGCGATGCGTTCGCACCGGCGCGATAGGTGACCACATCCGGCTCCGCGATGTCGACGCGCTGGTCGGTCATCGCGTAATAATCTTCGGGTAAGACACCTTCATTCAAGGCTTCTTTTAGGTGAATCAACCACGAATTATGGAAGTCGTGATACGTTCCCGCGCTGACTCGCGTCCAGTCGTGCATCGGCATCTTGGTTCCTCCGGTACGAGTTCACACCTTCAGAGTACCAGTTCCTAATTCTACTGTATCCGCTGTAAACCGTTAATTGACAGGGACTTCCGAATATTCGCTGAAAATCCATTAATGCATCCGCAACGAACACAGATTTTCA
>JAYWCL010000165.1:0-8599 GCA_043780595.1 Limnoglobus sp.
CGCTGCACGATCCCCTTCGCCGCCGAACGCGACCGACTGAGTTCCTGCAAAATCACCAACTGCTTTTCGGTCACCGTGACCTTCGCGGCTGTCCCTGGCCTCCGTATCGAAGCCTGGGCAAGATACACAAACCCCGGAATTCATGAAACCCCGATTGGGGGTTGTGGCACTAGCGAGGGATTTTTATCGTTTCTGTGATGGCGTGCCTTCACGCGGGTTCCCCTCGGTACGGAATGAAAGGAACGATAGCGCGGGAGTTATACTTTGAACGGCCCCTTTCCGGGCCGATAGAATTCCAACATCCGGTACCCAAGGCGTTGCCTTGGGCTGACGGAACCGGCCCTTCAGGCCGGCAAACGGCCCAGAGACAGGTGGCGGACCCGTGAATTTTCGTCGATTGATCGCGACGCACGACGTGCTTTTTATCACGCTCGACACGCTTCGATACGACGTGGCTGTGGAATGTTGGACGACGGGCAGAACGCCGGCGTTCCAGTCGGTGATGTCCGCGAGCGGTTGGGAAAAGCGTCACACGCCGGGTTCGTTCACGTAAGCGGCCCATGCCGCATTCTTTGCGGGTTTCCTGCCGACGCCCGCTTCGCCGGGCGTTCATCCGCGACTGTGGGCGCTCGCGTTTGCCGGCAGCGAAACCACGACCGAAGATACATTGGTATTCGATGCGCCGGACATTGTCCGTGGGTTTCGCAATATCGGTTTTCGCACGATTTGCGTCGGCGGCGTCGGGTTCTTCAACGCGCGGACTCCCCTCGGAAATGTCTTTCCCTCGCTGTTCGACGAATCGGTGTGGTCGCCGGAACTCGGCGTCACCGAGCCACGATCGACGGAATTTCAAGTCGACTGCCTCATTAGGAAAGCCGTCGCACTCTCGCCGATCACGCGACTGTTTGCGTTCCTGAATGTCTCGGCCATTCACCAGCCGAACTGTTATTATCTATCGGGCCACACGACCGATTCTTGCGAGACTCAGGCGGCGGCGCTTGCTTACGTCGATGGCCAACTCGGCCGCTTGTTCGATGCGTTCGCGAAGCGTGCGCCGACGGTCGTCATCGTTTGTTCCGATCACGGGACGGCCTACGGTGAAGAGGGTTACGTCGGGCATCGGCTCGCGCATCCCGTCGTTTGGGACGTGCCGTACGCCGAGTTCGTTTTGCCGCATCGCCCGAATGGAAGTGGGAAATGACGCTGCCAACGATCGACGGCGATGGCCTGTATCGCGGCTACGTCTATGCGTATCCGCACAAGACGGCCTATCGCACCTTCGACGAGCCGAAGCCACTCCGCGAAGCGTGGGCCGAAGAGGCGACCGATTCGCTGTTTCTGTACGTGCATATTCCGTTCTGCTCGATGCGTTGCGGGTTCTGCAATCTATTCACGCAAGCGAAACCGCAAGATCGCCTGGTGACGCACTATCTCGAAGCACTCGAACGACAAACTGAACGCATTCACGTTGCGATAGCCCGCGCGCGATTTGCACGTTTCGCAATTGGCGGCGGTACGCCCACATACCTTTCTGCGCGGGAACTCGACGATCTTTTTACGCTCGCACGAACTCGGCTCGCAGTCGATACGCAAACCGTGCCGACGGCGATCGAAGTCTCGCCAGACACGGTGGATGTCGAGAAAGTGGCGCTGTTGAAGTCGTGGCACGTCGAGCGTGTGAGCATCGGCGTGCAGTCGTTTTTCGAGTCGGAAACGTCTGGGTGCGGGCGGCCGCAAAGTCGCGAAACGGTCGCGTCCGCACTGACGATACTCGCGGATGCGAACTTTCCCACGTTGAATATCGACCTCATCTACGGCTTACCGGGGCAGACCGAAACCAGTTGGCTCGCTTCGATCGAAATGGCGTTGGCGTACGAACCGGAAGAACTGTTCCTGTACCCGCTCTACGTCCGCCCGCTGACCGGGTTGGGACGTTCGCGAAAAGAATGGGACGACCAGCGGCTGTCGCTGTATCGCCACGGGCGCGATCTGCTGCAACGCAAAGGTTACGAGCAGATCTCCATGCGGATGTTTCGACGCAACGATGCGGTGCGAAATGCGGAGCCGAATTATTGTTGTCAGCGCGATGGCATGATCGGCCTCGGTTGCGGCGCGAGGTCGTATACGCGCGGTTTGCATTATTCGCTCGACTATGCGGTGCATCCCAAAAGCGTGCGTGAAATCATCCGCGATTACGTCGCCACGACCGACGCCGAGTTCGATTTCGCCAGGCACGGCTTCGCATTAAATGCGGAGGAACAGCGTCGGCGATTCGTGTTGCAGTCGATTCTGAATCGCTCTGGACTCGATCCGCAGGAATACGAATTGCTGTTTCACACCTCGGTAGCCGACGATTTCCCGCTGTTCGCCGAACTGGTATCGCTCGGTTACCTCGCCTTTCGCAACCACCGTTGGGTACTGACTCCCGAAGGTCTGGAACGCTCCGATGCGATTGGGCCGCAGTTGTTCTCGAAGGCCGTCGATCGGCAGATGACGGAGTACGAACAGCGATGAACCTCTCGATTCTGTATCGCGGGCCGCTTTCCAGTTGCAACTATGCTTGCGATTATTGCCCGTTCGCGAAGCGGACCGAAACGGCTGCGGAACTGGCTGCCGATCGTGCCGACTTGGAGCGGTTCGTCGATTGGGTGGCCGCACAGACGAATCGCCGAATCGGCGTGCTGTTCACGCCCTGGGGCGAGGCGCTCGTTCGCAAGTGGTATCGCGACGCCATCGTGCGGCTCACGCAACTCGAACATGTGGATAAAGCGGCGATTCAAACGAATCTATCGTGCAAACTCGATTGGACCGAGCTTTGCAACAAGCAAAAACTCGGGCTTTGGTGTACCTATCACCCCGCCGAAACGACGCGAGAACGCTTCCTGCGCCAGTGCTTCGATTTGCACTCGCGCGGCGTTCGCTTCAGCGTCGGCGTCGTGGGATTGACCGAATATGCAACGGAAATCGCAGCGATTCGGGCGTCGCTTCCCGAAGACATCTACGTCTGGATCAATGCGTATAAACGGCAGGCGGACTATTATTCTGCGGAGATCCTGCAGCAGTTCGAGCGAGTCGATCCGTTGTTTCCGTTAAATAACCAGTACCACAAAAGCCTCGGCGAACGCTGTCGCGCAGGGCATACTGCAATCACCGTCGACGGCGCGGGCGTGGTCCGGCGTTGCCACTTCATCGACCGCCCCATCGGCAATCTTTACGATGGCAGCTTCGAGAAAGCACTCATCGCGCGGCCCTGCACGAACGACACCTGCGGTTGCCACATCGGCTACGTTCACCTCGAACGATTGAACCTTTACGAAACGTTCGGCGACGGGTTACTCGAACGAATACCCGCGAAGTCACGGTCGTAGCGAATCACTATCTCAGTGTTGCAGGATAACTGGTTAGGCCCCGGATGGTTACTTCTCGGCTGAAGGCGTTTCGATCCGAGGTGGGAGCAACGCCTTTCAGGCTCGAAGACAGTCTGACAAATGCTACCCGAATCGCAGACAGCGCAACTTCAAAACGCGCCAGCGAGGGTATGCTTTCCACGTTCGAGGCTCGGCATGGAGTTATGCGAGGGTTCTCCTCGCTTGCGCTGCGGGCTGGCACGATGTACCATTTCCGACCGCGTGAAGTATAAATCGCCGCGATTTGACCCGTGCCCATTTTCGCGTCATTTTCGCGTCAGGAACGGTCGCTCGATGACGTGATAGCTGATGACCGCAGCCACACTCGTTAAAAATAGTTTCAGCGCAATGGCTGCAAGGGGGTCGAGCGTAGGGAACTGCGTGTGAATCGCATCGAAGATGAGGTAATGCCAGAGGTACAAGCCGTACGAAAGTTTGCCGATGTAGACGAGTGGCGGGAACGCGAGACAGCGACCGGCTCTGCCGCCGCGGCCTTCCGCGAGTATCACGATTGCCGCGCACGACACCATCGCGGCCAATGCGTAACCGCCGAGGCAATGCAGCGACAACGAACGCTCTGCGGCCCCTATACCCGCGAACAGATGCAGCACCAGCGCGAGGCAGGCGATACCCGCAACGTAACACCACGCACGCGATTGGGGCAACACGCGATAGCGGAACGCGAATGCGGTGGCGGCCCCGAACAGCACGGCATCGATTCGCGTGTCGGTGCCGTTGTAGATGCGGTACTCGGTGCCACCCATCGCCGCGACTGCGAACCGCCAACCGACGGCCAGCACCGCCAGCGCCAGTACGACGAACCCCGCACGGCGAATTCCCGCGAGGCGAACGACGAACAGCAGCACGAACGGCCAAACGAGGTAAAATTGTTCCTCGACCGCCAACGACCACGTGTGCGAAAGGTGATTGTCCGAAACAGCACGCAACCCGATCAGCCAATTATTCGCGTAGAACGGTGTGAGTGCCGCCAGCATCAGCATCGCCTTGCGGTCCCATTCGGTGTAACAACACGCGATGTAGATGGCATCGACGATGAGGAACGCGAGCAGTGCGGGCAGCAGTCGCCGGACGCGGCGCACGAAGAACCTGCCGAGCTGGATTCGCCCCGTGCGTTCAATTTCTTCGAGCAAGATTGCCGAGATGAGAAAGCCACTGAGCGCGAAGAACACGGTGACGCCGTTGCCGCCGATCGTCCACTGGAGGTGAACGCCGAAGACGGCGAGGATCGCGAGCGCACGCAAGCCGTCCAGAGCCGGAACGCGCCCGAGGGTACGGGGGGCCGGTTTCATGGGCAACGGGGTTTGGCTTAACGCGCGCGCAGTCTCAGCTTTCGGATACGCATCGGTTGGGCGAAGCATTCCAGGTTTCAAATGAGTAAGGGGCGAACGAATCGTCCGGTTTCCCGAGCGGCGCAAATAGAAGATAGTTCACATTTTTGCAACGCGAACAAGGCATCAACGAGTGGCGTTTTACTCGGTTATCGCGCGAATCACGCGGCACGGGTTGCCGGCGGCCATCACGCCATCGGGGATGCTTCGCGTCACGACGCTGCCCGCGCCGATAACGGTTCGCGAACCGATCGTGACGCCGGGGCAGATAATCGCGCCGCCGCCCACCCAGACATCGGAACCGATAACGATCGGCTTCGCGAACTCTTGCTTCCGGCGCAACTCCGCGTTCATCGGGTGCGTGGCCGTATAGATTTGCACGTTCGGCCCGAATAGCGTGTAGTCGCCCACTTCGACGCGGCAAACGTCGAGGACGACGCAATTGAAATTGAAGTACACGCGCTCGCCGAGGAAGATATTCGTGCCGTAATCGCAGTGAAAGGGCGGCTCCAGCCAGACGCTATCGCCACCGGAGCCGAGTAACGACAATAGGAGTTGCCTGCGCGTCTCGGACTCCGATTCTCGCGTTGCGTTGAAGGCGTGGCACAAATCGCGTGCCCGTTCCCGCGCCGTCGCCAGTTCCGGGTCGAGCGAGTAATACAGTTCGCCCGCAAGCATCTTGTCGCGTTCGCTACGCATGAACTACACCGAAGCGCGGGAATGCACGCGCTCGAGTTTCATGTGCTGTTTGCTCGGCACTCTGACTTTCTTCGCTAAGCCGAGGATCGCCAGAAGTCGAATCATCCAGTAGCTGACGTCGAGTTGCCACCAGAGCAGGCCGTGGCGTGCGGACGTGGGGAAGGCATGGTGACTATTGTGCCAGCCTTCGCCGAGCGCCAAAATGCCGAAAACGATGTTGTCGCGGCTTTCATCGCGGCTACGGTACCGCCTTTTACCCCAAATGTGGCACGCCGAGTTCACACTCCAAGTCACGTGGTGAACGAGGAAGATGCGTACGAGGCCACCCCAAATCAGCCCCGTCCACGCGCCCGCCCACGTACCGGAGATCAGTCCACCGAGCGCGAACGGAATCGCGAGGCCGAGTAACACCCACAAAATGTACAGTCGTTCGGCCAATCGGAGGGTCGGGCTGGCGTTCAAGTCTTTAACGTAGCGTTCGAGGTTTGGCGGATCGGCGAGGAACGCGAACCCGATATGCGAGTGCCAGAATCCGCGCAAAAATCCGATGACGCCCGTTCCCGAATGGTGCGGCGAGTGGACATCGTCCGGCGTGTCGCTGTGCTGATGGTGGCGGCGGTGTAGCGCCACCCACTTCATGAGGCTGCCTTGCAATGCGAACGAACCGGTCACCGCCAACAGGAATTTCACCGGCATCGACGTCTCGTACGAGCGATGGACGAACAGCCGGTGAAAGCCGATCGTCACGCTACCGGCCGTCAGGACGTACATCCCCGCCATCAAGGCGAAATCGAGCCAATTGAAGCCATTTCCCCAGATGAGAACACCCGCAGCAATCACCCCCGCGAAGGGGATCATGATGCCGAAGAACGTCGCGATGCGGCCCCATAGCGACAAAGGTTCTATCGGAGCATCCGATTCGATCGTGCGCTCTTCGTGCCATTCCGTGGCCGTTGAAGTGATATCCATCGTACCCCAATAAAAAGTCGGTGAGATAATCCGCAATTCTATGATAGAGAGAGCCGCAAGACAAATCCCAGAAATGGCCGTGGTTCGAATCGCGGCAGTTTTGGGTAGCCTCCCCACCGGCCTCATAGAGGCCAGCTACAAAAGTCAGGTGGATGTCACTTGCCGTTCGACGACGAGAAGTGTGAAGTCGTCGGCTTGACGCATATTGCGCAACAGATCGTGTGCCACGGCATCGACGAACGCTTGTGCGGGGAGGTTGCGGTGCAATGCCGCCGCAGCGGATAGCACACCGGTGGCGCTTGCGGAATCGACGATCGTTCCGTCGCTGGCCAACAGCAATTTGTCGCCGGGATGCAGTTGGCCGTATTGCGTAGGGTAGGCACTGTCCGCGACGCCGAGCAGCGTTCCGGACGCCGTCCAAGCTTCGATGTCGCCGGACTTCGGCACGTGAATCGGTTGCGTAACCGATGCTTTCGCGAAAGCGACCTTCCCCGTTTCGCCATTTGCGCGAACCCATATCAGCGAGGCAATTGGCGGGTCGTTCAACTGGAGTTGCAGCAACGATCGGTTCACCTGCCCGAGCACGTCGCTGGGCGTCGGTTCGTTACCACTCGCGTGCGTGCGGATCGCTTGATTGACGAACAAACTCAGGACGCCACCCGATGCCCCACCCGCGGCGACGATGTCCGCCAGATAAAATTCGGCACCCGTCGGCGTGGGATGCACATTGAAGAAATCGCCACCCGCGCGGCTGCGTGGCCGGTAATGCACGCCGAACTGCAACTCGCCGCTATCGGGGAGTTTCGTCGGAATCAGCGAACGATGGATCGTCCGCGCCAATTGCACATCGCGATCGATCGACCCGTAGGCTTTTTGCAACCGTTCGGCAAACACCGAGGCTTCGGCTGCCCGCGTGGAGAGTTGATCCGAACCTTGCCGAATCCGTTGCAGGGCCGCGAGTTGCGACACGAGCAAACCCGGATCGAACGGCTGCGATAAGCATACATCTACGCCGGCATCCAACCCCGCCTTCTTCCATTCCACCGACGGCATCGATAATATCCAGACGATCGGAACGTAATGCGAACCGAGTTCGATCCGCCAGCGCCGCGTCTGCTCGATCGCCGCATCGAGGATCTCGCCAGGGCAGATGATGGCAGCGGAGATCTCTTCAAAATCAACGGCGGGTGGCGAACGGAGAAGATGCGGAACGTGGCTCAGCCCCGCCACCGCGAGTGCAGCCATCACGTCGTCCGTCGCCGTCTGCGGTTGCGCAGACACTAATATCGGTCGTCCCACTGCCATCATTCATTCTCGCCTGGGTATCGAGTTCTCCAGTCATTATACGTGAGGGACAACTCCCGAAGGCATGTCGTGGGGCACGGCCCACTTTCTACTGGCGGAAACCCGCACCGTAGACATATCGAGCATCGTACGATACGCTTGGCTTTGGGATTGACCCCGGCGAGGGCGATGTGGCTCGTCAGCTTGCGGAGGATACTCGATGCGGCAAGTCGCCGGATGTGCGATGTGGCTTGGCAACGCGGGCGATCTCCGCGATGCTCGCGCGGTATTGGCCACCGGTGTCGAGGCCGTCGTTGAGTTGGCCGACTGCGACCAACTGGCCGTCCTGCCGCGCGAATTGATCCGATGTCGGTTCCCGCTGTCCGACGGCGGCGACAACCCCGCGTGGCTCTTGCGGTTGGCTGCCGAATCCGTGGCGGCACTACTCCGAGCCGGTGTTCCGGTCGCGATCTGTTGTTCGGCCGGAATGAGCCGGTCGGTGTGCGTTGCCGCTGCCGGTATCGCTTTGGCACACGGCCAATCACTCACCGAGTCACTTTTGGCGGTCGTCGGAACGGGGCCGGTAGACGTCTCGCCGGGGCTGTGGCTACAGATGAAGCAGGCACTACAAGGGCAGGTCGCCGACAGCAAATAATGTCGACGCAAGGCGGAATTGACAATTCGGAAAGCGATGCCGCGTCAAAACACTGACGACGGCCCGAGCAACCGGTGCGCGCCGAGGTGGATGAAGAGCACCAGTCACAAGAGCGGGTTACGACTCACCGCCGGAATAAGTTCCTGGGGCACTCCTCTTCGGCGGAGCCGAGCCTGCAGGCCGGGAACGTGGGTGCGGCGGACTATGCTGAGAGTACGGAAGTCGGCGACGAAACC
>JAYWCL010000166.1:0-4299 GCA_043780595.1 Limnoglobus sp.
GTTTTGCAACTCACATTCTGGGAGAAACAGGCACTTTACGATAGCCGAATCGCAATCGCAAACAAACGCAAAACTGCTACCCACTTTTGAACCGTGCCCCTTCGGCTTTATAACACGAGCTCCTTCTCTTATTTCAAACTTTCGATTAATCGCTTCATGCCGAAATTCAAACGAACTTGCAACCAGTCGCCTCAAAGTGGAATGATAGTCTGCCCGATTTTTTCAACATCTTTTAACTCCGCGTCGGAGAATGACCTCGTCAGATGGTTGCCGAAATTGTCGGAGAAGTTCGCTACGATCGGTACACCTGCCGCGTTTCCGCGGGGATACTTTGGGTTCATTCCCCAGACGATCTTCGTTTGTACGATCGTGCCATTGCTGATTTCCTCCATGCAATCGACCGCCGCAGTCGCCCACGCTTTCCAGGTCGGGTAGGCGGTCGAGCGAGGGGTCGATGATCTGTTCGACCATATTGGGGGCGTTCTTCGATACGTTCATGGCTTCACTTTCCCGTTTTCAGGAACTCCTTGATACTGCCTAATATCGCTTCGCGATCGGGGACGCGCGTGGCGACTACATTCTGATGCGCTCCGATCAGTTCGTGGACGTGCTCGTAGAACTCGCCGCTGCCGTAGGGCGACTCGACTTGCCCGTAGCCGAAGAGGTTCACCTTCGGAACGATCTGGTTTTTTAGGATTTCGAGGCACTTCGGATTGTCGTCGCCGAGGTTGTCACCATCGGAGAAATGGAAGGCGTAGACGTTCCAGTCCGATGGCGGGTAGCGGCTGTCGATGATCTTCGCGGCGAGTTCGTAGGCGGTGCTGATGCGGGTACCGCCACTTTCGCGGGTGTGGTAAAACGTGTGTTCGTCCACCTCTTTCGCGGCGGCATCGTGAATGATGTACACCGCATCGACGCCCGCATAATGCTTCTTGATCCACGTGTCGATCCAGAACGCTTCGATGCGCACGATTTCTTTCTGTTCGTCGGTCATACTGCCGGAAACATCCATCATGTAAATGATGCACGCGACCGCATCGGGTTTCGGGACTTCGCGGGCCGAGCGATAGCGTTTATCTTCGCGCATGGGGATCACGCGCGGATCGGTCGGGTTGTACGTCCCCGCCGCAATCTGGCGCTGCATCGCGCGTTTGTAGGTGCGTTTGAAGTGGCGTAAACTTTCCGGTCCGACCTGGCGGATGCTCGTGTATTTGTCCTTCTCGGTGAGGACGTTTTTCTTGCCCTTCGGCTCGATACGCGGCAACTCAAGTTCTTCGCCGAGGATGTCGGCGAGTTCTTCGAGCGTGAGATCGACTTCGAGAATGTGGCCGCCCGGTTGGTCGCCGGCTTGCGGGTCGCCGTCGCCATCTTGCGGTTGCGTCAGCGGCTGCCCCGGCTGCCCCGGCCCCACGCCGACGCCACCGGAGCCTTTGCTACCGTAACGAAACTGCGGTAAATTGATCGACGGCACGGGTATCGACACGAGGTCGTTCCCCTTCTTGCCGATCATCTCGCCGCGGCTGATATACTTCGAGAGGTTCGATTTCACCTTCCCGCGAACGATCTTGCGGAATCGTTGCAGGTCTTGTTCGATTTTTTGTCCCACGGCGTTCGTGCCTCGGCGAGTGTGTTGGAATTCGTCTATTGCATCGTATCCGATGGAGCCACGTCCGGTGCAGAGAACGTTCGACGAAGGGAAAGTTAGCAACGTGCCACAACGGGTCGCCGTCGGACCGAAACGGCGTGGCTCTCGTGAAAATGCTGTTGACATATGCGGCGGGTCGCCTACAGTGTTATTAGCGATGCACGTTATCGGCGAAGATACGACGGACTGAGTTGGATTCATTCCGTACGACTATTGCCAAACTACCCTGCCCGAACTCATGCGGACGCTGCGACAATCCATTGAGTGACCGAGTATCCGTTAGCGAAATTCCAAACTCAGTTGTCGTGTTAGCTAGGTAATACCGCACGAGCGATTCACCTCGACGTTGCGGATGGTTCGTGCGATGTTAAGACGGAATCGACTCATTCCGTACGTCGCGATCGCGTGTTTCTCGTTTCTCTCTCGGGGCAACGGATGGCCCGTTCGCCGGCCCAGCTTTGCTGAGGTCTTCCCCGTTCGCAGTCGGTGCGTGACATTCCAGACGCAGATTGCAACTACCCCGGACGCGCGTCCGCTTGGGTCAACCACGAAACCGACTCTTGTTTCAGCCACTTCGAGGATTCTGATATGTCCGACGCCAAAAGCGTCGAAGGGTCGCCACGACCCCCCGTCCGCAAGCGAGTGCTGCGGAAAACTGCCGACCCGACCGCTGCGCCCGTCGCTCCACCGAACGAAGCCGAATCGGCATCGGAAGCGGTGACACCGGAGCCAGTCGCGATTGTCGCGGCGGCTCCGCCACCGGACCCTGCGCACGTTCCCCCACCGCCACCCGCGCCGCTACCGGCCTACGTGGAAGCCGTGGAATTCGCCGCAGCACCGGTGCCCGTACCACCGCCGATCGTCGTTCTGCCACTGCGACAACCGCCCACCCGGATGGCGCAACCGCCCGTCCACGACCGCCCCTCGGTCGCACCGATCCGGCCCGTCGTCGGACATAATCCCGAGCGAGATCAGCGAGAGCGGTCCGAGCCGCGTGCCGAAGCCCGCGATCAGCGCGAGCAACGCCCCGACCAACGCGAACACCGCGGCGACCAACGCCCCGATTCGCGAGCTGGATCTGAGCAACGGTCGGATCGCGGAGGCGTGCGTGGCACCGGCCCCGCCGCCAAACTCGACGACCTGTACCGAATGCCGATGCCGAAACTGTTCGCGCTCGCCGAGAGCGAAGGCATTCGCGAACACACCGGGATGAACCGTGCCCAACTCATCGTCGGCATTGTCCGCAAGCAGATCGAACGCGGCGAAACCGTACGCGGTTCCGGCACGCTCGAAGTTCTGCCCGATGGTTACGGCTTCTTGCGAAGTGCCGCACACAACTACCTGTCGTCGCCCGAAGACATCTACGTCTCGCCCTCGCAGATTCGCCGCATGAGCCTGCGAACGGGGTACCTCGTCGAAGGGCCGATTCGGCTCCCGATCGAGAACCAAGATAACTTTGCACTGATGCAAATCGAGCTCGTCAACGGCAAGACCGGCGAAGAAACCGCGTCCGTCACGAGCTTCGAAGACCTGACGCCGTTGCACCCGAACAAGCGGATCGTCCTCGAATCCCCCGAAGACATGTCGATGCGAATCGTCGACCTCGTCACGCCGATCGGCAAGGGCCAACGCGGGCTGATCGTCGCGCCGCCCCGAACCGGCAAGACGATCCTACTCGCGAAGATGGCCAACGCCATTTTGAAGAATCACCCGGAATGTTACGTCTTCGTGTTGCTCATCGACGAGCGCCCCGAAGAAGTGACGGAAATGCAGCGGATGGTCATCGGCACGAATGCCGAGGTCGTCGCCAGCACGTTCGACGAACCGCCCGAAGAACATATTCACGTGGCGGAAGTCGTTCTGGAAAAGGCCAAGCGGATGATCGAGCTGAAGCGAGATGTCGTCATCTTGCTCGACAGCATCACCCGTTTGGCCCGTGCGCACAACACCGAAGCCCCCGGCGGCGGCAAGCTGCTTTCGGGCGGTCTCGATAGTAACGCGATGCAGAAGCCGAAGCGCTTCTTCGGTGCCGCTCGCAACGTCGAAGAAGGTGGCTCCCTAACGATCATCGCCACCGCGCTAATCGAAACCGGCAGCCGCATGGACGACGTGATCTTCGAAGAGTTCAAGGGCACCGGCAACATGGAACTCCACCTCGACCGACGGCTCGTCGAGAAGCGGATCTACCCCGCCATCGACGTCAACCGCAGCGGAACGCGGAAGGAAGACCTGTTGCTCCACCCCGAGGAACTGCAAAAGATCACGATGCTCCGCCGCGTGCTGGCCGACATGCACCCGACCGAAGCGATGGAATTGCTGTTGAACCGCGCGAAGAAATCGAAGTCCAACCTCGAGTTCCTGTTGGGAATGAACCTGACGTAAGCGAACCCGAAACGAAAGCCCCGCGACGTTCGTCGCGGGGCTTTTTGCGTTATTCGAACAATCGCAGTTGCTTCGGGTTGTCTTTGTCTTTTGCGGGTTTTCGTGGCGTGCGTTTCGGGTGGTGACGAAGCATCAGTTTTGCTGGAATCGTTGGTAGCCGAGTTGCTCCAGCCAGTGCGGGTGCGGTTCGCCCGTCAGCAATTCGCGCGGGCTTTTCCCCGTGCGTTCCGGTCGTTCGCTCCGCACGAACCGGCGATGATTCAGGAAGAATC
>JAYWCL010000167.1:0-12901 GCA_043780595.1 Limnoglobus sp.
GCAGAAAAGTGGTTTCGACACTTTCCACCCACCCCTTCGCGAACTCACTCCCGAATTCCGGAACCACCCTTACCCACCAACGACTTACGTCCGATTTCGGTTGTCGCGATCTACGCCGGAACCACTTTTCGGTGGTCCTTTACGGCAAAACTGCAACCTTGCTTTGAACCATGTCCATTTCAGCGACGACTATCATCCGATTTCTGTTACCCTCTCCGTTTCCGGAGAGGGGCCGGTTTTCCGGCCTGAAGGGCCGGTTCTATCAGCCCAGGTCGGAGTGAGCGAAGCGAGCGGAGGCCTGGGAAAGCTTTCAGGCCCGAAAACCACGGCCTGCTAAGGTTCTGATGGCGAGAATTCCCCCTTACTTATCGATTTGTCCGTACCTTTGCCAAAACGGGAGAACCCGAACCGAGATGACCTAAAAACACCGTCAACCGTAACTTCACGTCACCTGGGGTTGTACCGTTGTGCGTCGCAACGAAGCAGGCCACCCTTTCGGGTGGCCTGCTCGTTTTCATTCATCCGACAGTCTTAGCCGACGTAAGCACCGCCGACGAAGTCGGGGTCGAAGGCGTAGAAGTCGTCGATCGTGCTGAGGTCGGTCGATCGCAGCACGCGAACGCGGGACGCACCACCGGGGCCGGGGGTTGCAATCAGGTCCGCTTTACCGTCGCCATTCACGTCTTGCGTCGAGACTCGCACGCCACCGGTGAAGGTCGATTCGAAGGCGAAGAAGTTTGCGAGAACCGCCTGCGTCTTGCCGTCGAACACTTGCACGCGAGGCCCACCACCGGACTCGGCACCGGTGATGACATCTGCGACGCCATCGCCGTTGAAGTCGCCGACTGCGAGGTTCACGCCGCCCGTGAACGAGGCTTCAAACGGTGCGTAATCTTGGAGCGGGTTGAGTGTGACCGCGTCGAAGACTCGGACTCGCGTCGGTACGCCGTTGCCGGTCGTCGCGACGATTTCCGCTTTGCCGTCGCCGTTGAAATCTCCGGCTGCGACGCGAACGCCACCGCGTTGATCTTGATCGAAGGCGAAGAAGTTCTGAAGCACGGCACCGGTTCGGCCACTGAAGACCGTGACGCGCGGGCCGCCACCGACTTCGGTACCGGCGATGATGTCCGCACGGCCATCGCCATCGACATCGCCCGCTGCCACGAACACGCCACCGCGGAAGGTGGACTCGAAGGCGAAGAACTCTTGCAGCAGGCTACCATCGACACCGCTGAAGACGCGGATACGTGGGCCGCCGCCGACACCCGTTGCAGTGATGATGTCTGCGATGCCATCGCCGTTGACATCGCCGGTTGCGGTCCGCACGCCACCGGTGAAGCTGTCTTCGTAGGCGTTGAAGCGGAACTTCTCGGCTCCGCTTGCGTAATCGAGGACTCGCACCAGCGGCGCACGACCGGCACCGGCGGCGACGATCACGAACGCAGGCACATTCGGCGTGCCCGTCGTCGTCGTGAAGGCCGGGTTGAAGTTGACCGGGGTATGCGTTGGGCCACCGGGGGGCGGTAACACGCCACCGCCGTTGCCGGACGAACCGAGGAAGTTCTGCTTCGACGGATCGTTCGGATCGAGCGGACCGACCAGCGTTGTGAACTCGCCGAAGTTCAACGGACCGTTGAAGCCGTTCGCCCCGAGCACGATCGTGGAGAACACGTCGTTCGAGATGACCGGGTTGATCGTCGGGTCGCCGTTTTGCTCTTGGCCGTCGAAGAAGTTCTCCGGTTGCGTTTCCTGAACGGTATAGATACCCGTCGGCAATGCCAGGAATTCCCAGCCGCCATCGGGGCCGGTGAGGATGCTGAGCGAGCCACCGGGCACGTCGCTCCCCACGAGCGGACGGGCCAACACACTGCCTGCGAATGCGGTTCCGCTGATCGTCACGCGGGTACCGGGAATCGGTCGCTCGCTGGGGTCTTTGACCGCGTTGCGGTTCTGATCGACGTACACGAAGCCAGAGACGTTCGCGGGCGGAATTTCACCGAAGTTGAAGTTCTGGCCGTTATCGTTTGCGTTGAGCGTCACGCTGAGGACGTTCTTGCGCGGCTTGGTCGGCGTATTCCCACCGACCCCAAGCGTATCGAGACCGTCGAAGATCAACCCGCCGGGCTGCGTCTCGGTAACGGTGTAGGTACCGGGGATGAGGTCGGTGAACTTGTAGAAGCCGTTCGCGTCGGTCGTCGTGCTGCGCGAGGTCACGGGGTTTCCCGCCGCATCGACGCCAGTCAGGGTCACCACAATACCGCGGAACGGCGTATCGCCGCGAGTGATGTCGAAACTGCCATCGATGTTCGGGTCGCGATAGACGAAGCCGGAAATCATCGCGAGTCCGGTCAAGCCGAAGTCACCGGTAACGAAGGCGTTGCCGTTGGTGTTCCCCTCGACGAACGGGGCGGCACCCGCAACGAGCGTGAACGGGGCCGACTGGATCGTTGCCCCCACTTGCGCCCCGACGTTGAGGTCGCCCGTGTTGTTGATCGGGTTGGCAGGTGGGCTGCTCGGCGTGACGCCGGCCGGTGGGAGGATCTCGGCGACGTACGTGCCGGGCGTCAGCAGCCCGAACGTATACTTGCCATCGGCACCGGTCACCGTCGTGGCGAGGATCGCACCGGTTCCGGTCGTGTCCCGGAGGTTCACGGTGATGTTCGGCACGACCGGTTCGCCCGGCTCGAACTTGCCGTTCTTGTTCGTATCGGTGAAGACTTGATTCCCGAACGAAAGCGGTTGGAAGAAGCCGAAGTCTTGTCGCAGGTTGTCCGCACCGTCGGGGTTGGCGGTCGCACCGGGAAGGAGCGTCACCGTCGACTCGAAATTCGCACCCACGGTCGTGCCGTGGTCGGTGTCGTCGCTGGCATCGTTCAGGCCCGGTTCGTTCGGCCCCGTTGGGCTGCCGATCTTCCCGGTACTGCTGATGTATCCAGGTGCCGACACGCGGACGCGGTAATCGCCGGGTACCAAGTTCGTGAACAGGTACTTGCCATCGATCCCGGTCGTCTGCGTGGAGACGGTCACACCGGCCGCGTCGATGATGCTGACACCGGCACCCACGAGCGGAGCCTCGCTGGAATCGCGTTTGCCGTTATTGTTCGCGTCGATGAAGACGAGGTTACCGACCGCTTGTGGGCGGAAGAAACCGAAGTCTTGGCGAAGGTTGGCGAGGCCACCTTCATCGGGGTTGATCGGGTCGGTCCCAATCGTCGGGTTGCCGAGGATGACGGTCGTTGTCGCGATCGCGCCGCTCGTGGTGCCGTGGTCGACGTTATCGGTGTTATCCGAAACGCCCGGCTCGAATGGCCCCGAGAGACTGCCGACGGTACCCGTGCTGCTGATGAGGCCGCCGGGCGTCGTCACCTGCACGGTGTACTTGCCTGGTGCCAGATTGTTGAAGCGGTAGTTGCCGTTGACGTCGGTGAGTTGCGTGCCGACGGTACCCCCAACCGAATTGAGCAGGGTGACAGTCGCACTCGAAATCCCCTTCTCGGTGGCGTCGAACTTACCGTTGTTGTTCGCGTCCTCGAACACGGTGTTGCCGAGCGAGATCACGACCGGCGGCACCGGTGGAACCGGAGCGAAGATGCCGAAGTCTTGGCGAAGATTCGCAGTGCCAGCGGCGTCCGGATTGGAAGCCGAACCGGAAGTCGAGATCGTCACGAGGTCGGTTTGGATGAACGCCCCCGCCTTCGTGCCGTGGTCGACGTTGTTGTCGGTCGTGCTGACACCCGGCTCGAACGGCCCAGCCACTTCATTGGCAGGGTTACCCGTGCTGCTGATGAAGCCCGCGGGCGGCGTGATGCGAACGCGATACTGGCCCGGCGTCAGGCCGGTGAACAGGTAACTGCCGGTCGCACCCGTCGTCGTCGAGGTGAGAACCGCACCCACCGAATCGAGCAGATCGACGGCCACACCCGCGATGCCCGCTTCCGACGCATCGAACGTGCCGTTGTTGTTGACGTCGTTGAACACTTGATCGCCGAGCGAGAGTGGCTGCCACAGCCCGAAGTCTTGGCGAAGGTTCGCGGTGCCCGTTTCATCGGGGTTGCCGGTTGCGAGCAGCGAAACCTTCGAGTCGATGAACGCGCCGTTATTCGTACCGTGGTCGGTGTTGTCGGTATTGGTTTGCGTGGCCGGTTCGAACGGGCCGCTCGTCGTGCTGAGTCCACCCGTACTGCTGATGAACCCAGCCGGTGGCGTGAGCCGCACGGTGTAGGTGCCAGCCGTCAGGTTGTCGAAGCGATAGGCCCCGAGCGGGCTGGTCTTCGTCGTGGCAACGGTCGTGCCAAAGGAGTCGATCAGCGCGACCGTCACGTTCGCGACACCCTGTTCGGTGCCGGCGTCGAGCGTGCCGTTGTTGTTGATGTCGCCGAAGACGAAGTTACCGATTGCGAGCGGGTCGAAGAAGCCGAAGTCTTGTCGCAAGTTCGCATCGTTCGCAGCGACGACGGTATCGGGGTTGCCGACCGCGCCGAGGTCGCCGAGTGTGACGACCGAATCGACGAACGTACCGCTGGTGATTGCGGTGTTCAACGTCCCGTGGTCGGTGCTATCGACGTTCGTTTGCGCCGCTGGCTCGAACGGACCGGACTTGCTGCCGTTGAAGCCCGAACTGCTGAGGTAACCGGTCGGAGCGGTGACGCGAACGGTGTACGTATCGGCCGTGAGGTTGTTGAACAGATACTTGCCGTCTGGTCCCGTCGTTTGGCTGCCCGCAGAATTGCCCTTCGAGTCGATCAGCGAAACGCTGACGCCCGAGAACAGCTTCTCGCCCGCATCGAACTTGCCGTTGTTGTTCGCGTCTTCCCAAACGAGGTTACCGATCGACAGTGGTGCGAAGAAGCCGAAGTCGGCGGTGAGGTCGGCTTGACCGTCGATCGTGCCTTGGGGGTTCGCGAGGGCAACGAGGTCGCTTTCGGCGAGCGGAGCGTTAGTACCCGGCCCGAGGATGAACGTCGCTGTGCGGACGAGGTTACCCGCGATCGTCGTTCCGTTGTCGTCGCTGTCGGTCGTTCCTGGTACCGGAATCGCGTTGGCAGCTGGCTCGAACTTCGAGTTGATCGGCCCGCCCGTACTCGAACGGAGATTCGTCAACCCGCCGACGGCCTTGTCGACGACGACGACGTAGCTGCCGTTCGCGTTGTTGGCCGCAGTCGCACCGATGAGGTTATCGAAGCGATAGTAGCCACCGTTGGCCGTCGTCGTATTGGCAATCGCGGTTTTGCCTGCGAGCAAATTGCCCGTTGCATCGAAGTCGGTCGGCCGATAGAGGCGAACCGCCGCGCCGTTGATACCGGGCGTCGCGCCGTCGGCGGCGTCGATCGTCCCGCTGTTGTTCTTGTCCAACCAGACGCGGTTCCCGAGCGAGTACGAACGGTAGATGCCGAAGTCTTGCAGAAGGTTCGCGTCGTTCGGGCCGGGGTTGCCGTTCGGGTTGCCGACGTTGCCGGGGCCGAACAACTGCACGGTGTTCGTACGGATGACGAAACCGGTGTTGATGTTGCCCGAGATCGTCTTGCCGTGGTCCTGATTGTCGACGAGGCTGTTGCCGACGAGGCCCGACTCGAATGGCCCCGTGACCGGATCGAACGCGGTGCCGCTGCTGCTGCGGAAGCCAGCGGGCGAGACGATTTCCACGATGTACTTGTTCGGGGCGATACCCGAAAACAGGTACTTGCCGCCGCCGACAGTCGTGGTCGTAGTGAATGGCAAAGCGGTATCGGGGGCGTTATCGCCGTTGGCGTCGAGGTACAGATTGACCGCGATGCCGTCGATACCGACTTCGGTGCCGTCGAGAACGCCGTTGTTGTTCGCGTCGTCCCACACGAAGTTACCGAGCGAGACGCCATCGGCGAAGCCCGCATCGAAGTTCGGTACGCTGTTGCCCTTCGCATTGGACGTGAGATCGACGACGATATCGCCGTTGACGCCGAAGAGCAAGGCATCGGAGTTTCGCAGGTTGCCATTGCCGTCGATGGTCGTGCCATCGCCCGTGTGCAACGCGCCCGCCGTCGTCAGCGTGAAGCCTGCCAGTTTCGTTTGTTGCGTACCACCCGTGACGTTCGGGATCCGTACGACGTACTTGCTGCCGACCTTGAGCGCGGCGATGTTGTAGTTTTCGTTCGGGGAAACTGTACCCGGTGCGCCGCCCGAGTTGAAGTAGTACGAGCCATCGGTGGCCGTGACGACCGAGCCGAGTTTGGTGACGCCCGTCGAATCGTACAGTTGGACCGTGACGCCGCCGATACCGGCTTCGTTGGCATCTTGAACGCCGTCGTTGTCCAGATCGCGGAAGATGCGATTGCCGATTTCCACCGGTGGATCGGTCTCGATGGCGATGAGGTCGCCGAGGCCGTTGGCCTTGCCGAGCGTACCGATCGGGCTGTTCGAGGCCGGTGCCCCCTGGTTCTGGTCGTAGATCTGATAGCTCTTCTGAAGCAAACCATCGGCAGAGCGGAACCACCGCGTTCCCCCCGAACGGACTTGCCCGTTGCGGAGTGCGTCGAAGTGCGTGTTGACGATGTCCGGGAAGCCAGGGACTTGAACGATACCGCCGAGGCTGGTACCGCGGTGGCCGGTGATAGCGAAATCGTCTTCGCCGTAGAATTCACCGCCGCCAGGGCCTGCCGCGCTACCGGGGTCGGTACCCGTTGCGGCATTCCCGACAACCAAGCTCGCACCGTTCGATTCGAGCAACCAACCCGAACCCAGATTTCCGGGCGTATTGATGAACGCACGCAGAAGCTCACCCGACGCCACGCCTTCGGCGCGGCCCGGATTGAGCGTGGCATTCGTTCCCGGATTCGACAGCGCCCCACGACCCGTTTGGTCGCCGTTCCGGTCGCGAATACTCAGGCTGATATTGCCGGCGGCATCAAACGCGATTCCGGACAGCATGGCTTGAGGATATTGCGAGGTGAAGAGTTGCTCGCCCGCAGGACCGGCAAGTTGATTCGGGATCACGCGATTGTAGACCGGCGACCACGGGAGATAGTTATCGCTACCGCCGAAGCTGCCGCCACGGGCATAGGATAAATCGAAACCTGGCCCGCCACCATCGGTAATGACCGAGGCCGCCGAATAGGTGCCCGCGCCCGGATCGAACGTGTAAACGTGGGCGCGAAGATCGGCACGCACACCGGTCGATTCCGCCGAGTTCACGAGGCCTACGTACACAAGGCCGTTATGGAACTCGACGGCGTACGGACGCACGTCGCTCGCGGTCGCACCCGCTGGGGTCGGCACGACGTACGCGCGAATGTTCGCGGTGTCGGCTGCGCCGTTCGCCAGCACGGGGATCACGTACAGCCGTTTATCGGCGAGGTTCATCACGAACACCATCGTGCCGTCATCGCTGACGTCGAGGCCGCCGAGCGAAGACTTCCCGACCGCGTTCCAACCCGTGTTGCCACCATCGGTGTCGTAATCGTAACCGACGGCACTTCGGCCGTTGATGTATGCCGAGAACGAACCGAGCGTGTCGACTGTGAAAGTCGTATTCGTGTTGCCGATCTTCGCGGTCGCACCTTGCAGGTTCAGCCACGTGCTGGCCGTCGTCACTTCGTTCGCCGCGTTCGTTTGCGGCAACGCGCCGGTGTAGATCGCACCTGCGCCGCCAGGGCCGAAACCGGAGTGCCGTTTCGTGAATGCGGCGGCGTAAAAGCTCTGTTGCGTACGGTTGTAGCCGAGGCCCCACGTCGTGCCGACTTGCGCTGCCGGAATCGCCACGGCGCGTTCGCCGTTCTGCGGCGAGTTCGAATTTGCAGGCGTGGACTGATCGATCGAACCGGCGCTGTAGGGGAAGCTGAGAATGGCAGGGATCGTTTGATCGGCACCGACTGCCGAGCCGAAGAAATACTGGCTAGTGAGGAGCGTCGGGTTCGTGCGGAAATACTCCGCGGTTTTGATGATCCCGAGGCTAGCCGTCGTCGCGCCATCGGTGACGAACTGCGTCGAAGTGCCGTTCGTCGCACCGTGCGGGCCGTACGTGAAACCCGTTGGCAAGCTCGTAAATTCGAGTCGGTACGGCTGGCCGGCGGTCGTCAACGCACTCGACCATGCGCCGGAAGCGTTGGAAATGACTTGATCGACTTTGCCACCCGCCGAGTTGAATACCGTCACCTTGACGTTCGCAACGCCAATATCGACGGCCGTGGCAACCGTTCCCGGTGCCGCGGGGTTGGCCGTTCCACCCGCGTTCGGGATCGTCGAGGTTTTGTCGAAATTGCCATTCGCACTATAGTCCTGAAACACAAACCCACTGACCGAGGGGATGTCCCGATGCTCTAAGACGAGTGCTTCTAGTTTGGCTCGTTTGGGCAGGGCCACGATCGTGGTGCGGAACGTCGGGCGACGGAAGAAGTTCCGCGTACGCCGGGCAAAAAAGGAATCGTGGGCCATGATTCAGAACCTCTCGGTGGATGTAGACTGTCAAGTTGTGCGTTTGAATTGTTGCCGAAACTAAAAACAATCGACACTGATGCATTAATGCTGTTTGTAATTAAACGAAATCCGGAACGGGGTGGATATACGATCCTCCGCAAACATTCCCGATTTCCCACTCGGCCCGTATTGCGCTACTGGCGCATGCTTCCCAATCGCTACGCACCGCTAACCACCCTTGGTCGGGTGTCGATGTCTTTTAATTCCTTCGCAATAACTCGTCTCAAAACTTACTGGTTCCCGGCGATTTGCCGAGGTGTCCGATGCAGCCCGACACATTTCGCGTTCGACCCGCGTACCGCTCGCGATCGCCATCACACTCAGCACGATTACATTCCCTACGGATCGGACATTCCGTTCTTGCACGAATATCCCCGTGTACGCTTTGACGGTTCCGCAACATGGATGGTTTAGGCGGTGGATGCCGATTTCCGGAATTTTCTGGCGGATGTGCTCGAACGCATTGCGTAAGATAAGCGACGGTAGCAACGCGCTAACCCCGGCTTACACGTCCGCAGGCGCATTCTCCCGCGGTCCGAATCGGGTCGGTTTCGGAAGGAAGACACTCGCGCCGAATTGACACGCCCCCACTTCAGGGGCTATATTCTAACTGGACTACCCATCTTGTAATTGAAGAACGGTAGGGAGATCGTTAAGCCCTCGGAGTGGGGCCATCGCTTGATACGTCTGGTGCGAACGGAATGCACACGCCATCGAATCCCGATCCGAAGCCGACCGCGAACGATCGCGAGGGGTCTTCGTCGGAAGCGCTCGACCGCAATCACAGCCTTGGCGGCCACACCAACGGCTCGACGGGCGACTATCGCCCACCGGTGCCCACGCCGCACGGGTCGAGCCTCGTCGAGTTGTTCGGCAGCTCCTTCGTGCGGCTGACCGTGCCGGACATCCTTGCGGATGCCCCCGATAACAGCGACGATTTCCCCACGATCATCACGCAGAACAAAGTCGATACCGGATCGAAACCGAGCGTAACGGGCCAGAAGCTCGGGCACTTCGAGTTGATCGAGACGATCGGTTCCGGCGGCATGGCCACGGTGTTCAAGGCCCGCGACCTCGAACTCGGTCGCATCGTCGCACTCAAGATTCTGCCACCCGAAACGACCCGCGATTCGGAATCGGTGACGCGGTTCAAACAAGAAGCCCGTGCTGCGGCGAAGCTCGATCACGACAACATCGCGCGGGTTTACTTTTGCGGCGAAGATCGCAACCTGCATTTCATCGCCTTCGAGTACGTCGAAGGCGAAAACTTACGGCAAGTGATCGACAAACTCGGCACGGTGCCCGCCGCCGATTGCGTGCGGTACATGTTGCAGATCGCCGCCGGGTTGGGTCACGCCGCCGAACGCGGCGTCGTTCACCGCGATATTAAACCCTCGAACATCATTATCACGACCGGCGGGCGGGCGAAGATCGTCGATATGGGCCTCGCACGGCACCTCGAATCGCACTCGGTGAATGGCGGCTTGACGCAATCCGGCGTGACGCTCGGCACATTCGATTACATCTCGCCCGAACAAGCGATGGACCCGCGCCGCGCCGATGTTCGCAGCGATATTTACAGCCTCGGCTGCACGTTCTATCACGCAATGACCGGGCGACCGCCCGTTCCCGAAGGCACGGCGGCGAAGAAACTGCAAGCGCATCAGCACCTGACGCCGACCGACCCGCGCGACCTGAACCCGAATGTGCCCGATGGGTTGGCGGTCGTTCTCGGCAAGATGATGGCGAAGTCACCCGATCGGCGTTATGCCACGCCCGCCGAACTGATTCGCGACCTGAACGCACTGGCCCGCGACTGGAATATCCCCATTGAAGGGACCGCCGCCGAGATGGCCGCGCTGCCGTCGGTGCCGAGCGCGACGCCATCCGCCGAGCCGTTTCGCTTGCCGTTCGGCATCCTCGCTGCGGTGGCGGGGATCGTCATCACTGTGGCGATCCTGTTCGGTTCTTCGACATCGGGGCCGACGATACCGCAAAATGTGTCGCCGCCGTGGTCGGAACTGCCGAACGCCACGACGAAACCCGCCGTGGCCGACACGACACCGCCCGTGCTGCCCGCAACCGATACGAGCAAGAAATCGCGTGCGTTAACCACGGTGAAAGCCATCGCGGAGGCCATTACCGCAAAAGGTGCGGAAGAACTCGTCGTGCGGTTGCAACCCGGTATCGAATACGACCTGACGACGTGGCCAGAACCGATACTGTTTACCGGCACGGAACTGACGATCGAACCCGAACCAAGCCCGACAGGCGACACGCGGCCGCCGATCGTCAAGCTCAACGCGATGCCGATCACCGACGGTATCCCCCGGCCCGGCACGCTAGCGGTTCGCGATGTCAAATCGGTCGTGCTTCGCGGCATCGACTTCCGTATCGTCGATCTGCCGCTCGTCGGTGCGCCGAACACCGACCCCATCGGCTTGCTGTTTTCGCACGTGAGCCAGATCGAAATCGAAGCGTGTCGCTTCCGTGCCGCCGCGGAGACGCGACGAAATCGCACCGTGGCAATCCGCCTCGACGACGAACCGGGGATGAAGCCCACCGAACTTTCGGTGCGTCACGCATTCTTCGATCTCGGCGCGCAAAGCATCGCCATCGAAGTTCCATCGCGCGCCAAAGTCGATGTGCGCGAAGTCGCGTTTGCCCCGCACACGGCGGCGATTCACCTGCTCGGTGAGAGCGACGACCCGCCTGGCGAACTGAAATTACAGCAATGCACGTTCATGCTGGATCGCGGCGGCGTGGCGATTGAAGCCGATTCCCTTGCGAACGCGAAAGTGACCGCGAGTGCCTGCGCGTTTGCGGAAGCGATGCCGCCGGGTGCGTCGAACCGCGGGTTGTCTGCGGTTCTGCACGCCGCGGATGTAGTGCCGCTGGTGCGGTTCGGCCCGCTCGAAGGCGGCCAGCCGAACGGTTACTTCGCCGTAACGACGCCGACCGGCGATGCCAAGCCGATAGTGCTCGTGCGTTCGCCGTGGGTGGCCGCCGATCCGCGACGTTTACTGGCAGGCGACGAGCCGTGGAACGCATTCAAGTTGAACATCCTCACGGATCGCAAACTCGGGATGTTGCCGCCGATTCACGTCCTCGGCGCGAAGGCGATTTTGGGGCCGACGCTGAACGACATGATCTATAAAGTCGCCGACGGCGTACCATCGTGGCCGCCACCGCGCGCGCAACTCGCCGTGGTCGCCAAGGCCAACGAACTGATCGTGTTCCCCGAAGCCGAACCCGAAGATGCGGCGAACCGGATCTACCCCGCATTCGAGACGGCGTGGTCGAACTTGAAGCCCGGCGACACGCTGTTAGTCGCGGTAAACGGGCGAGTGCCGGTGCCGCCATTGCCGGAAAAGAAACTCAAGGCGACGATCAAGCCGTACCCGAATTTCACCCCGGTTCTCGTCCCTGAAGGCACGCCGCGGTTCCGCGATGCCAGCATGTTTCCGCACGTCGAAGGCGAACTGACATTCTCCGGTTTACGAATTCAACTTTCGCAACGACAGTCGGTTGTCACCATCGCGGGCGGTCGGGAATGCAGCTTCAAAGATTGTCTGATTACGCTGGAAAAGAAGGATGACGAGCGAGACGACGACACTCCCACGGTGGTGGCATTCCCCGACCCGAGCCGCGAGATGCGGATGAACTCCGACGACCCCGTCGATGGGCCAAAAGTGCTGTTCCTGAATACGCTGGTCCGCGGTCACGGGCGTGCGGTATGGGCGAAAGCGGCGCGGCCATTCGACATCACCATCGAGCAATCGGCGTTCGTTCTCGATGGTTCGTTCTTGTGGGTCGAACCGGCCACGAAGGAATCGAACGTGCCGCCCCCGAAGGCCATTATTAAGTGGAAGCAAGCGACGACGATCCTGAGCGGGGCGCTATTCGACATTCAAGCGGGTCGTGCCGGTGCGGGGCCGCCGACATTCCTCTCGGTGGAAGCCGAGCGATCGTTGTTCGCGCCCTCCGAACGGCGACGGATGCCGACGCCGCTGATCGTGATTAAGGAAGCCGAACCGCTCGCCGAACCGAAGGCGTTTCTGTCGTGGCAAAGCCTCGCCGCGAACGTCTACGGCAACTACGAACGCGGCACACTTCTGGAACTACGCCACGCCGCCGCCGACGCCACCCCGCCGACCGACCTCGACGCCGATCAATGGCTCGCGTTCGCCAAAGACCCCGGCCGTAGCACCCGCGTTAAGTTCCCCAACGGCGCACTCAACATGAAGCTCCTCGTAGTAAAACCCGCCGACCTGATCGCGAAATTCGCCGACGATTCGAGCGAAGTTACCGCCGGCGTCGATACGACGAAGTTACCGAGAGACGAGAAGTATTACCCCGGCCCGTATGATCCGCATTGAGAATTCGCTGGAAAACAAGCCGTTCGCGAGCGGTTTCGGCGATGAAAGTGTCAGTCTTTCGAGCCGAGGTAATA
>JAYWCL010000168.1:0-3971 GCA_043780595.1 Limnoglobus sp.
GGTCGGATCCGATGCGAGCCGACGCAATCCTTCGAGTGATTGGCGTGTTAGGCGAAGCCGCAAGCCGGGTACGACCCGAAGTGCGGGCACGGTTCCCAGCGCTCCCGTGGAAGCAAATGAAGGGCATGCGGAACGCGCTCGTCCACGCGTATGATCGTATCGACTGGTCGATTGTCTGGGAGACCGTGACCGTCCACCTCCCCGCCATGATGCCTTCGCTCGGTGAAGCCCAACGAACATTGGCGAGCGAGCAACCGCCTCCGCCCGCGGAGATCTTAGAATGACCGAAGCCCTGACCCCCCGGCAGATCGTCGCCGCGCTCGCCAAACACATCGTCGGGCAGCATGCCGCCAAGAAAGCGGTGGCCGTGGCCATCCGCAACCGCTGGCGCCGGCAACAGCTCCCCGCGGAGTTGCGCCGGGCCATCACGCCCAAGAACATCATCCTCATCGGGCCGACGGGCGTCGGCAAAACGGAGATCGCCCGGCGGCTCGCCGACCTCGTCCAAGCGCCGTTCATCAAGATCGAAGCGACCAAGTTCACCGAAGTCGGCTACGTCGGTCGCGATGTCGACAGCATGATCCGCGATCTGACCGAAGCTGCCATCGGCATCGTCAAACAGAAACAACGCGAATACGTCAAGGAAAAGGCACACGAGCGCGTGACCGAACGGCTACTCGATCTGCTCGTGCCCTCGCCGAAGAACGCACAGTGGGAACCCGAAGGCGAAGGCGAGAGCGAAGAACAAGAGAAACGCCAACGCACCCGCGAGAAGTTTCGCACGATGTTGCTCGCCGGCGAACTCGAAGACCGCATGGTCGAGTTGAACCTCGAACAGAAGACGTCGCCCGTACAGATATTCTCCAACATGGGTATGGAGAACATGGATGTCGACTTGCAGAACATGTTTGAAAAGATGATGCCGAAAAACCAGCAACCGCGACAGATACCGATTCGCGATGCCCGGAAGACGTTGCTCGAACAAGAGACCGAGAACCTGATCGATCGCTCGCTGGTGAATGAGGAAGCGGTGAACCTCGTCGAAAATCATGGGATTCTGTTCCTCGACGAGATCGATAAAGTCTGCGGGCCGCAATCGGGGCACGGGCCGGATGTTTCGCGACAGGGCGTGCAGCGGGACTTGCTGCCGATCGTCGAAGGCACGACGGTGAATACGAAGTACGGAGCCGTTCGCACCGACCATATTTTGTTCATCGCGGCCGGGGCGTTCCACGTCTCGAAACCGTCGGACCTCATGCCCGAGTTGCAGGGTCGCTTCCCGATCCGCGTCGAACTCACCGACCTCACGAAAGCCGACTTCCACCGCATCCTCACCGAGCCGAAACATGCCTTAACGAAGCAGTACGCGGAACTGCTGCGTACCGAAGGCGTCGAACTCGAGTTCACCCCCGACGGCATCGAAGCGCTCGCCGATCTGGCATTCGAGCTGAACCGCTCGACGCAGAACATCGGCGCACGGCGACTGCACACGATCCTGGAAAAGGTCGTCGAAGAGTACAGCTACGAGGGGCCGGACCTCGTCGAGAAGCAGATCGTCATCGACGGGCCAATGGTGCGCGAAAAGATCGGCGCGATCATCCAACGCGAAGACCTGAGCAAGTACATTTTGTAGCGATCGTATCGATGGAAGGTGGCGCGGCCGAACGAGGCAAGCCGTCGCGAACGAGTGGCTTGTGGTTCTAGCTACCGCGGTGGATGGGTGACGTCCACGCGCTCCGCTTCGCAAAGCCTGCGCGTCGCGGCTAATTCTGCGTCGCGGCTAAATACTTGCGAATTGCGTCGAGTCCGGGTAGGAAAAAGTACGCGCCGCCGATCGCGGTCACGAAACGGGGGATGTTTGGGATTCGCTCGCGGATCGTTTTCGTGGGGATCGAGAACGGTGTCGCCGTCGCCTCTTGAGATTGTGGATCGACGATTCGCGACGGATCGCCGATCAGCGGGTCGGTTTCTTGATACAGCGAGCCGAACACGGGATTGTGCATCCACGAGTGCATGATGAACTCGAACTGGCGTTCGATGTTCGTATTCAAGCCGATGAACATCAACCCGCGTTTGACATTGTCTTGCTCGTACTTATCTTTTGCGAACGGCCCGTAACTGCGTGCGCGCCGCAAGACGCGGTGTCGTCCCGCGACGACGAGCGACGTTTCGCGGTCGTCGGCCAGTTCGGTTCCACGCGGGTTGGACCGGCGGACGTGCGATCCGATCGGCGCGCCGGTGCCGCGCGGGTCGTCGGTGAAATCGAAGGCATCATCGCCGTTCGCCGGTAACCCCGGATCGGTCCGTTCGCCCTCTCGAACGAGTGCCCCGCTCGGCCATCGCCCGACCATTTTGGCCGCGAGCCACTCGGTCCGTTTATCGTCGTGCTTCATCGTCGTTCGCAGGAAATTCCAGAACGCGCTGACGTCCTGCTCTAACTGGCGAACGACGAGATAGGTTCCGTTCAAGCCGAGCGGCTTGGCTCCCGGGGCGACGTCTTTCCAACCGGGAATGATCGTTTCGTTCCAGTAGGCATTCGTGTAGCCGAACACGAACTCGCCCGCGGGGACGGCCTGATGTTCGTTTACGAGCAACGCTTTTAACTCTTCTGGCGTGTTCGCGATGACGGGTTTTGGCTGCGAGATACCGTCGGCAAAACCGAAATGCTCGCGCGAGAATCGCTCCTTCGGGTCCAGTGGCGTAGCCGCGATCGGATCGACGACCCGCGACAAACCGTGCGATTCGTATTTGTTGGCTTCGTCGGCTTCGAGTACTTTCAACGCCGCCGGATTGGGTGCGAACAGCAACAACAGCACATCGACGGGCTGCAACTCGTTACCCCATTGCCACTCTTTCGGTGCCGACGTTCCACTGTCGCCGAGGATGCGCGTTCGTCGCTTGGAGATCATGCCATCCTGGAAGGCCGGCTCGAACGTCGTGTCGATAGTCGTTGCGGCCACGCCGAGCTTTTCCAAGCCGGATCGCGTGAATGCCACATTCAAGCACGACGTCTGCGGTACGATCGGCTTCGTCATGCCCGGCGTCACTCGGTGTACCAAGTCGGCCAGCCATGCGTTCGCGCGCGGTGGATCGTCGATACGCAAGAGGTGATACGACGCCTCGTGCATCGTGTCGCCGTAGCTACTAAACACGATGCCTTGAATGTCCGCGTGTTCCCATTCGTTCATCGGTACTCTCGATGTTAAAGTCTTTGAAGCCAACGGGCGGTATCGGTAACCGGGCCGAATAACCCCAAGCGGAACTCGCGGTTATTGGTGATGTGTTTCATGGTGAGTTCGGGATAGTCGCTGTACCACAACAGGTCGGTTCGCTGGCTCGTTCGCGCGTAGTTTTTGAACCACTGTTCGTCGCGCGATCCGCCAGCAACGAACAGTCCGTGCGTCGTGGGGAATCCGCGATCTGGCCCCAATTGCGTGTTGCTCCAGACGGCGGTGAGACCGTTGCTCGCGCGATCGACGAATTCGCCGAGGTAGTTTTCCCAACTGCCATCGTAGTTGCTGAGAAATAGCAATCGCGGCGTGCGGTTCGGCGCGGTCAGTACGACCCACCTCGCGAAGTGGATCGTGACGATGCCGCTTAAATTTCCGCGTGTGGAGATGTACTTTGCCATGATGTCGATGACCATCAAGACGGCTCGCATCGTCAAAAGCCGCAACCAACCGTCTTTCACATCGGTGATGCTGACGAGGTGGTTTTGCATCTGCAAATCTTCATATCCCTGCAAGTCCAACAAATGGCCGAGCGGTGCCACGACACGATTTGCGACATCGGTGTTTTCTCGATGATTCAGCCAACGCAGATAGAAGAAAATCGCAAACCCAATGCCGGCAACAACCGCGCCAGTCGCGAGTAAGAGCGTGAAGTAGCCATCGACGTCAATAGTGGCCCAGGCGATGCCGATGAGGCCGATCGTGATGCCGACCAGTGCGAGGACGAGTACCTTCTTGCCG
>JAYWCL010000169.1:0-4729 GCA_043780595.1 Limnoglobus sp.
TCCACTCACAATCGACCACAACCAGTCAAAATAACGAATTCCGCCGACCAATCGAGGAAATCCCTCGATGGAAACCGCAGATGAAATATCCGGGTTAACTTCACGTCACCTGGGAGTTCACCCATCACTCAGTGATAACGCAAAACTTTATATCCCCGCACTGGCCTCACAGAGGCCAGCGACAATCAAACTGTGATTGGTAGTGGCACGTTGCACTTCGTGGCATCGTCTACGAGGAGTTTCCACGTACCGTCGGGAATACTGATGCCCGTTTGTTCGCGTTGGCGTTTCGTGTCGCGTTCGGGGTCGCCGGGCAAAGTGATCCGTTCGACGCCGTCAGCCGTGGGGCACGAGCGTACGAAATCGGTGAGGCCGGTCGTTTGTTTCACAAAATGATCCGCGCCGCCGAACTGTTTCGGGTCGAAGACGACGAACAGCAGCGTGTTGCCGATGCCCGCGAGTGGAGCATCCGGATGACTACACGACCCGCCCGATAGCCCGCCCGTAAACAGATCGAGTAACAGCCCCAGGCCGAAGCCTTTATAGGTTTGGTTCCCGCCGAACGGCAGTATCGTTCCACGTGGATCTTCGTACAGAACGGCAGGGTTGGTCGTCGGTTGGCCGTTACTATCCAGCAACCAACCTTCGGGCGTGGCTTCTTTCTTTTGATAATGCACGCGGACTTTCCCTTCGGCTGCGACACTCGTTCCAAAGTCCAGAACGACGGGATCGGTCGCGGTCGGCACGCCGAGGCAAATTGGGTTCGTGCTGATGCGCCCTTCCGTGCCGCCGGGTGGTGCGACGCGCCGCCCTGCCCCGTGCGAGTTCACCGAGGCAAGGAACGCCATGCCGCGTTCGGCAGCCGTCTCGGCATATTCGCCCAACCGCCCCACGTGGCCGCAATTTCTAAGCGTACCGGATGCAATGCCGAGTACTTCGGCCTTCGGGAGCAGTTTCGCCAGCAACCGGTGCGCCTGAACCTGGCCTAGCCCCCAGCCTGCATCCGCAGACACGACCGCGGGCGTTTCGTGCAGAATTTGAAGCGGCACGTTCGCGTGATATTTTCCTTCGCGCAGGAATTGTAGATACTGTGGCACGCGCATAACACCGTGCGAATCGTGCCCGCGCAGGTTCGCCCCGACGAGGTGCTTTGCCACCACAATCGCATCGGCTTCGGGCACTCCGGAAGCGACGAATAATCGAATTGCCAGTTCCGTCAGAGGTTCCGATTTGATTAACGGCATGGCCCACTCCGGTGAATTCGTGCGTGTTTCAGTTCTGGAAACGTACAATTCCCCCTTGCGAACGGCACCGCGATTCCAATGCAAAGGGCAACACCGATGGCGTTTACTGTGGCAACGCGAGAAGCCGAAGCCGGCGGCATTCCCGGTGTCGTATACACGCTCTCCGACGAAACGGGCAAAGCGCCCGTGCGTGCGGAGGTCTGGCCGGCGCACGGGTTCAACTGCTTGCGATGGCAGACGGCCAAAGCCGACGGGACGTGGGACGACCTGCTATATGTCGCACCCGATTGGGACGCGAACCCCGTGCCGACGCGCAGCGGTCACCCCGTGCTGTTCCCGTTCCCAAATCGGTTGAAGCACGGGCAGTTTACCTTTGAAGAAAAAACCTACCAACTGCCGCTAAACGAATCGACGGGCACGCACGCCATTCACGGCTTCACGCCACGTTGCCCGTGGCGCGTGATCGATTCCGGTGCCGATGCCACATCGGCGTTCGTCACGGGCGAATTTCAAATCTCGAAAGATGCACCTAAGTCGCTCGCATATTGGCCCGCCGATGCGAAACTGCAACTGACATATCGCCTCACTGCTACGGCTCTTCGAGTCGAGACAACCGTGAGCGCCGCCGATGAGAAGGCGATGCCATTCGGCATCGGCTTCCATCCGTACTTCAAAGCACCGGGTGGTTCGGCGGACATTGCGACGTGGAACCTCGCGGCTGCGGTGACTGAGATTTGGGAATCCGAAGGCAATATGCCGACCGGCTGGCGCTCGGGGTTGGGCGATCTCGATTTCCGCCGCGGCAAGCCAGTCGGCAACACCGTACTCGACACGCTGTTCACGAGTATGAACGTGAAGCGGAAGCCGGGGGAACTCGGCGAAGTGGCGGCACTCTGGGAGCCGAAAAGCGGGCGGCGATTGTCGGTTCACGTCGATTCGGCGTACCGCGAACTGTTGTTGTTTACGCCGACGCACCGCAAAGCCGTCGCGATTGAAGCGTACACCTGCGCGACCGACGCACCGAACTTGGAGGCGAACAACCACGCGGCAGGCTGGCGCGTGTTGGCACCGAAGCAAACATTTTCCTCGGTCGTAGAATATCGCCTGGGCGCGATTTCTAGCCATTAAACGTGCGAGTTTACCGAAATCCCGCGACCGACACGTTCCGTATTGTCGTAAAACCCGGCGATGAAGTTTCCAGCGACGGGCGCAACAAATTTGTTTCAAACTCGATTCCGCTCTATGGTTGCCTATCGTCCGCGTTATGCGTACGAAGCACTGACTCGTAGAGTACGACGGAATGGCCTGGCCCGAGATCAGTAAACGACTTCGCTCCTCCGACGCGATCCGTCACGCTCCGACGCGAAAGACGGTCATCGGCCAGTGTGCGATGGGGCGATACGAGATTCTGAAACTGATCGGAGAAGGAAGCAACGGCGAAGTGTATTTGGCCCGCGTAGTGAACGATCCGAATCGCTATGTCGTCGTGAAACTGGTCAAAGAAAACATCCGCCAGAACCCGAAGTTTCAGCAGTTTTTCGATTCCGAAGTCCAGTCGATGGCTCGCTTCCGTCACCCGTACGTCGTGCAACTCATCGATGCCTCAATCGACGATCCCATCGGGCCGTGCCTGATCCTCGAATATATCCACGGCGTCACGCTCGAAGCGATTCTCGTTCGACATCGTCGCTGGTTCCCCGAGCGAATTGGACGAATCTTCGGCCAGTTATGTCATGCACTTCAGGCCGCACACGATTCGGGGATCATGCACCGCGACCTGAAGCCCGCAAACCTGATGATTACGGACTTTAACACGCCAAATGAATCGCTGAAAGTGATGGACTTCGGCTTCGCGGGATTCACCGAACGACCGCACATTCAGATTGCGGAACTCACCGGTTGCGGGCCGATTTTCGCGTGCGGCACGCCGGCGTATGTCAGCCCGGAGATGATCCGTGCGGACTCCGTGGATCGCCGCGCGGACCTCTATTCCGTCGGCGTGATACTTTACGAAATGATCACTGGCCGGTTGCCGTTCAACCACGATACCGTGCAAGAAATTCTCTCCGCACACGTTCGGTTAACCCCACCGACGCTGCGGAGCTTAGGAATTCACGACGTCAACCCGGTTGCGGAAGCCGTCCTCCAAATCGCGATGTCGAAGTATCCGAACGAACGCCATCAGTCGGCCCGCGAACTCGCGTTGCATTTCGGGCAGGCGATCGGTACCGAGATATGGGAATCGACCGCGCCGCCTGGTTATGGCGCGATCTCCGATACCGCGACGAATCTCGCGAGTACGCTTTTGCACGCGCAGGCATTACCGAGCGTGCCAGTCAGCCAAAAGGAACCGATTAACGACCGTTTTACGTTCTTCGATAAGTTTGAAGCCACTATGCCAGAGCGGCTGGCCGCCGCGAAGCTCCGCGGTTTCGTCGAAGCGGTGTGCGGTTGCGTCGTGACCAGCGAGCCGGGGTTGATTCACTTGCGAGTGGACTTGCCGAGCGGTTGGCAGGAACCCAAAACCCGCAGCGGCGTCATCGGTTGGATTCAGTCGATCCGCAAATTCGTACCCGAACCGGGCCGCGAACCGATCGATGTGAAGCTCGAAATGCAGAAGATCGACGCCAACCGCGTCGCCGTGCTGGTGACACTCCAGCCGATGGCCGAGTACCCTCCCGCGAACCACGCCACGTGGCGCGAACGTTGCGAAGAGATTTACAACGTGCTGCGAATGTACCTAATGGCAGCGTGAATCGCAGGCCAATCACCATCGGAAACCCGGCCAAATCTGCCGGGTTTCTTGCATTTTTCCCGCTGCCGATAGACTGTACTGTTATGAGTGACACTGAGAAAGCGGCCGTCTTACCGACCGTTCGATTGAAGATCGAACGCAAATCATCGCACCCGTGGATCTTCCAGAAGATGGTCGAACGGCCATCGGGGAAAGTCCAGAACGGGGGACTCGTCAATATTGAAGACCGCTCCGGCCAGTGGGTCGGTCGCGGGATTTATAACGGCCATTCGCGGATTACCCTGCGCGTTCTCACGTCGGATCGCAGCGAGGCAATCGATGCTGCGTTCTTCGCCAGAAAGATCGGCAACGCCGTGGCGCTACGGCGCGACATTCTGAAACTCGACGAGGTCTCGAACGCCTATCGCCTCGTGCATTCGGAAGCCGACGGCCTGAGCGGCCTCGTGGTCGATCGGTTCGGCTCGACGATCGTGATCGAATTTTTCTCGGCAGGAATGTATCGCTGTCGGGAACTGATTCAGGATGCGCTCGCGAATCTTTATCCCGGCTCGAAGTTTTACTGGTTCGCTGAAGATCATGTTGGCAAGCAAGAATCGTTCGATTGCCGGTCGCCCGAACCGCCGATGCCGGACCTCATCACCGAGCACGGCCTGATGTTTCGCGTCGCGCCGGGGAGCAAGCACAAGACGGGCTTCTTCCTCGATCAACGCGAGAACCGGAAGATCCTCGC
>JAYWCL010000170.1:0-3347 GCA_043780595.1 Limnoglobus sp.
TTTTGCAACTCACATTCTGGGAGAAACAGGCACTTTACGATAGCCGAATCGCAATCGCAAACAAACGCAAAACTGCTACCCACTTTTGAACCGTGCCCAACATTCCGTACGATTCCAGAACTGACATTAAAGTCCGAGTGCGGCGGAACCGTACGCTCTCTCTCGCATCCTGGAGGTTATTTCATGACATCCCCGCAGAAGTGGCTGCTGATAGTAGTGGCTACAGCAATTGTTGCGTCGCCCACCGCGACAATTCGTGCCGAAGACAAAAAAGACAACGATGGCTACGTCGCGTTGTTCAACGGCAAAGACCTGACCGGCTGGAAGATTCCCGAACCGCCTAGCGGTCAGTTCGATAGCGTCGAGAAGAAGATGGTCGATGGGAAGGTCGTTGCCTTTATCGGCAAAACGAAGGCCGGAAAAGACGTCACGTTGTGGCGAGTCGAGGACGGTGTCATCATCGGTGGCGGTCCCGCGAGTCACATATTCAGCGAGCGCGGCGACTACGAAAACTTCCACTTTCGCGTCGAAGTGAAGATCAACGACAAGGGCAATAGCGGGCAGTATTTCCGCACCGCGTTCGGCCCCGGCTTCCCGAAAGGCTACGAAACGCAGATCAACGCCACGCATACCGACCAAGTGAAAACCGGCAGCCTCTACCCTGCTGGTAGTCTCGCGAAGTACAAGAAAGACATCACCGTGATGAACACCGCCGCGCACAAGGCCGACGAGTTCTTCACGCAAGAAGTGATCGCCATCGGTTCAAAAATCACGATCAAAGTGAACGGCAAAGTCACGCTCGACGCCTGGGACGACCCCGATCAGACATTCAAGAAGGGCCACTTCGCACTGCAAGGCCACGATCCGGGGTCGATCATGACCTTCCGCAAAATCGAAGTGAAAGAGATCAAGTAGTTTCGACAGCGTACGCCCATGGACAACCGTCCATGGGCGTTTACGGTTCGACGATGCGCTCGAATTCCACGTAGTCGGCACCGCGTGTGACGCCCTTGTTATCGACGGTGGCCTCGATGGTCGCATCGCCAGCCGTCAGTGGGATGGTGAACGTCACGATGTTCGCGTTCCCAACAAAAGCCAACGATGCCTTCGCATCGCCGCACGCGAACAGATAGCCGGTGAATGGCAATTTGGAGCGAATCGTCACGCGATACTCTCCGGTCTCCGCGATTGTGGCGTGCCAATGTCCCTGGCTCTCGGGCTTCCAACCGGCATTCGGCCCGCGCCAGTCTTGTCGGCTCAGGCGGCTCGGGTTTTCCTTCTCGTGGCCTAATATCATTCGCGCTGGTCGAAAGCCGAGTTGCGTCACGTCGGCGAACCAACGGGCGTAACCCGCTTTCAGATTCTCGACTTCTGCGGGCATCGCGGCCGCGAGGTCGTGCTGCTCGAAGGGATCGTTCGGGATATCGAATAGCTCGTATTTCGGCTGCCACTTCCCGCCAACGTCCCCCGCACCGACCGCTTGAACGAGTTTGTACTTCGGCCCTTTTGCCGCGAAGGCACGAAACTTCTCCGGTACATCGCCGCGATGCCACTGAAAGTAAAGCGTGCGTTCGGGCCATCCTTTCGCATCGCCCCGTAGTAGCGGTAACAGACTGCGGCCATCGACGTCGGTGGGTATCGCCGCTTTCGTCGCTTCGAGAATCGTCGGCGTGAGATCGATGTGCGCGGTTTGCGCGGCGACGCTGCGACCCGCAGTGAGCGTTTTCGGCCAACGCACGTAGCACGGCACGCGGATGCCACCTTCGTACACCGTGCCTTTACGGTTCCGCAGGCCCGAATTAAAGCGAATACCACCCGGCCCGTTGTCGGTCAGAAAAATCACGAGCGTGTTGTCGGCGAGCTTTCGGTCGGCGAGCGCCTTCATCATGCGGCCAAAGTTCGCGTCGATGTTTTCGATCATCGCGTAGGCTTTGGCAATCTCATCGACTGCGACTTTCGGCCCCGCCCACGGCTGGCCGATCTTCGGAAACCCCGCCGGGGTGAGATCGCGTTTGGCGTACGTTGCCGCCAGTTTCGCATCGACTTGGTACGGCCCGTGCGGGGCGTTGTACGCCACATACGCGAAGAACGGCTTCGCGGCGTCCACCTTGGTGATGAAGTCGATGGCCCCATCGGTGAAGACGTCGGTGCAGTAACCTTTCGCGCGAAACTCTTTGCCGTCCTTCCGCAGAATCGGGTCGAAGTACGAACCGCCCTCCGGTGGGTCCGATGGCTGCGCGATGCCACCGCCCTGGCACCAGAGCGTCCGTTGAAAGCCACGATCTTCGGGCCGCAGTGGGTAGTTGTCGCCGAGGTGCCATTTGCCGAACAACCCGGTGCGATACCCCGAAGCGGCTAACATCTCCGGCAGCGTCCGCACGTCGGGTCGCATCAGCGAGCGCCCGAGATACGTGTCGACGACGCCCGTGCGATAGTTGTACTTTCCCGTAAGCAGCGACGATCGCGTCGGCGAGCAAACGGGCGACACGGAGAAGTTTTTGAGCCACACCGACTCTTTCGCAAAGGCGTCCAAGTTCGGCGTTTGGACGACGGGGTTGCCGTGGCAACCGATGTCGCCGAAGCCTTGATCGTCGGTTATTACGAGTAAAACATTCGGCGTATCTGCGGCCATCCCCGATGCGAGCGAGCAGACGCACAAGCCCCATGCGATTACGAATCTCATAAATCAACCCTCGGTTGCATCGGTCGCGATGTCGCTCATTCCAACATACAATGCGTCTGCGAGCAACTCTTATGCGGATCGGTCTTCGCGTTCGGCTGCTGTTGCCACCGGCGGTCTTGTTAGTGGGCATCGCCGCCGTCACCTGGTGGGCGGTCGGCGTGGCGGCGCAGACCGTCGAACGGCAGATCGATGCGCAAATTCGCGCCATCGCACGCACCCTGAGCGGCCCGCCGACGTTCCCGCTGACCGATGCCGTGCTGAACCAAATGAAAGGCCTGTCGGGGGTCGAGTTCGTTCTCGTCAATCGAACCGGCGAGCGGTTGAGCACGTTCCCCGATGCGAACATCCCGCTGCCCACGAACCTCGGCGTGCCGTTGCGTATCGGCGATTCGGAGTTCCTGGCGGAGAAGGTAAACCTTCGCGCGCCGCACCCGAACGAAGGTGGCACGCTCTGGATCTTTTACCCCGATGCGTTGCGGCGTACGGCAGTCGGCGATGCGGTGCGGCCCGCACTCTGGCTCGGCGGCGTGGGCGGTCTCGTCGTCGTGGGTCTAACGATGCTGACATCGCGGCGGCTCGTCACCCGCGTTCGCGACCTCGAACAACGCACGCGGGATATTGCCGCCGGAGCGTTCGCGCCGATGCCGTTGCCGACGACCGACGA
>JAYWCL010000171.1:0-4134 GCA_043780595.1 Limnoglobus sp.
GAAATGCTCCAACGGTAGCGATTCGCAGTATTCGCGCGCCGCTTGCTCGTAGAACAATATGTCCGGATTCGTCGACTTCACGGCCATGTGTGGCACTCCAATTAGTTGTTACGAGTGTATCACGAACCGATACCGAACAGTACGGCGATTGTTTCCCGTGTGAGTTGGGTTCAAGTTGCGTAGCGATCGTGTCGATAATCCTGATAATGCGATTCACGGCACGGTAATCCAGCCGCACGGGCGGCGTTCCCAGCACGGAGGGCGGGGCAATGGTCCGCAAATTCATTCTGATGGCGGCGTTAGTTCTCATGGTGGGTGGGAACACCGGATGCCTGATGAACCAGTACGCGAGCGATCCGAACGTACGGATGAACCAGTTGATTAACCAATCGGAAGATCAACGACAAATCGGCGAGTTTTCGCGTCGCTTCTGGTTCAACGACCAGCCGAGCCACCTGACGCCCGAGCGGATTCACGGCGGGATTCTGTAACAGACCGCACAGAACGCAGAAACCCGGAGCGAATGGCTCCGGGTTTCCCGAACTGCATGCAAATGTTACTTCTTCTTGCCCGCGATTGCTTTCGCGGCTTCGCCGGCAGCGCGACCGAGTTTGCTCTTCTTGTCTTCGCTTTTTTGCAGGTCGCGAAGGTCGCCGAGCGCGTCTTTGGCGTTGGGCCCCATCGCAGCCAGACCTTGTGCCGCACCGATTTTCACGTCTTCGGATTTGTCTTCCTTGAGCATCTTCGTCAGCGCCGGCACGGCCTCTTTCGGGTCCGCACTGCTTTTCCCGTAGGCAATTGCAGCCGCTTTGCGAACGCCGGCGTCTTTGTCGGCGAGTGCTTTCGCGATGTCCGGAATCGCCGCTTCGCTGTACGACGCCATGATCGTGCTGAGTTTGCCGAGTTCGTCGAGCGCTTCGATTTTCTGCTTCGAGTCCTTGGCGTTCTTCAGTTGCTCGTGGTACTTTTTCGCATCTTCTTTCTTGTTCGCCGCATCGACCCCGTCGGCCCCGACGATGGCGAACGCGCCGAGTGCAAACAGACCAATCGACAAGACCTTCATAACGCGACGCATAGACATGGGAGAAGCTCCTTCGCGGACAATTCAGTAGGGATAGTGAATCTTACACCACGAATGACTGAACACACAAAGTCGATCGAAGTTCCGGTACCTGTCCTTACGAGCCACCGGGTTCATCCCGCTTATGAGACTCCCACCGGGATGAACCCGGTGGCTCGTATGCGACTAGTGCCCAATACCTCGCGCACGAGATCTTCCGAGATGCCATCGACGAGTTCGACGTGGCCCATTCGCGTCGGCAACACGAACCGCAACTGGCCCGCAACGGCTTTCTTGTCGCGTCGCATCACGCCGATCATCGCGTCGATGTCCCACTCCGGTTTCGGCTGCGTGGGTAACTGAAAAGTCTGCAACAACCGCAACTGACGCGCCGACACCTCATCTTCCATTCCGAGTTCCGCATTCCGCACTCCGCGTTTCAAAAGAGCCGCACAGACCATCCCAGCGCTGACGGCTTCGCCGTGCAACCAACTGCCGTACCCGGCAACGGTCTCGAAGGCGTGGGCGAAGGTGTGCCCGTAGTTCAACACCGCACGCAGGCCGGTTTCTTCGCGTTCGTCGTTCTCGACGACGTCGGCTTTCAGGCGGCACGACTTCGCCACCATGTACGCCACAGCGGCGGGATCGCGTGCGAGAATTGCGGCAGCATTCGCTTCGATCCAAGTGAAAAACGCGGCATCGAGAATGACGCCGTACTTCACGACCTCGGCGAGGCCGCTGCGATATTCGCGGTCGGGGAGCGTGTCGAGGAACGCGGGGTCGATCCAAACGCCCGCCGGTTGGTGGAACGCGCCGATGAGGTTCTTCCCCTTCGCGTGGTTGATGCCCGTTTTGCCGCCGACGGAGGAATCGACCATCGAAAGCAGCGTCGTCGGCACCATAATCAACGGCAAGCCGCGGTTATAACTCGCCGCCGCGAAACCGGCCAAGTCGCCGACGACGCCCCCGCCGACCGCCACCACGAGCGTATCGCGATCCGCAGGCAACTCCGCCAGATGATCGAGCAACCGCGCATATTCGCCGAGCGATTTCGATGATTCCCCAGCCGGTATCGCAACCGAGGCCGTCCGTACCCCGATGCGTTCCAGTTTGCCGCAAATCCCGTGGCCGTGCGCAACAGTGTGCGTATCGGTGACCACCAGCGCGAGTTTCGCCTTCGGCACCGATAACCGCACGAATTCGCCAAACGCATCGGCATCCTCGCTGGCAAAGCGAATGTCGTACGACCGGCTGCCCAAATTCACGTGTACCGTTTCCATGTCGATATTGTCGCGAGAAGTGCAATTTCGGCGAGGTGCAGAGATTCGCGTTCCCGTTTAGCCGCGCCGCGGAGTCTTCGGAGCGAAGCGCGCGGGCTGCGCTTCGCTACGCAAAGCCTACGCGGCGCGGCGAAACGAATACCGTTTCGATTCAGGATTCACGTGCGAAGATAAGTCGTGTCCCAGTACCTGCTTTTCTGGGTGCTATCGTTACGATGCATGAGAAAGCAGCCGGCAGCCTCGACGAGTCGCGACGTTTGTATGTGGACCAGCCAATCGGCAAGCTGCGCCGTAGCCTAGAGCAGTAATACACTTCAGATTAAACTGAACAATCGTACTCAGGAGCGATTATCTATGCGCGTTGTTCTCACGAAGACGGAATTGGAAACCGAAGTTGCAAAGGAGTTACTGGCCCTGATTGTTAGTATCACTACCGACGGAAAACTGGATCTGGAGGAAATTGTTGCCTTGCGAAAATGGTTGAGAGCGAACAAAGACAACGAGACTGTCAGTGCCATTCCGTATTTGCACGACATTATGACGCGTATTACGTCTGATGGCGTGATCGATCGCGATGAATTGCTCGAACTTCATCTTGCAATTGAACGCGTGATACCAACCGCTCAAAGAACTGACATAATTCAGGCCCGAAAAAAACGAGAGGCGTTAAAGCGAGAACGACTCCGCGTGCAGCGTCGGATCGCAAATGAAAAAGCGAAAGAAGAACGAAAACAGAAGCAAGAGGAAGAACACGCCCACTCCATGCGACTTCGCCACACTTTCGCCAAGGTCTCGGGTGTTACATTTCCGAATGACGATGGATCCGAACGACAAGCCATTATCAGACGATGCAAGCCTGGTGAACAACTGGTTCTAAAGCATGATTTGTATAACAAATACAGCATTTTTGCGACCGCAGTGTGTCGATTGAACCGCGAGCAACTCGGACACGTGCCGGAATATCTTGCGGAGAGGATCGTAAACGAAATCGAAGACGGCTTCAATGCAATTGGCGTTCTCACCGATGTGACTGGCGGGACGTTCGACAAACCCACGTGCGGTGCGAATTTCGTCGTTTTTTTCGTTGCAAAGGAAGTTACAGACATCGAGCTTCAAAAGTACATTCATCAGGTACTTACGGATCGAAAGTAACCCGACAATAATGCGAGGCTATAATTCGATACGGAATCAGCGGTTATGGAGAGGGTTGTTATTGTGCATTTTCGTGGGTTCCCCTCGCTTGCGCGCGAAAGCGAGGGGAATCCACTCGAAACTCCATGCCGTGACGGAATCGTTTCGTGCCAGCCCGCAGCGCAAGCAAGGGGAGGCTTCGATGCGAAGGCCCGTGCTCGTGGCATCGACCCCGACGAGGTGCGCCGCAAAATGGGCAGGCCATAGTTTGAAATTCAAAGGACACCAAAAAATTATTCTTATCCAGAAAATCCTGTTTATCCTGCCCAAAATAAGCAGAAGACAGGATTCGCAGGATTGACAGGATTAATTTGATAGTAGACTGAGGCGCGTGTAGGCGTTCCCATGTTTGTCGCTCACCCGCTGCGATAATGGGGTGAGATTCGTCGTTCGGCGGCACGAGGGCACTGCTCGACGCCGTTCGTTTCGACATTCGGGTATGGCTCACACCGGAGGGCGACGGACTCGATTTGGCCTCACCCACACGAACGCCAGCAGTCAAAAAATGGCACGGTTCAAAAGTGGGTAGCAGTTTTGCGTTTGTTTGCGATTGCGATTCGGCTATCGTAAAGTGCCTGTTTCTCCCAGAATGTGAGTTGCAAA
>JAYWCL010000172.1:0-10396 GCA_043780595.1 Limnoglobus sp.
GGAAAGTGGTTTCGGCACTTACCACCCACCCCTCCGCGAACTCACTCCCGAATTGCGGAATGTAGCTAACACACCAACGACTTACGTCCGATTTTGGCCAATTCCAATCCCGCCGAAACCACTTTTCGGCGTTCCTTTTTTGGCAAAACTGCGACCTGGATATGAACCATGCCCGATAATCGGCATATCATTCGACCCGAAATGGTAACTGTACTCGATGCAGATTCGCTTCCCATCCGCCGCATTTCGTATTTCAACTGTAAGTTCTCGTTCGACTTGACCGCTTTTGCCAGATACCGTATGACCCCAAACACCATCGCGCGGCACCTGCCCGTTTTGCCGCTCGAAACGCTGACGTTGCTCGATCCGAAGCCCGGCGAGACATGGGTCGATTGCACGACTGGCGTGGGCGGCCATGCGAAATTGATTGCCGAGCGGATCGCACCGAATGGCCATCTGTTCGGGCTGGATCAGGACGATGCGATGCTCGCGCTCGCAACGGTGACGCTGCAAGGGCTGCCGTTCACGCTGATTCGTGCGAACTTCGATCAGCTCGACGACGTGCTGAAGAATGCGGGGGTAGGTGCGGTCGATGGCGTGATCGCCGACCTCGGATTTTGTTCGGATCAGATGGACGATCCAACGCGCGGGTTTAGCTTCCAGCACGATGGGCCGCTCGATATGCGGCTCGACCGGAACGGCGGGCAGACGGCAGCGGACTTGGTGAACCGCCTGAGCGAAGGCGGGCTGGCGGACTTGATATTCGAGTACGGCGAAGAGCGACATAGCCGCAAGATCGCGCGGCGGATCGTCGAACGGCGGCAAACGCAACCGTTCGCCACGACAGCCGATCTTGCCGACGTGGTGAAACATAGCGTACCGTGGGGGCCAGACACCCGGCGAATCCACCCGGCAACGCGGACTTTCCAGGCATTGCGGGTGGCGGTGAACGACGAACTCAGCGCGCTGGATCGCCTGTTGGCGATCTTGCCGAAAGTCGTGAAACCGGGTGGCCGCGTCGGGTTAATCAGCTTCCACTCGTTGGAAGATCGCCGCGTGAAGATGGCGTTTCGCGGGCAGCCGGCGTGGCAACCGGTGAACAAGAAACCGGTGGAAGCGACCGATGTGGAATCGGCGCGAAACCCACGATCTCGCAGCGCGAAGTTGCGGGTGGCGATACGAACGTAAGTCAACAAAAGGTGTTCACGGATGAGCGACCTCAACACACTCGGTTTCGACCCCATTTCGCTACCCGTGCTACCGGCGATGAAGCCGCTCGCGGAGCCATCGTACGGTTCGACGTTGCTCCCGCCGTTGCCGAAACCGACGACGCCCGTGCAGGCCCCACTGTTGGCCCCTGCACCGACGATGCCGAGCATGAAGCCACTGCCACCTGCACCCAGTGCAAAACAAACGCCGCCGAGCGAGCCAGCGAAACCGCCGGTGTCGTCGTCGTACGCCTGGCTGCCGGAGTTCGCGCGATCGTTGTTAAAGCCCACCCGCCAGAAGGGCGTCATCACCACGGGGCTGGTGAGTTTGGCCGTCGGCGCGGGCGTATTACGCATGGTCTGGCCACCGCCAGTGCCGAACCGAGCCGTCGCCGAAGTGCAAGTCGCCGAACCGAGCAAAGCCGAAGCCCCACTGCCCGCCGTGCCCATCGCGCCGCTACTCGACTTGGTGGTTCCTACTATCTCGCTTGCGCCGTTTGAAATCGCCGCGCCAGCGCCCACGGTAACGGCTCAGCCGACGATATTGTTGCCGAAGATGACGCAGGAACCTCAGCCCGTTGAGGTGCGGCACGTTTTTAGCGACAGAAATTCCTTGCCGGCACAACTGTTTACCTACCCGAGCGAGGAGATCGCCAAACGGTTAGCAGTGCCGTGGACGGACTACGCAAATCGAGTGATGTCGCACTGGATCCCTGAACCGCGAATTCCCGACCTGGATCGTACGATGCGGGCACCGGCAATCACGCTCGTTAGCGCATCGGAGCCAATAGTGACAGTCCCGGCCGCGCCGGTCATTCCCACCGCGCCATCGCCGATCGTGGCACCGACTCTCAATGTGCCGAAGCTCGAAGTGCCGATGATCGTGCAGACCGGCGTCGCGCCGCCGACGCCAGTGGCACCCGTGCTCACACTTCCGGCATCGCCGATGTTAATCGCGCCGCCAGTCATTGCGCCCACACTAGACATTCCTCCATCCAAGCCGATCATCGAAGTGAAGAAACCAGAAGCGAAATTCGACGTGCCGCTGCCGAAATTCGATGTTCTGCCGAAGATCGAAGCGACGCCCGCACTGCCGAAGATCGATGTCAATCCAGTGCTACCCGAACCGGCGAAGCTCGAGCCGTTCGCGGTCAAGCCCGTCGCACCGAGCGTGCCGGCCGTCGGCGAAACCCGCACCGATTACGACGTCGATTTACACTATCCGAAAGGTGGCGGCGAAACCTGGGCGAGCGTCAGCAAGCAATACCTCGGCGACGACCGTTACGGCGAAGCTCTGAAAGCCTACAATCGCAACGCGACGCTTTCGCAAGTGCCCCGCGTCGAGATTCCGCCGATCCACGTGCTCCGCAAGAAGTACGCCACGCTGATCGGCCAACCGGTCGCCACCGCCACCGAGAAATCGAACATCGAATGGGCGTCCGCACCCGCCGTACGGCCAACCTCTGGTGGCTACCGCCAGTACGCGATCCCGTCCGGTGGCATGACGATGAAGGAAGTCGCGAAGGCCGCCTACGGCGACGAGAACATGTGGGGCAAAATCTGGGATCTAAATCCCACCCAACGCGCTGACGAAGCGATGCGAGCCGGCACGAAGATCTTGCTGCCTACGGATGCGAAGATCGGGGAGTAGCGTGCTGTTCGTGGTCATGAGTTGCGAGTGGGTAGTTCATCGAACAACTATCCACTCGCAACTCTTAACTACTCACGCTTCGCGGACGAAACTCGGAAAGCGTGGGATGCCGCCGTCGGTGAGTTCCTGGTAGCGGAAGGTGATGGTCGTGCCGATGGCGGGCGGGTTCGCGCGTTCTTTGTCTTTGAAGCCGGTGCCGACGCTGAAGCGTTTGCCGTTCGGCAACTGCACCGCCAGCGCACCGAGCCGCCCCTTGTGCTTGCCTTTGCCCGGCTCGTGTCCGACCACCACCGCCTCGGCATCGTGAAAGCGCTTCACCTTCAACAGCGTACTCGACCGCCCCGCGACGTACTTCGATCCCGGTTGCCGCAGCATCAACCCCTCACCGCCGAGTTGTTCGACGCGCGCCAGTTCGGTGCGCAACTGCTCGACGCTCGTACAGAGTTGTTGATCGAGCAACGAGGTATACGTGGCGTTCCAAGTCGCGATCTGCACTTTCAGATAGGAAATGCGATCCTCAAATGGCCCTACGATCGCAGGGGCATCGAACACGAGGAACTTGACTTCCTTCCAATGCTCGCTCTGATCCTGGCGGCGAACGATGCTCACAGTGCGTTGAAATGCCTTGCGTGCGATCCAGAGTTCGCCATCGAGCGGCACCGCCGGTAGCCCGGCCGTGAACCACGCCGGCGCGTGATAGAGGTTCCCTTGGCGCGATAAAAACTGTTTGCCGTCCCAGTAGGCACGCACGCCGTCGAGCTTTTCGCTGACCCACCATCCGCTAAGGTCTTGGGCGTTGTCCCAACTCTCGGCGAGAAGGATCGGCGGCCCCGCTTCGCCATCGTCCGATGTCACCGGCTTCTGCGGCAGTGCCCCACCGATGCGCGCTTCCTCTGCCGCATCCCCGCGATACTTGCGTAAATGTTTGCACGTTCGGCGCTCGATCGTCGTCGATTGGTTTCGCCAAGCGGGGCACGAACACGAATAGACGCCACCGATATTCTTCAGCACGTACGGCTTCGAGCCTGACCCTTGCATCTCAGCGGATTCGCCATCGGCTATATCGTTCATCGCGGTCTCGCTCGGGATTTACTCCGCGCGCAAGTCACGGAGCAGACTCTGAATTGTCTTCGCGGCGTTCAACGTTTTGCGGATGCCGAGTCGCGTCGGCGGAAGATCGGTGCCCAGTTCTAACTTGGTAAACTGGTTACCGATCTCGGTGGCAAACTCGGCTAAACGTGCGGTCAGTTCGGCTTCGATTTCTTGCAGCCGTTCCGGTTCGGCGCGGGCTTCTTCGATCCGTTCGCGAAACTCCATCATCTCCATGAGGAAGCCTTGGTCGAGGTTCTTTTCCTCGCGCGCCGACGGCCCACCGAGCAACGTCAGCAAGTATTCACCACGTCGAAACGGGTCGCGCAGCGTGACGTAACCTTCGTTCAGCGCCGCGGTCAGTTCGAGGCTGGTGCGCTGTTCCAAATCCCCACCGAGATGGTGGAAATCCGGGTGCAGTTCGCGCGACCGTGCCAGGTATTCGCGCTCCACCGTGGCAGGGTCAACGGAAAAGCGCCTCGGTAAACCGAGGCGCTCGAAGTAATCAGCCATGTCTGCCTAGTGGTATCGAAGTGGTGAGTGTCGAGTAGTGAGATTAAGAAATAGCAAGTGCTGGGTCGAAGACTCATTGATCCTATCTCGCCACTCATCACTCGCCACTCGCCACTCGCCATTCTTACATCGAGAACGAGCTGCCGCAACCGCAGGTCGTCTTTGCGGAGGCGTTCGACACACTGAAGCCGCGCTTGTTCAGGTCGTCGTGGAAATCGACGGTGACGCCGTCGAGGTACAGCGAGCTGCGCTTGTCGACGACGATGTCGACGCCGTGAATGTTGAAGGTGTCGTCGAGCTTTTCGTTGACGATCTCATCGAGGTCGAGCTTGTGCTGGAAGCCGCTACAACCGCCGCCGACGACGCGGAGGCGAAGGTAAAGCTTACCGGCAGTGCCTTGCTCGGCGACGATTCGCTTCACTTCGGAAGCGGCGCGATCCGTGACGACGATCGGTGCGGCCTTGGGGGCGGCATCGCTCATTTGTAAGGTGGTAGGCTGTTCGAGTGTGCTTGTGGACATCGTGAAAACTTCCTTCTATGTGGTGTGACCGTTAGGGGATTATACACGCCATTACCCGGCGACGGTAGCCAGTTCTGCCTTCTCGGCGACCTGATCCTGTTTTTCTTGGTAGTTCTTGACCGCAGCCTTGATCGCATCTTCGGCGAGCACCGAACAGTGAACCTTCACCGGCGGCAGCGCGAGTTCTTCGACGATCTGCGTGTTCTTGATGCCGAGCGCCTCGTCGACGGTCTTGCCCTTCAGCCACTCGGTGGCCAGGCTGCTAGAGGCAATGGCCGAACCGCAACCGAAGGTCTTGAATCGCGCATCTTCGATGACGCCCGTCAACGGGTTCACCTTGATTTGCAGCTTGAGCACGTCGCCGCACTCCGGCGCGCCGACGAGGCCCGTGCCCACGCTGGCGTCCTTGACGTCCAAGCTCCCCACGTTCCGTGGGTTGCCGTAATGTTCGAGAACCTTGTCGCTGTATGGCATGATAACCTCGGGTTAAGTGTTAAGTATCGAAAACCCATTGACGATCGCACATGGGTTTTGCACGATCAGTGTGCCGCCCACTCGATGCTCTTCAGGTCGATGCCGGCTTGGGCCATCTCGTAGAGAGGCGACATTTCGCGGAGCCGTTTCACTTCACGTACGACGAGGTCGATGACGTAATCGACTTCGTCCACAGTCGTGAAGCGGCCGATGCCGAAGCGGATGCTGCTGTGTGCGAGTTCGTCGCCGACGCCGAGCGCCCGCAGCACGTAGCTCGGTTCGAGGCTCGCACTCGTACAGGCGGAGCCGCTGGACACCGCGACATCTTTGATTCCCATCATCATGCCTTCGCCTTCGACGTACGCGAAACTGATATTCGCGTTGCCCGGTAGTCGCTCGGTCGGGTGGCCATTGAGGTACGTTTCGGTCAGTTGACCCATGATCCCCGTGCGGAGCCGTTCGCGGAGGGCGAAGGTGCGTTTGCTCTCTTCGGGCATTTCCTTCTGGGCGATCGCACACGCTTCGCCGAACGCGACGATCAGCGGCACGGGCAGCGTACCGGAACGCATTCCGCGTTCGTGGCCACCGCCGTCGATGATCGGCTCGAGGCGGACGCGCGGGTCTTTCTTGCGAACGTACAACGCACCAATGCCCTTCGGGCCGTACAGTTTGTGTGCGGTCAAGCTCATCAAGTCGATGCCAAGTTCCTGTACATTGACGGGAACCTTGCCGACCGCCTGTACGCCGTCGGTGTGGAACAATACACCTTTTTCCTTGCAGACCTTGCCGATTTCCTTCATCGGGTTGATCGTGCCGATCTCGTTATTGGCGAACATCAGGCTCACCAAGATCGTCTTGTCGGTGATCGCATCGCGAACTTGCTGAGCGCTGACGCGGCCGTACACATCGACGGGCAGGTACGTCACCTGATAGCCATCGCGTTCGAGCCGCTTGCACGTATCGAGCACGCATTTGTGCTCGGTCGGTGCGGTGATAATGTGGTTGCCTTTTTTCTTGTACATCGCCGCCACGCCCTTGATGGCGAGGTTATTGCTCTCGGTGGCACCGCTCGTGAAGATGATCTCTTTCGCGCTCGCGCCGATCAGATTCGCGATTTGTTCGCGCGCCTCTTCGACGGCCGTCTCCGCTTCCCAACCGTACGGGTGGTTACGGCTCGCGGCATTGCCAAACTTCTGCGTGAAGTATGGCAACATCGCAGCGACCACACGCGGATCGGCCTGCGTGGTCGAGTTGTTATCCATATAAATCGGCAGATTCACCATATTCAAGTCTCGTCTTAGATGTTCATGTTAAAGGAGTAATACTATGCCGTGGTCGGCGCGACCATCGGTACCGCGTGTCGGCCAATGTTTAGGACTGTCAGATGCTCGTATAACTGCGACCGCATTTCGCCGGGTGCGAACAACTCGTGCAGCGTCACGCCGGTCAGAACGACCATCAGCCGGCGGTGAATTTCGGCAATCGGCCCTTTCATCGGGCAGACGTGTTCCACGGAACACAGTTCCGGCTCGACGGCCCCATCGGTCTGCCCGTGGCTGTTGCAAACCGTCAGTTTGAAGCCTTCCTCGACCGACTCGAGCAACTCGGCAAGTGTGACATCCTTCGACGCCCGCAACAGTGCGTAGCCGCCCTTGACCCCACGATGACTGACGACGTAACCCTTTTGGCACAGTTCCTTCAGAATATTCGCCACGAAGGATCGGCTGAGGCCGTACTTCTCCGAAATCTCGCGGGCATTACTGCTACCAGTCTTGTGGTGCAGGAACCCCAGTATTAGGAGCGCATAATCGGCCTTTCGGCTTAATAGCGACATCTCGCACTCCGTGGAACATTCCAAACAACCGAATCCGCACTAGTTCTATCCCATTTATAGGCGCGAGAATCGCACTCGAACAGTGCGAATTCGCTGAGAACCCGTCTCATTAAGAGAAATCCACTGGATTTCGTTGGTATTCGGCCCGAAATCGCACACCTTATAGCGCCGCGACCACGGCATCGCCGACGTCGTTGGTCGTTGCGGTGCCGCCGAGGTCGGGGGTTCGGGTGCGGCCTTCTTTTAGCACTTTGGCCACGGAATCGCGGATGGCTTTTGCGGCCTTGGCTAACCCGAGGTGATCGAGCATCAGCCCGGCGCTCAGGATCGCGGCCATCGGGTTCGCGATGCCTTTCCCGGCGATGTCCGGCGCGCTGCCGTGGACCGGCTCGAACATGCTCGGGAACGCTTTCGTCGGGTTAATGTTCGCACTGCTGGCGAGGCCGATACTGCCCGTGACGGCGGCGGCGAGATCGGTGAGGATGTCGCCGAACAAGTTGCTGGCAACGATCACATCGAACGATTCTGGCTTGCGCACGAGGTCCATCGCGGCGGCGTCGACGAGGAGCGGGGACGATTGCACGTCGGGATAATCCTTTCGCACCGTTTCGAAGACTTCATCCCACAACCCGAGGCTGTACACCTGCGCGTTGGACTTCGTGATGCTCGTGAGTTTCTTGCGGCGCAAGCGTGCGCCTTCGAAGCCGGCACGCAGAATCCGCTCGCAACCGCGCCGCGTGAACACGCCAGTTTGCACGGCCACGGTATCGGGGGAGTTCGGGTAAAGCACGCCGCCGACGGGGGCATATTCGCCCTCGGTGTTCTCGCGATACACGACGATGTCGATGCTGCCCGCCGCTTTATCCTTCAAAGGGCACGGCACGCCATCAAAGAGGTACGACGGACGCAAATTGACGTACTGATCGTACTTGCGTCGCATCGGCAACAGCAGCTCGTGAACGGTAATTTTGTCGGGGACATCGGGGCTGCCGACCGCGCCGAACAGGATCGCATCGTGCTTGGCGAGAACGTCCCAGCCATCGACGGGGAGCATCCGACCGTGCTGTTTGTAGTAGTCGGTGGACCAGGGGAGTTTATTCCACTTGAGTTCGGCATGATCGTATTTGACTGCCGCCTTCTGAGCCGTGCGGATCGCGTGTTCGATGACTTCCGGCCCGATGCCGTCGCCGCCGATGACCGCTACCGTGTGTACTGCCATTGCTACCGTTCTCCGTTTGAGGTATGCCCACATCGCCCGATCGGCGCATTCGGCGTTCCGCGAGCAAACGACGTGCAATCGGGCGTATTCTGGCGACATTTTCCGAAATCGACCCGACTCGACACGTCTTCCGCGTGCAAAGTGTAGGTGTATGAATTCGCTGTGCTTGATTTAGCCGCCCAGGAGGGTGGGTCAAGATGATGCTCGGGAACCGGAATCGTCGAACTGGAATCCTGCTCTGTGCGGCCGTGCTGGTCTGCGCGACCGGTTCGGGCTGTCGTTTGTTCGATCGTGCGGGTGGTAGCGGTGGGCGAAGCAGCCTCGGCGACCGCCCCGATCCGCTCATGGGTGGCAGTCGCATTCCGGCCACGAACCTGCCAACGGGCAAGGCCGACACCGCCCGTGGTGTCCGCGATCCGCTGATGACATCGCCCGTCAGCCAAAGCAACGACCTGCCCGGTGGCGTTCGCAAAGACCCGTATCGCCCCAGTCGCGAAAGCACTGCTGCGGGCCTGGCCACCGGTACCCGCATCCCCGCCGATTACCCGGATCGCCGTGCCACGGGTAAAACCGAAACCGCCGATTACGACCGCATCGCTGGTGAACTGCGACGCTTACGCGTGAAGTTCCAGGAGCCAACTCGCGAAGGTGGCGAATACGTCGTTCGCGGCGAAGTCCCCATCGGCACCGACGGTTCGATGCAACGCTACGAAGGCTCCGGCAGCACAGCCGGGGCCGCAGCCAAAGAGTTGTTGGAACAAATCCAATCGGCGCGGTAAATCGCCTCTCACAATCGACGTAAGTCACAATTGTGGAGCGTTTTTTCGACGATTTTTGCCATTTTCGCGTCTCAAAACGCCACTTTTTGATCGCAAATCGCCGATCCGAAAACGGCGTTTTTGCCGTATCTCGGACTTTTGTCGTGGGTTATGTCGAAGCTCTCGATTTCGCATCAGCCGAAACTACTGGTCGAAAATCGACCGGACCCGACCAAAAATCGACCGAACGCGACCGTTTCGTGTCCAAACGCGACCGTTTCGTGTCCAAACGCGACCGTTTTGCGTCACTTCGTGCACGATGCAAAAGTCCACTTACGTCGAATCGCCTGCGATTTTTTGACTTTGGGAAATCGCGTGGGTGATACCGAATCGGGATTCGTTTAGCCGCGCCGCGAAGGCTTTGCGCAGCGAAGCGCGGGAGGCGTGAACTCACATAAAAATCGCGTTGTGATATGTCGCACCGCGCGAGAATCGGCAAGTCCGTTACGGGCACGAAATTTGGAAAAACCCAACAATCCGAGACGAAATGGTGCTTGACGATGCGGCGAATGTCGTGTTTAATCGAGCGCAGTGTGACAGAATAACTGGTTCGGCGGCGGAGGACGGACCGATGGGGATGACGTTACGGGATCTGGTGCTGCAAACGCCCGGGGAGTCGGTTCCGATCGGCACCGAGCTTTTCCTGCGTGCCTTGCTCGCCTCTTCCTCTTTCATCCCGAACCGGGAGCCGACCGTCGATCCCGAGCGACTTTCCGGAGCACCGTGCATGGGGAGGACCGATGGGTTGAAGTGGCTAGTCATCTACACTGACCCCGAGGCCGCGCTGACGCACCCGGGGGCACAATCGCAGTACGGCGTCGAGACGAGGGTACTGATGGGGATGGCAGCCGCCGACGGGATGGGCGTCATGCTGGCGACCGGGTACGGTGCCCCGTACTACGAGATGCCGCCGGAGAACGTGGTCGGGATGCTTGGCTGGGGCGAGCAGAACGCCATCTGGGACAAGCAGGACGCCGCCCCAGGAACGTAGTGCAGCCAGTCGCAGTCACATCGCGTAAGTATTGCGCTCGAAACGCTTTGCAGGTATTATTGCGAGGTGCTAATCTCGG
>JAYWCL010000173.1:0-36110 GCA_043780595.1 Limnoglobus sp.
ACATTCCGCAATTCGGGAGTGAGTTCGCGGAGGGGTGGGTGGTAAGTGCCGAAACCACTTTCCTGCTACCCGACGCCGCCACGATTGGAACCATGCCGATTATCGCAATATTTGACCCGCGAGAGGGTAAACCGGCTCGCGGGCGATTGTCGCCACGTTATTCGCGGTCTTCGGTCAGGCGCTTGGGCAGTTTGATGATGAACGTCGAGCCTTTGCCGATCACGCTTTCGACGCGAATACGACCCTGATGTTGTTCGATGATTTGCCGACAAACGCTCAGCCCCAATCCCGTACCGCCGCGACCTTGTTCGTCCGGTTGTTTCGTCGTAAAGAACGGCTCGAAGATCGAACGGAGATTTTCCGGTGCAATGCCGACGCCCGTGTCGGCGATTGCGATCTCGACCGTCTCGGTTGCGACAATCTCGCGAACGTCAATTTTGAGACGTCCGCCGTTCGGCATCGCTTGCCGCGCGTTGAGGACGAGGTTGACCAAGATTTGTTCGATTTGCCCCGGCACGATGATCGACGTCGGCCGCCCGTGGAAGCGTTTTTCGATCTGCACGCGGTGCTTGCCGAGATCTTTTTCGGTGAGGATAAGGACTTCCTCGACGAGTTTGACGATGTCGGTGAGTTCGCGTTGGTTGGCGTTATTGCGTGCGAACCCGAGCATACTGTTGACGAGCGTGGCCGCACGTTGCCCGCCGCGAAGAATCCGCTCGAACGCCTGCGTTTGGCCCGTCGGATCTTGCCCGCGAACGCCGAGCTTTGCATAGTTTATGATCGTCGTGAGGATATTGTTGAATTCGTGTGCCACGCTCGATGCCAATTCCCCGACGCTACTGAGGCGTTGGGCATGCAACAATTGCAGTCGCAATGCCTCGTTTTCGCTCGTTTGCGTGAGAACCTCTTGCCCAATCATGTCGTTTCCCCTGTACGATCCCGTTTCGCTGCGACGATCCGCCTACCGGTTCTGGTTTCCCAGGCCCCTCCGGTAAAAATGTGTCGCTGGTAAACGGTATCGGTTGTGCGGGCGCAATGACTTCATCGGAACCGACCGAAAGAGTCGAATGGAACAACGCGGAGTCGTAACGCGGCGTGGACAGTCATCCTCGCTTTCGCACTCGTCAGTTAATCGTTTCCGTTTGCGGGTAACAATCGCGGCACTTGCGGTAAGCGTCTTCGACTGCGGGTAGGAGTTGCTTCGCTTTGGCGGGTTCGTTTGCGAGTAGCGCGTCCCGAAGGTCTTCGAGCCGTTCGCGGAGGTCTTCGGTCGCTTTGCCCGCGGCGAGCTACTCGCCGACGGGCGGCAGCACGACGAAAACCGTGACGCAATCGTTCGATGCCTTCGGCAACCGCATCGAGCGCGACGCGACGGTCGGCGGCGTGTCGTCGGTGGAGAAGTTCGTCGTCGATGGCTGGGACACGACGAAGCCACACGCAATTGGCACCGAGAACTTCGACACGATTCTCGATCTCGATGGTGCGGGGGCCGTCACGAATCGGCGGCTGTTTGGCAGCGGCTTCGACGATATGGTGGGTCGTCAGGATGCAGCGGGGAGCGTGAAGTGGTACGCGACGGACCGGCTGGGATCGGTGCGACAGGTCTTTGACAATGCGGGCAACGTGAGCGGCACGACGGACTACGACGCCTTCGGCGGCTTCCTCGGCGGCGTCTCCGTGGATCGCTACGCCTTCACGGGTCGCGAAGTCGATGTGTCGCTGGGGCTGCAATACAGCCGCGGGCGGATGTACGACTCCGCCACGGGCCGGTGGATGGGCGAAGACCCGATCCGCCAAGCGGCGGGCGATGCGAACCTCTACCGCTACGTCGGTAACGCGGCCACGAATGCGAGGGATCCGAGTGGGCATGATGATGACGAGTTTGATTTTTTTAAACTGAGAAAAAAGGTCATTCCACCTAGCGAAGCATTCCAGAAAACTATCGACAACCTTCGCAAGGCCCTCGAAGAGCAGAAAGAGGGCGGGAAGCTGACCAAGGAGCAAGAACAAGCCATATCCTTTTACGTGCTCGATGTTGCGGAAGGACAAGGGACATCGATACTGACACCTGAGCAGGATAAGCTACTTCAGCAAATGTTAAAATCCGGTATCGCCGACAAGAAACACGTCGAAGCCATACTCGCGGTCGTCACGAAGCAATCGATGGAATCGGCTTTCGAGAGATTTAAGTCGTACGAAATGCATGGTGGTCGACCAGTTTTACAACCACCACCTAATGGATCATTCTCGCATACATGTACGGGTGGTTACGGCACGATCCATGGACTGATCCGAGGCGGGGGAAATACTGTCCCGTATGAGGTTTGGAAAAAATGGCTTCCTCAGCAGACTCAAGAGAAGCCACCCTCTTTCAGTGACACGTCGGCACTAGGCCGATTGCAATGGGCAATGGCTCGTGGAATTCAAGAAATCCCGAATGAATTCGCGGGGCAACTCAAGGATTTGATCAACAACAAAGAGTTCAAAGAGGCCGTAGCGCTTGCGGCGCTCGGTGCCCTCATGTTGCAGCTGATACCTGGTGCGGGCCAAGCAACGAACTCCGCGGTATTCGGATTCATCTTTGTTCGACTCGTGGCAACAGTGGGGTTCGCTGCGGCCACAGCCGGTTTAGCAGAAGGCATGCAACAACTCGCGATTTATGCCGATCTTGCTTGGAAAGCCAAAAATGTCGAAGAACTGGAACTCGCCGCAGAAGCATTCGCCAAAGCAATGATCGCATTTTCGGGTAGCGTCGGCGCATCGAAGGCGTTTAAGATGATTCGTCCAGCAAAGGTGTTGCAAAGTGTTGTTCAAAGAACAAAGCGAATCCTGAATGGGCGTTATGAATACCTTCATGATTCATGCCGTCCTGGGGTTGCCACCCGCGAATTACGGGCTCTCGAAGAAACTTACTTCCGTGAGACGAGGAAGAAGCCCATCACCAAGCGAAGGCCGCCGGGCGAAAACCGCGATGCTGGCTTCGACCCAGAAACGCGTGAAATCTTTATCTACGACGATGTCCCACCTGCCTTCCGAGATGGTCTGCTTGCCGAAGAGCTTCACCACTACCAACAGGTCCGTGACGCAGGTCATCTTGGTAAGTCATTACCTGAAATTGAGAAGATCGATCCTGGCTTTGAAACGCGAATGGAGCGTGAGGTGGTGGGTCGAATCGAGGGATCGGGTTTCAAAAAATACGAATCTAGGGACTACGTTCCTTACACCGATGTGCCTCGCCCTTCGGGCGTTGCTGGAGATACACCGTGATGAGTGACATAAAGCAGATAACATATTTGGCTGAAGAAACTCTCGAAGGGCAGCGTGTCATCAGGCTCGGAGATAGCTGTCTTGTTGGTAATGGAGCAGCCGAGGACTTGAAATCACTCGGGTCTGTAGTGCTGCCCGTCATACAGCAAGTGGTCATATCGCGCGTCGTTCCTGCCTCTCTTGAGGTTTCAGATCACCATGAACTCATGTGTCGATTTCCCGGCCTCTCAAGCTTGTGGGTGGCGTACTTACGGGTGGCCCAAACTGCCCACCTGCAAGAGGCGATAGCTTTTTTGAAGACGCTTGAAGGATCAGTCCTCGCTTCGGCAATCCTCGCTTGTATGTCGGTCTGGGGGAAATTCAGTTCGTGTAAGTTGCCGCCCAACGTTGTAACGTTTTTACAAGAAGTCGCACGACGCCCTTCAGACCTCGCTGCTGAAGTTGCGAAGCATTGTTTATCCCTGAATGAGATCGAACTGCTTGATGATTCAAATGAGCTTGACCTTGCAATATCACCCGTAGTCTTTCTCAAATAACTATTGTCGGAAATCGAGTGACGAGCGATGGCACGTGGACGTACAGTTACGATCTCGACGGCAATCAGGTCGGCAAATCGAAGAGTGGCGAGTCGTGGAGTTATGCGTACGATCATCGCGGACAGATGACGCAGGCGACGAGTGACACCGGTGTGTCGGTGACGTACAATTCGATGCCTTCGGCAACCGCATCGAGCGCGATGCAACGGTTAGTGGTGTGTCATCGGTGGAGAGGTTCGTCGTCGATGGCTGGGACACGACGAAGCCGAGTGCAATCGGCACCGAGAACTTCGATACGATTCTCGATCTGGATGGTGCGGGGAATGTCACGAATCGGCGGCTGTTCGGTAGCGGCTTCGACGATGTGGTGGGTCGTCAGGATGCAGCGGGTGGCGTGAAGTGGTACGCCACGGACCGGCTGGGATCGGTGCGACAGGTCTTTGACAATGCGGGCAACGTGAGCGGCACGACCGACTACGACGCGTTCGGCGGCTTCCTCGGCGGCGTCCCGGTGTATCGCTACGCCTTCACCGGCCGCGAAACGGATGCAGCGCTCGGGCTGCAATACAGTCGCGGCCGAATGTACGACTCGACCACAGGCCGCTGGATGGGCGAAGACCCGATCCGCACAGCCGCCGGCGACGCGAACTCGCTATTTACCGACATCGTCGATGAGTAGCTTTATGCGAACGACGCCAGCCAGCGACGCAGATAATCGGTGAGTTTCGCACGTTCATTTTCGCTGATCTCGGGTAACGACGCATCGGCTTCGGCGAATCGCGTGGCCGTGGCGGCGTTGATCGTGTGGCGACCGCGAGTCGTTAAAATGACCACGACGCCGCGGCGATCCGTCGGGTCGGACTTGCGCGCGATCCAACCGGCTTCTTCGAGTCGATCGAGCCGGTTCGTCATTCCGCCCGTGGAGAGCACGACGTTCGCGCACAACTGCGTCGGATTCATGCCGCCGTGCGGTTCGTGCCGACGCAGCGTGGCGAGAATGTCGAATTGGCCGAGCGTCAGGCCGTGCGGTTTGAGCGCGAGTTCGACGCTGCGCTCCAGGTGCCGCGCCAGAACGATGACGCGACCGACGAGGCCGAGCGGCGACGGGTCGAGGTCGGGGCGGACCGCCAGCCAGTCGTCCATCATGTTGTCGATCGAATCGGGATCGCGCGCCATGCGAAGTAGCTTAGAGTAAAGTCTCTTCACGTCAAGATTCTTGACGGGAAGCAATCGACCGGATAAAGTAACGGCGACGCTTTCCGAAAAATCCGAACTCCCCGAAAGGTTTTCCCATGAGAGACATGATCGTCGGCGACACGAAGGAAGTGGCCATCGAACGCGCGGACTATCCGCCGGAGAAGGTCAAGCAGATTCTGAAGGACGAAACCGTCGCAGTGCTCGGCTACGGCGTGCAAGGTCGCGGCCAGTCGTTGAACATGCGCGATAACGGCATCAAGGTGATCGTCGGCCAACGCAAGGGCGGCAAAGCGTACGATCTCTGCCTCGAAGATGGCTGGGTGCCCGGCACCACGCTGTTCGACCCCGAAGAGGCCGCGAAGAAGGGCACCGTCATTCAATATCTGCTGTCCGATGCGGGGCAGAAGGACATGTGGCCGAAGCTCAAGCCGCTGCTCACGAAGGGCAAGGCACTCTACTTCTCGCACGGTTTCTCGATCGTTTACCACGACCAAACTGGCGTGATTCCGCCGACCGATATCGACGTGATCTTAGTCGCACCGAAGGGTTCGGGCACGACGGTTCGCCGCCTGTTCCTCGAAGGTCGCGGCATCAATTCGAGCTTCGCAATCCACCAAGATGCCACGGGCCGTGCCCGCGAACGCTGCCTCGCGCTCGGCGTCGCCATCGGTTCGGGGTACCTGTTCGAGACGACGTTCCAAAAGGAAGTGTACTCGGATCTAACGGGCGAGCGCGGCGTGCTGATGGGCGCGATTTACGGCCTGTGGCTGGCCCAATACGAAGTGCTGCGGGCGAACGGTCACAGCCCCAGCGAAGCGTTCAACGAAACCGTCGAAGAAGCGACGCAGAGCCTGTATCCGCTCATCGCCGAGAAGGGCATGGACTGGATGTACGCGAACTGCTCGACGACGGCCCAACGCGGGGCGCTCGACTGGTTCAAGAAGTTCCGCGACGCCAGCAAGCCGGTGTTCGAGTCGCTATACGAGTCGGTGAAGACCGGCGAAGAGACGCGCCGAACGCTCGAAGCGAACAGCCGCCCCGACTATCGCCAGCAACTCGAAAAGGAGTTGCAGGAGATCGCCGAGAGCGAGATGTGGCGTGCGGGTAAAGTCGTTCGCGGGCTGCGTCCCGAGCGCGCCAACGACGCGAATTAGTCGCGGATCGCGGGAGGGCGTAGGGCATCGCGAGCGATGCCCTACGCTTTTTTTCGTCGAATCGCTTTCGTTCGAGTAGATTTGGCACGGTAAGTGCATCGCGATCGCGAACGTTCTTTTCAGATGCCATGTCATTTATATGATGATCCTGTCGTTCCTGGTCTTCTGGAAAATCTTCGCAAAATTCTTCAGATTGACTCACGTCGGAGGTCGGCAACGTAAGTGCTTCACCAGCCGGATTGTCGGCGCACACGCCGCGGCGCATCTGGCGATCTGGACGCACGCGCCAACTGACGCCCCCTTGACAGTCGCAAAGTGCCCGCTCTAATATCCCAACGACTTCCCACGCCGCACCCGCTGCCGCTTCACAATAGCGGGTGTCACGCCCGATCCACGGCGGATAAGTCCACTACCTATGCTCCGGCCATCAATTTGTGGCCTGGCATGAATTCTGTCAAGAATTGAGTTGTCGTCGGCCAGATCGATGTCCGACTGTTCCGTTTTGTCGCTTGCGGAGGATTTGCGATGTCGACGCGAATTGCGATGACCGAATTCCGCACCGCTTGGCTGCCCCATGCGACGACGACCGGCCTGAGCCGTCTGGCCGACTTGCTCGAACAGGCCAGCCCGATGCTCATCCACGGCGCGTTTTCGCGTGCCATGCCGCAGGGCTGCCTCGCAACGCACATCGCCTGGAACCACCCCACGACCAGCGGCCTGCAAGACGAAGCGGGCGTGATCTGGCTAACCCGCGTGGCCAAGTTGAACCCGGCGACTTCCAAGCTCGTCGAAGAATGGGATCGCAACGGCATTCACGATTGGGAGTTGCGAAGCGATCTGTTAGTGGCGTGCCGGCAGGAACTCGATCGTCGCGATAATGGGTGATGCACAATGTTGCCGCGAATTCACGAACCGGAAGTGATGGACACGCCCGAAGACGCCCGCGATTACGATGCGATGGACCACTCCGCGGTGAACCGAGCGTTCGTCGCGGATTTTTTATCGATTGTCTCAAACGTCTCGGGAACGATCCTCGACGTCGGAACCGGCACCGCACGCATCCCCATCGAACTCGCACGGCAATCGCCACACGTCCAAATCGTCGCGATCGATCTCGCCGAGGAAATGCTGACGCTGGCCCGAAACAACGTCGTCGAGACCGGATTCGGCGAGCGCATTCGCATCGAGCGTGCGAACGGCCGCAAGCTCGATTACGCAACGGCCAGTTTCGCCGCCGTCGTCTCGAACAGCATCATTCACCACATCCCGGAGCCGTTCGATTGCCTCGCGGAGATGGTGCGAGTCTGTGGCAGCGGCGGGCGGATATTCGTTCGCGATCTGTTTCGGCCAAACACATTGGAAGAACTTCAGCACCTCGTCGAAACCTATGCTGGCAGTGCAAATTCGCATCAACGGCAACTCTTTTCGCAATCGCTCCACGCCGCGTTGACGCTCGAAGAGGTGCAAACTCTCGTGGGCCGGATCGGTTTTGCAAAGGAGTGCGTGCAACGGACGAGCGATCGTCATTGGACGTTCAGCGCGTTGAAAGCGTAGAGGCCCCCGTGTCGTTGGCTTGCGTTACGATCGGTTCGGAAAGATGTGCGAACTGCGAACGCGCTTTTGCACACAATCTCTCGGCGTCCGCATCATCTTGTACGAACGCGAACACCGTTGGCCCCCACGACGATTGACCGACGCCGACGTACCCCCAGTCTCGCACGGTTTGAATGACTTCGCCGATTGCGGCGCTGGCGTAGGTGCCGCCCTGATCGCGGGCAAACGGCTCGCCGGCCACGCGGTTAAACTCGGAGATCGTCTGTGAAAACGCTTCAAAATCCTTTGCACGAAGTGCGGTCAGCACGTGCTCGGCGAGCGAATGGAGTCGTTCGGTCGTCGCTTGCACTTCGATGACACTGCGGTGTCGGTGGAAGGCAGATCGTTCGCGGTCGCCGTGCCACGTCGAAGCTTCTTGCGATGGCAGCAACACGATCCGCCAATTTGCGGGTAACGTTTGGCGTTCGCGAATTGTCGGCAGATCGTCGTCGACAATTTTCCCTTCGTCGAACAAGAATCCACCCGACTCGAAACCGTGGATGCCGATACCCGAACGCTGTCCGCGGCCGACGAGTTGCGCCAGTTCGCGATACGGCAAATCCACTTGAAGTACGGCGAACGCGGCGCGGGCGACCGCCATGCCGAGCGCGGTACCGACGCCGAGGCCGATATGCTCGGATGGGCTTTCGGCCCAGAGTGAAAGTCGTTCGATCCGTTCGCGATATTCGGGTCGTTGGGTCGCAATGGCTTGCAAGAACGCGCTGGCCCTGCCGTATGCATTTCCGCCACTTCGATTGCCGATTTCCACCATCACGTTCGGTCCGTCGATCATGACGCCGAGACCGCCGAACTTGCGGACGGGGCGACCATCGGGCCAATACTCGAAGCCAGCAATGGGAACGTGGAGCAAGCCGAAATGGAGGCGGCAGGGCGCGACGATGCGAACCGTCATGATCCGACCCTCGCGGTACAAAACGCGAGCCATCGTTGTTCCAGAAATCGCATCGCTTCGTCCTCTGCGGGTGCTCCCGTTTTATCGACGATGATGCGAAACTTCGCGAACTCGCTCGTAATTTCCTCTACTGGCAACAGGTGAAACCGTGTCGCCAGGATCGCCGCTTCGACGATGGCATGTTTCGCACGATTGAAACCCAGGAACTCGCGCAGGCTGTGTTTCGCCACGATCTCGGCGTGGATTTTTACCCGTTGCTCGCTGTCGTCAATCGTGCGAACGACGAACTCGAACGCGCGACACGCATCTTTCAAAATGAACCCCGCCACTTGAGTTGCTGCGAATGACGGCGGGATGTCAGCGACCGCACCGACGGCGGCGAAGGCGATTAGGCGCGCATCGTCGGTGGTGTGAAATACGCCTTCGCGGTGCCGTACGAGGTTGCGATACGTCTGCGACGTGGGGAATGGTCGCAGTAACAGTGTCTGTAAGTTCGCGTCGAAGATCGGCCCCATCGGCGCGAGGTGGACGGACCCGGTTTCGCCGGTCGTGGTAACGAGGCCTTCGAGGATCATAGTGCGTTCAACAGTCCTGCGGCTTTGTGCATCGTTTCATCATATTCCTTGGCCGGGTCCGAGTCTGCCACGATACCGCCACCGACGGGAAATTGTAGCCAACCGCGACCCGCTGTGAATGTGCGAATCAGGATGTTCACGTCCATCGCGCCGTCGAAGCCGACGAATCCGACACTGCCGCAATACGGCCCGCGTGCGGTCGGTTCCAGCTCGGCGATGATCTCCATCGCACGCACTTTCGGCGCGCCGGTGACACTGCCACCGGGAAAGGTCGCGCGAATCAAATCGAGCGGCGTCAGCCCCTCACGCAGTTGGCCACGAACTTCGGACACCAAATGATGCACGTAGTTGTAGGTTTCGACTTCGCAGACTTTCGGCACGATCACGCTGCCGTATTCGCAGACCCGCCCGAGGTCGTTCCGCAACAGGTCGACGATCATGACATTTTCCGCACGATCTTTCGGGTTCGTCGTCAAGTCGTGCAGCAACACCGCGTCGTCTTGCGGAGTTTTCCCACGAGGTCGCGTGCCTTTGATTGGCCGCGTGACGACTTCGCCCGCAGGCGAAATTTGCAGAAACCGCTCCGGCGACGCACTGACGACCTGATACTCGACGAGGTCAAAGTAACACGCGAACGGCGCGGGCGACGCGCGTCGCAGGCGACCGTATATTTCGAGCGGATGTTCGGTGAGCGGCGCTAGCAACCGCTGCGAGATGTTCACCTGAAAGATGTCGCCCGCATGAACGTACTCGATCGCCCGCTGCACGGCACGTAGGTATTGTTCGCGCGAAAAGTTCGAGGTTACGCCGGCGTATTTCGCGAGCGGGTATTGCGGCGAGAGACGTTCGACTGGCGTATGTGTGAGCTTCGGAAACACGCGAGATAGCCCCCGCGATTGCCACAGGTCACGCACTTGTTTGAGACGCTTCTTGGCGCGTTTCGCACACATCTGCCCGTCGCGGAAACCGGTGGAAATCAGCCAACACTGCTCTTGCTCGTGATCGAACGCAATCACCCAATCGTAGATGCCAAACGACCAGTCGGGTTGCGGAAATTCCGTCAGATGCGGCGCTGGCACGGTCTCGAATTCGCGACCCATGCCATAACCGATCACGCCCACGGCCCCACCCTGAAACGGCGGCAGATCGGGCCGAGCCGCACGCGCATTGCCCAGAGTAAACCCGTCGAGGCACGATGCACGATTGTCGTTGGCGTGCCGCTGCTCGAACTGTATCGGATCGGCCATCACGTACGAAAACTGCCCGCGTTCGGGATGGCGATCTGAACTATCGAGAAACACCATGTGCGGCAGGTGCGCAAACGCACGTGCCACGTCCCAAGCATCCGGGCAAGGTAACAATTCTTCGACAATCGCGCTCATGCAGGCATTCTAGTCGCCTCGTGCGCGAGTGCGATGATCGCGACGTTGGCGAGCACTTTTAATAAACCGTGTCGCTTGCTCCGATTAGTAAAATACCTGAAAAAAAGCCTCAAACAGTCGCCGAAGAAGGGGTTGACGACGAGGGCCTTCCTTAACGCCCGAACAACTCCGAGTTGTATGCCTCCAATCCCCGCAGCCCAGCCTGCAACTGCGACGACAGCATCTCCCGCGCCTTGATCCGCTTGCCGTGCCGGCCATCGAAGCCGAGGCACTCCAGATACGATACGTAGACCGCGTTCTTGACCTCTGGGGTAGCAAGTCGGAACACTTCTCCGACGAAAGCAAAATATGCCTTGACTGTAGACGTGTCTTCATCGCTGATGGCAACTTGCGTGGCCCGCGCAAACGTACCCATTCCCAGGTGCAGTAGGCCGCTGGCACACTCGTCGATGTCAGCAACGACAGCCGGAAACCGCTCGGTGAGCATGGCGATGAACCGGTCCCGGTCAATCGGATCCGACATGAGTGCCTCCACTGCAACTTAACAACGGGCTGTTAATTAAGCATGTAATGACAGTTTTCGAGCCTGAAAGGTTCGTTCCACCAGCCCAAGGCAAAGCCTTGGGACCGCAGCATCGCCCACGACTCGGCCCTGAAAGGGGCCGTTCAGACTTCACCCTTTGTCAAACCTCGCCTCAAACTGGGCAGTGAACGGCCCCTACAGGGCCGATGGACATTCTAACACGTTACCCAAGGCGTTGCCTTGGGCTGTCAGAACCGGCCCTACAGGCCGGAAGATTGGCATTTGGAAACGCACGTGGTCCAAAAACGGTGTTTGAACTGCAAAATCGCGCAACTTCAAAACTGGCGCGTCTGCGGGCTGGCAAGAGAACTCGCCACTCACCACTCACCACTCACCACTCACCACTCATCACTCATCACTCGCCACCACTCGCCACCACTCATCACTCATCACTCGCCACTACTACTACTTGCCGCGTTCGTGGCTTCTTTGCATAATCACATTTCCTATATTTCGGTGTTGTTGCGGTCGTGCGATGGTAGTGCAGCTTGCTGTGCGAGATTAGCCGCCCGCTTTTGAGGCTTAAAAACATGTCGGAAACCGTCACGCTGGCTGCTGAGCCACGCACGGGTAGTGGCTCCCATGCTGCTGCCAAACTTCGCAAACTGGGCCGCGTGCCTGCCATTATTTATGGCCACAAAGAGCCGGTCGTTGCGATTAGCATCTCGGCGGAAGATTTGCGTCGCGCGATTATGGTGCAACATGCTCGCGTGCTGGACCTCTCCGTGAGCGGTAAAACCGAGAAGGTGCTGATTCGCGAACTGCAATGGGATCACCTCGGCGACATCATGTTGCACGCGGACTTCACGCGGATTTCGCAAGACGAAAAGGTGAAGGTCACGGTCCCCGTGAAGCTCAAGAACACGCCGAAGAACACCGGCGGTGGCGTGCTCGAACAGCCGTTCCACACGCTGCACATCGAGTGTCTGGCGATTGCCATCCCCGAAGAAATCACGATCGACATCACGACCCTGACGCTCGGCCACCCGATCCACGTTCGCGAACTGACCCTGCCAGCCGGCGTGATCGTTCAAGAGCCAGCCGACACGATTGTCGTGCAGTTGAAGCTCCCCGGTGCCCAAGGGGAAGACGCCGTCGTACTCGGTGGCGAAACGGGCGCTGGCCCCGAGATCATCAAGAAGGAAAAGAAGGCAGCCGACGACGAGGAATAGTCATCCTGACGTGGAATTGGCGACTGCCGCTTGATACGGATTCGTGCGAATATGAAGCTGATCGTCGGCCTCGGGAACCCGGGGTCCAAGTATGCGGGGACTCGCCACAACGTCGGTTTCGACGTCGTGGATTACCTGGCAGCCTCACCGGCGGTCGGCCCGTTTCGCACGCAGTTTCAGGCGGTGATTGCCGAAGCGACCGAAGCCGGGCAGAAGGTGCTGTTCGCGAAGCCCGAGACGTTTATGAATCTGAGTGGCCGTGCCGTGCGGCAGATCGTCGATTTTTATAAATTGACGATCGACGACTTGCTGATTATTAGCGACGATTTCAACCTACCGCTCGGTAAACTCCGGGTGCGGGCGAAAGGCAGTCACGGCGGGCAGAACGGGCTGCGGAACATTCAGGAACAGCTCGGTACCGATGCCTACCCGCGACTGCGGATCGGCGTCGGGCAGCCTTCGGAAGGCGATGCGGTCGACTTCGTGCTGTCGAAGTTCAAGCCCGGCGAAAAGGCAGCCGTCCAGGACGCGATTGCATCCGCCGCGACGGCTGCGATGATCTGGCTCAGGCAAGGCATCGGGCCGTGCATGAATGCCGCGAACGGCGGAACCGACGCGAAGCCCGAGAAGAAGAAACCGACCGAAACGAAGCCCCGCGAGCCGAAACCCGGCACGCCGGCCACCGACACACCGAGCAAAAACGCTTAACCATCCACAACGGTTGCTCCCTTCGGCCGGTGTCCGAAGGGTCGCTCACTCTTTCGAGTGGCGAGCCGTGGTAACCGCTCCATCGAAACGCGATGGGGTTTTCTCTGAGGACCGCAATGACGATCGCACTGTACGAAACGCTGTTTGCCCTCGATTCGACGAAAGTCGCCGCCGACACCGACGGGGTCAAAACGGCGTTGCACAACAACCTCGAAAAGTACGGCGCGGAAATCCTCGTCGCTCGCCCGTGGGACGAAAACGGCAAGCTCGCCTACCCGATTCGCAAGCAGAACGTCACGCACAAAAAAGCGTACTTCTACATCATCTATTACAAGATGGAAAGCACCAAACAGGCGGACTTTGAAGGCGATCTTCGCATTAACGAAAGCCTGATCCGCCAGATCACCAGCCGCGTCGACCCGAAATGGGCCGAGACGATCCTCGACATCGCCAAGAACGAAACCGGCTCGCGGTTCGCAATTAAGGGTATGGCCGACGACCCCTCCGCAACCGGCGAAGGCATCATCAGCAACGACCCACTCTCGCGCGGCATGGGCATGGACGGCGACGCACCGCCACCACCGCGCCGAAGTCGCCGGATGGACGGACCAGAAAAACCCGAATAATATCGCTACGGGGCTTGCACGCTGGTGGTGTAGCCGCCAAACTCAAAACACCATCACACCTGGGAATGTTAACTTCACAGCGACGTCAACAACCAACCAGCAACCTGGGTGAATGGCACGGAGAGTTCGGCATGGCGAATTTTAACAAGGTGATGCTCATCGGTCGGCTCACCCGCGACCCGGAAACGCGGGCCTTCGCGAACGGCGGCATGGTGACGAAGATCGGCTTCGCGGTGACCAACCGCAAGAAGAACGCGCAGACTGGCGCATGGGAAGACGAGCCGATGTTCATCGACTGCGATGTCTTCAACCGCGGCGAAAACGGCAAGCTCGCCGACCTCGTTCGCGATCGCTGCCGCAAAGGCTCGCAGATCATGATCGAAGGCCGCTTGCAACTCGATAGCTGGCAAGATAAGACGACGGGCCAGAACCGCTCGAAGCACATGATTGTCGTCGATAACGTGCAATTGCTCGACCCGCGACCCGCTGGCGACGAAAACTCAGGCGGCGGCAGTTATTCGGGTGGTTCACGTGCGCCGATGGGTGGCGGAGCCAGACCGAATGCACCGTCTGGCAGTGGCTACTCACAACAGAACGACGGACCGCCCGACGATCACGACGACCACGATACGGGGTCGAGCGCGGGTGGTGGCACCAACGCCGAGATTCCGTTTTAAAGAATGTATACGCTCGGTCCGAAACGTCGGATCGGGCCGGGGGCGAGGGGTCGCCTCCGGTTGTTTTTTTCACTCCGCTTGGGGTACACCCCTCCACCCCTAACCGGCCGCACGATGTGCGTTGCCGCGGACAGGCGAAAGGTTCTGGATTCACATGGCGAAGACGAAGTCGAGCAAGCCCAAATCGAAAACACCCGTAACACCCGCCACCAAAGGCGAACGGGTTCTGCCGAAACCGAAGGTCAAGCGTCGTCAACAGATGATGAAAGGCCCGAACGGCGGGATGCAGCTCGTGTTGATCGAAGACGTCGTTCACCTCGGCAAACAAGGTGAGATCGTTGAAGTGAAGCCCGGTTACGGTCGCAACTACTTGCTACCATACGGCTTGGCGCTCATCCCCGATCCGCACAACTTGAAGCGCCTCGAAGTCTACAAGATTCAGGTGTTCAAGGCCCGCGAAGCGAAGATTGCCGACCTCAAGGTGCTCGCCGAGCAACTCATGCGTCTGGCCGCCGTGACGATCGAAGCCAACGCGACCGACGACGGTCACTTGTACGGCTCGATCGGCCCAGTCGAAGTCAGCAAGGCCCTGAAGGCCAAGAACCTGATGGTCGAACCCGACATGGTGAAACTGGAACACCCGATCAAGGAAGCCAACATCCTTTCGGAAATTCCGCTCTCGCTCGGTTTCGGGATCGAATCGAAGGTACAAGTTCTCGTCGTCGGCATCCTGCAAGCCGCGCCGAAGAAGTAACGAACGGCCAACGAGCCACCGGGTTAATCCCGGTGGGAGACTTCCACACGCGAAAACCAGTCGCGGCGAGTCTTCGAGACGAGACGTCACAGCACATGGGTGCGGCCCTCCCAGGGTTCCACCCTGGGCTACGTGAGCGATCCTTTCAGGACCGAAGAGCCATCACCGACCCTGAAGGGGTCGCTCTTCCAGCCCATGGTATAACCATGGGACGGGCAACCGCCCGTAAACCAGAGTTACCAGGGGTACGACGCAACGTCTAACCCTGGGATATGAGATGCAACCCCGTTGGGGTGCGAAGCGAAAGTCACCTGCTCACCGGCTTCACAGAGGCCAGCTACAGTAGAAAGCAATTGCGATTGGTCGAACGGCTCGGGGTCGCACCCGAGCCGTTTTTTTATGACGGGAGCAATTATGTCGAACGCCGATATGCTCGAAGACCGGATGCCGCCGCAGAGTAAAGAAGCCGAGATGGGCGTCATCGGTAGCGTGTTGCGCGATAACCAGGTGATGTCCGACATTCTGCAAGTGATTCGGCCCGACAACTTCTACTACGACGCCAACCAGAAAATCTTCCTTGCGATCAAGGACATCTACGACTCGGCACGGCCGATCGATACCGTGCTGTTGTTCGAGGAACTCAAGAAACGGAAGCAGCTCGAAGATGTTGGCGGGGCGGCGTACATTGCGGAGCTTTTCGACAGCGCCCCGACGGCGGCGAACGCCGAGCATTACGCCCGCATCGTTCGCGAAAAAGCGATCATTCGCAACCTCATCCACGCGAGTACGGAACTCCTCCGCGATGCGTACGATGGCAGCATTCCGGCCGACGAACTCCTCGGGATGGCCGAACGCCAGATCCTCGAAATCGCGGAGAAGGGCACCACCGGCGAGACGAAATCGCTCGGCGACGCACTCGGCGAAGCATTCGACCGCATCGACTATCGGCAGTCGAACAAGAACCTCTCGGTGAGTGGAGTACCGACGGGGTACATCGATCTCGACAACCTCACGGCGGGGATGCAGAACAACGAACTCGTGATTATTGCGGCACGTCCCAGCGTCGGGAAAACGGCGTTCGCGCTCAACATCGTTCGGCACGTTATCGTCGAAGAAGGGCTTCCGGTTTTCTTCGTCAGCCTCGAACAGGCGCGCGTCGAACTCGCCGAGCGTTTGCTCTGTTGCCAGGCCCGCGTCGATTCGCACCGGTTACGCAAAGGACAACTCAGCGGCGACGATCTCGATAAGCTCATGGTCGCCGGTGGCGATCTTCGCGGCACGCCGCAACGCCCCGTAAAACTGTTCATCGACGATTCGCCATCGCAGACGATGTTACGCATCTCGGCAAACGCCCGCCGCCTGCAATTGCGTCACGATATCAAGCTCGTCGTCATCGATTACCTGCAACTCATCGAGCCGGAGAATCGCCGCGACCCCCGTCAAGAACAGGTGGCACAAATTAGCCGGCGATTGAAGGGATTAGCCCGCGAACTGAAACTGCCCGTAATCGCACTCGCACAGGTCAACCGCGCGAGCGAGGATCGCCAAGACCACAAACCGCGACTCGCCGACTTACGCGAATCGGGCAGTATCGAGCAAGACGCCGACACGTGTATGATGCTCCACCGCCCCGGAAAATTCGACGGCGCATCCGAAGACAACACGCTCGAAGTGATCATCGCGAAGCAGCGTAACGGCCCGACCGGCGACGTGATTTTGACGTACATCAAGCAGTACATGCGGTACGAAAACTACGCCGCCGACTCCGCAAGCGGCTACGGTGGCTCGCTGTAAAGCGAGCGACAAGGTTCGTCTCGCAGATGGCAACCGGGAACGCAGTCGATGTGTTTCACTGGAAATCAATTGATGTCGTCGCCGAACAGGTCGGTGATGACGCGACGCAACATCTGGCCGGTGGTCATGCCGCGACGGTTGGCGGCGGCTTCGAGCGCCAGCGCCTGCCAACGCGGGAGCAACAGCGGAAGTTCGACGACTTCGTGGTCGGATCGAATCTTTTCCGCAGGCGGCGGGGAATCCATAATGACGGGTGCCGCTCCGGTAATCGCGGTCATTGTCTGGGTTCTTCCATCGGGGCGTAGGTTTCGGACGGAGGTTGAAGCGGTTTCCAATCCAGTTCGTTTATCTTATGAACGATTTGGGCTGACACCGGTGGAATATGCCACTGCAATCAGAATGCCAAACGCGCGGAATTCGGGAATAATTCGCGAAACTCTGCGATTCGTGGGAATCGGTCCATCGCTCGAAGTCGGTTACGTGTAGACACTGCCTAAAACTCCGGCAACATCTGCCAGCGAATTTTGACTGGAAACTATGTGGTGGGCATTGAGCTTCCGGTCTTTGCGCGGGCATCTGCCTAAAACTCCGGCAACATCTGCCAGCGAATTTTCAACTCTGCGGCGATTTTTCGGCTCGGGCAGTCGCGCAGTCGGCACGTTGGACTCGGTAAATGAGGAAAAATGGGAAAAAAGGTTCGCGCGGCCATTTCATCTGGCAGAATGTCAGGATAATTTAGAGCCATCACCCGTTCACGCGCGGTTCACTTGCGAATCGGACCTTGGGAGTCATCACCATGGCAGTTCAACCACCCGACGACAAACGCGATCCGAAGTCGCACGACGGCTCCGATATCCCCGAGTGGCTGCGGACCGACGACTGGTTGCAGGTCACGCCGACGCCGAGCGAGCTTGCTGGTCGAGCCGCATTCGTCAATCCCGCCACATCGCCGGAAGAGATCCTCGAGATCGTCGATATGAACGATGACGATGCGATGTTGTTTGCGGACGATGTGGGAGTAAGCGGGCCGGTAATTGGCATCCTCCCATCGGCGTCCGTACCGAAAATGCCGGTCGCCGAGCTACTTTCGCACCCCGACGACGACGATGCGGCCATCGACTTGACCGACTTCGCCGACGCGCCGCGTTTCGGCCCGCCGACGTCGTTCATCCGCAACCGCAGCGAAGCCATTCCCGATTCGGACGATGCCATCGGCGGTAACATCCCGACGCTACCCGCAATGGAGCCGGCATCCGGCTGGCTGGCGTCGACGACGAAACTCTCCGCGCCAGTTCCGATAACCCCGCCGAAATCGCTTTCAAAACCGTCGTTATTGCAACCGTCCTCGACGGCGGATATCGATCTGCCGATCGTCCCAACGGAAGAGGCGTCGGACATTTTCAGTACCGCACGACGAGACGATTTCATTAAATCCGGGGCAACGGGTGCGACCGATTCGGGGTTGTATACGGGGGCCGTTGCACCTGTCGGCTTCGGCCCCGAATTGATTCAACCGATCCCGATGGGCCTGCCGGTCGGCGACTCGAACCTGTTCGCGGACTTGCAAGAGGAACTCGGCGACTCGCAGATGATGGATCGCGACCTTGGGGCTGGCGACGAACGGATCGAAATGGCCGAGCCAGATTTCGACGAGGCCGTGAAGCCCGCAACTGGTTGGGGTTCGGTTTCCGATGCGGATAAACTGAGGGCGATTCGTCAAGATTCGTCGCCGAAGATCGACGACCGGCCCTTAACCGAAGCCGAACTCGAACTATTCGGCGGCGACGACCTTCCCGATTTCAACCTCACCGCGATCGGGCAGTCGGGGTCGAATCTGCTCGGCGATCGCACCGTGACCGACATGGAACTCTTCGACGATCTCCCGACGGGGCAGTCGGGGATTAACCTCTCGGATCCGGAGGGCGATTCGGTCGAAGATGAGGCGAAATCGAGTATTTTCGGCAAGATCGACGACTCGCAATCGTCGGGTGGCCGCGATGCGGGGCGGGTCGATCTCGACCAAATCCCGCTCATGGGATCGTCGGACGACCGCACCGACGCGATGTTCTTCGAAGGCGACCTCGCCAGTTCTTCGGTCGTATTCGGTCAGAAACGCAAGGGCGTCGCGTCGCCGATGGACTTGACCGATGAAGATCAAGACTCCGTGTTCGCCATGCCACCGAACCAGGGGGGCGTTCCGGATAGCGGTGACAGCGGGATGATCGATTGGTCGAGCGAACCGGACAAGATCACGAACCGCCTCGGTGGCACCTCAGACATTGGCCAAAAAACGATCGCGACGCCGATTCTCGACGACGACGAATTCGATTCGCTGGTCGCCTCTTCGCGAACGAAATCGTCCCCATCGACCGATCTCGATCTCGACGACGAACTGTTGAACGAAGACAACATTCACGATCGTTCCGCAGCGGTGGCGGCGGCCGGAGTGGTTTTGCCTGCCAGCAAAACCGCGAAACGAAATCCGTTGAGCCAGGGTTCCCAGTTCGACTCCAAAATGGTGGACGACGAGGAGCCAAAGATCAAGAAGCGTGGCGGCGTACTCGTCGGCGCGCTCGGCTTGCTCGCGGGCGTCGGCCTCGGCGCGGGCGGAATGTTCTTCGCAGCCGGCGGTGGCGCGGGGACAGGTACACCGGTGGCATCCAATCCCACCCCGCCACCGATCGCCACGAAGGCGACACCCGATGTCGTTCCAGCACCCGTAACCACCGTCGCGATGGCGCAATCGTTGCTGACGGGTGGTGATCCCATTGCGGCACTGAAGGCGTTCGAGCAAGCGGGTGCGGACACCACCGAGGTGCAGGCCGGTCGCGGTCAGGCTCGCTGGCAGGCGCGAGTTCGCACCGCCGATGGTAAGCTGGCGGCGAACGACCCTGAACTCGCCAAGGCCGTTGCCGACCTAAACGCCGTCTACAATGCGCCCGACCTGAAGACCCCCGCACAACAGGCGATGGGTGCGAAGGCCGCGCTCAACCTCGGACTGATTCAGGAAATCACGGGCAAGCCGAAGGACGCGGTCGCCACTTACGATGCTGCCGCAAAGAAGTTTGCGGGCTTCAAGAAGGTGTTCGATTCGGCGAAGCGTCGCATTACGGTGATGTCCAAAAAGGCCGACGGCACCGCCGTCAGCGATGCCGACTTCAGCCGGTTCATGCCGCACGACGAAGCGTTTGAAGTCGCAACGGCGTCTTCGATCGCCTTCGATTTCCCACCCGTCCAAGAGCTCGACGACGAAGCCGGTTTCCACTTCTGGGACGCGATCAACTCGGCCGCGAACTGGCAAGATCCGAAGTCGTTCGACAACGCGATCGCGTCGATCAACAAAGCCCGCGCTGCACACGATGTCCGCCGCAAAAAGCTCGCGGGCATGGGAATGAACCCGCTCTCCGACCCACGCGAGCAACTGTTCCTGCGTGCCTGCGACGAACTGCGCTTCTATTGGACGTTCAAGAAACAAATTTACTCCGACCCGACGGGAATGGAACTCGCCCGCAAGTCCGGCACCTCCGGGGCACTCGCGGCGATGTTGAGAGCCGTGAAGGATGGCGGCTCCGGCTCGCAGACGAAGCTCGAAGAAGCGACGTTGCTGGCATCGAAACTGTCCGACGAACTCAAGGTCGCGCAGAAAAAGGCGAGCGATGACGCCGCCGCATACGTGGTTCAGACGAAGAAACACGACGAGGACAAGTTGGCACTTCTCGACGGGAAAAAGAAGGCCGGCGACGAGAATGCCAAGTTGGTAACGGCGATCGAAACCAGCAAGAAAGAGGTCGACGCGAAAGCGGCGTTACTCGAAACGGCCAAGCTCGCACTGGTGAAATCGGGCGACAAGCTGAAGGCCGCCGATGCCGCGCTGGACCCGATCATCGACAAGCTCAAAGTGGCAAAACTCATCGACGAAAAAGAGACCCGCGAGAAGGCGATCGCTTCGCTTCCCGAACTGGCGAAGAAGGTCGTTCTGCTTTCTGGTACGACCGGAGAAACCGCCGAGTTGGCGAAGCAGTTGACCGATGCCCGCGCGGAGATGAAGAAGTCGCAAGAAGTCGCCACGAAGGCCGTCAAGGACGCGGAAACGAACCTGTTGGCGGCCCGAAAAGACGCGGACAAGTCCATCGCCGAGATGCAAGCCAAGCTGAAGGAGAACGAAGCGAAAGTGGCGATCGACCTCAAGAAAGTCGCCGACGACACCCGCGCCGAGATGCAGAAAAAGCTCGATGCCACGATGCTGGCATCGGTCGAGCGCCAGAAGCAATCCGATGCCGAGTTGAAGAAAGCCATCGACGAACGCGCCATCGAGGCCAAGGCCGCCGAGATCAAACTGGCGAGCCAAGCCGAACAGTATCGCGGCCAGATCGCGGCCGTGCGTGCGGGTGTGATCGTGCCGTTGTCCGAACCCGAACAAGCGTCGGCCGACCTCGCCAATGCCTCGTATCTCGCAGGTGTCGAGGCCTACTTCGCGGGTCGCAATTCGGATGCCGAAACGGCGCTTGCGAAAGCCGTAAAAGCGAGTGCGACCGACGCACGGTATTGGTACTTCCTCGGGTTATCGAAGTGGTCGCAGGGCCGAACGGCCGAAGCCGATGCGGACTTTAAGATGGGTGCCGAGTGGGAATCGCGAGCGAAGCCCGGCCGCCGTCAAATCGGTCTCGCGCTCGAACGCGTACAAGGCAACGCCCGCCAAGCCCTCGAAGATCGCCGCCCATAAATACGAGCCACTACGAGCCAACGGATTTTATCCCGTTGGCTCGTAAATTGGCGGCTCGGGTGGCGGCGGGAAGTTCACATCGCGATACACGTCTGCCATCGGGATTTCGACGGGAATCGTTGCGAGGGAAAACGTCTCTGCCAGAGAGTGAAACATCCGCAACCCCCACAAACCATCCGCTTGACGCACGAAACGCTCGATCAGCGGTTCGTCTTGCGATACGAGTATGTATTCCTGCAAGGAAGGTAGCTTCATATAGTGGCGAAACTTGGTGGTGCGATCATACTGCTTCTGCTGCGTCGATTCCGAAAGCACTTCGAAAATGACTCGCGGACTGATCAACGAGAGTGGGTCGTAAGACGAAAATTCGGGATCGCCGCAGACGATGACGATGACTGGATACACGTACAAACCGGATGCATCGATTCGGACCCGCTGGTCGCTCGAAGTGGTCCGACACGAACTACCCATTAAGCGAAGCCGCAACTCGAAGACGAGGCTATCTTTGACGATGTTGTGCTGGTAACTGGCACCCGCCATCGCGAACATTTCGCCGTCGAAAAACTCGCTCTTGAACTCGGCGGTTCGCTCGATCTCGAGGTACTCGGCTGCCGTCATTTTGCGTTTCGGTATCGCGCTCATCAGTCCACCTCCACGGTGAATTCTATCACGTCGGAAACGAAGGCGCGGCGAGGATTTTGTCCTCGCCGCGCCTTTATGTGCATCGCCTGAATCAACTGCGGACGAGGCCCTTGCTTTGCAGGTAGTTGATAATCATCGCGACGCCTTCTTGCACGGTTTGCGTGGCGGCGTCGAAAGTCAGTTCGGGGTTCAGCGGTGGCTCGTACGGGTCGTCGACGCCCGTGAAGCCCATGCCTTTCCCGGCAGCGACGGCGGCGCGGGCTTGCTTGTACAGTCCCTTCGGATCGCGCTCTTCGCACGTGGCGATCGGCGTGTTCACGAACACTTCGATGAACGGAATCGCGCCGGCCTTGTTATCGGCGTGGATCGCTCTCGCCGCATCGCGGTCTTTGCGGTACGGGCTGATGAAGCTCGTCAGTGCGAACAAGCCGCTATCGGCGAACAACTTCGAGACTTCGCCGATGCGACGAATGTTCTCTTCGCGGTCGGCGGCGGAGAACGCGAGGCCGAACTTCTTGGCCGACTCTTCCGAGTATTTCCGCGTGTCCATGAGGATCTTCGGGCCGGCGTTCAAGCCGAAACGGATGTTGTCGCCATCGAGCGTGTAGGCCGCGTGGCCCCGCGCGATCAGGACTTGTTCGAGCGCGACGGCGATGGTCGATTTCCCCGAACCGGACAGGCCGGTGAACCACAACGTGGCCCCCGATTGCTTGAGCAATTTCGCCCGTTCGTCGCGAGTGACGGTGCCTTCGTGGTAGAAAATCTGCGTCGCATTCAATTCGGACATCACGAGCCTTTCGAGATTCGAGAGCGGGAGTCGTATCGGTTCATGATAGGAAAAGGCGTGCGACTTGGCCGGTCGTACGCATCGAGATTCGCCTGCCAGTCTCCTCTCGCACGGCGGGCCGGATGGCTGTTACCGATACCTTTCGGACTCGAACGCCGACTGGGGGCAGGGCTTGAAGCCACTCGAAACGTGGTGCCACGCGAATGGCGACCCCGCCTTCACGCCACAAACCGCCATCAGTCTCAGCTGGCTACACACACAAACTCCCATCGACCGCGTCGGCACATTCGCGATCTACAACGTGCGATGATTCGGAATGACTTTGCAAAGCCAGGTTACAGACCGAGGTTACAAGATTCTAAAAAATACTATCTTGGCAAACCGCTAAAGATGCAGTAGTACGACTCAAAATAACTACATAACAGGAGCTTTTTTCCATCGTGAGAATACGACAAACCAGTTATAGGGAGTTTATGTGAGTTGATCTTCATTTCCGAAACAACTGCTTCTGGATTCATGTTGCAAAGCATTACCTCACCACTCAGCAATCCGATTGCGATCTGATGTCCTTTTGGATGAACTACGACTAAAGTTGGGATCCCACGACCGATTGACGTATGCAAACGGTCGTTTGCGGTTTTGTTGCTAATATTAATGTCCCAGAGCTTAATTTCTCCATCGGCTGCTACCGTAGCGATCGCTTCTCCATCGGGTAAGATTGCAAAGCAAGCCAGTGCTTCCGAATGCGAATCAAAAGCGAATATTTTCTCAAATGAAGTTGTATTCCAAATTCTTACAAATTTATCTTTTCCACCTGTAACCAAGTATTCTCCCGTGGGAGAAAATGCAACGTGTTGAAGAATTAGCGAGGTCTTGAGTGTGGCGAGTAGTTTTTTGTTATCGAGATCCCATATTTTAACAGTTTTATCGAAGCTCGATGTGGCAATCCGATTGCTCTTGGGACAGATTGCAAGGCAAATGATAGCATCCGTATGAGATGACAAAGTACCTACCTGCTTGGTGGTATCAATATCCCATATAGCGCATTGATTATTCGTACTGCCTGCGACAAGATATTTACAGTCTGGTGTAAACTGGATACAAGTGATTTGGCCTTCCATAAAGAACTTCGACTTCGATTCGCTATTATCCGCGTTGAACAATCGAATCACTGAAGTATCATTCGGAAGCGCACGCACTAGTGCATACAACTTTCCATCGGAGGAAACAGCAACTGTACCGATACCAAGATCACCCCCAAGGTCGTGCTTTTCACGTGTTAGTTCTGCTGCTGGGGCTGTTGCACTTATAGCGAGTAATGCCACACTTACCAGCAAACTCGTTCGTACGGCGCATTGCATCGCGAATGCCTCAAAAAATCCGTTCCGATTAGCTGGAGCGGAACGATACTCGTAGCCTAAATAGCCAACACGATTGCGGAAGTCAATGGAACTGTTTGCATTTGAATTTGGTTTGCCGAGTCACCTTTACTCGGTTGTGGCCCCGCATCGTACAATCCCCGTGGGCTCTCTCCACGAATCGGGCGGCTGTTTCCGAGAAGGAACGAATGGGATCTGACATTCCGAATGCGGGGAAGGGTACGAGCCGCGAGCTTTTGACGTTGGCTGCGCCGTTGATCTTGGCGAACAGTTTTGCGACGGTTCAGTTCACGGTCGATCGTGCGTTTCTTTCGCAGTACGACCCCGATGCGATGGGCGCGTCGATGCCCGCCGCGATGGTGTTCTGGCTGTTTTTCACGCTCATCCAGGGCACGGCGGGGTACGTCAGTACGTTCGTGGCGCAATATACGGGGGCGGGTCGGCCGCTGCGGATCGGCCCGGCGGTCTGGCAGGGGATCTATTTCAGCGTCGTCGCCGGTTGCGTTTTCTGGGTGTTGTGGCCGCTCGCGCCGTACCTGTTCGACACCTCGATTACGCATCACGCGCCGAAGCTGGCCTCACTGGAAACGGCGTTTTTTCGCTCGCTCTGCCCGGCGGTGTTGCCGATGGCGTTGATCGCGACGCTGACGGGATTCTTCGCAGGTCGCGGCGACACGTGGACCGTACTCGCCATCAACGCCTTCGGTACGTTCGGGACGGTGTTCTTCGATTACGCCATGATTTTCGGGCATTTCGGCTTCCCACAACTCGGTATCGTTGGGGCCGGGTGGGCGACGGCGATCGGCTCGTGGATGTCCGCGAGCCTCGCGATGCTGCTCTTTTTCCAGACGAAGTACCGCATCGAATTCGCCACGGTCAGCGGGTGGCGGATCGATATCGACCTCATGAAACGGCTGCTGAAGTTCGGCGGGCCGGCGGGGTTGCAGTGGGCGCTCGATGCGCTGTCGTTCACGCTGTTCATCATGTTCGTCGGGCGGCTCGGCGATGCCGAGGCGAACGCGACGAGCCTGACGTTCACGTTAAACATGGTTGGCTTCCTGCCGATGCAGGGGATCGGGCAGACGATTGCGATTCTCGTCGGCCAACGGCTCGGCGAAAATCGCCCCGATTTAGCCGAACGCTCGACGATCCTCGGCGCACGTTGGACGGTCGGTTACATGGTGACGGTCGCGCTGATTTACGTGCTGTTCCCCAATACGCTCATGTGGGGGTTCCGACCACCCGATGGCAGCGAGAGCCTCGAAGAATGGAAGAAAGTCGTCGCCATCGTGCCGACGCTCCTGATCTGCGTGGCCGCCTACTCGCTCGCCGACTCGTTGAACGTGACGTACTCGTTCGCACTACGCGGTGCCGGGGACACGCGGTACGTCACGATCCTGACATTCGCACTGGCGTGGCCGTGCATGATTATCCCGACGTATTTGCTCGTTACCTATGGCGGCAACATCTATTGGGCATGGAGTTTCGCGAGCTTCTACATCAGCGTGATGGCATTCTGTTTCTGGCTGCGCTTCCGTTCGGGCAAGTGGAAGTCGATGCGCGTCATCGAGGCCGCACCGATTTGAATCGACGTCCGTCAAATCGCGTTCGATTTTTTGACTGACCGCATTCGTGTGGGTGATGCGGCAGCGACTGTGTGCCCCCGCGAGCCGGTCGTAATGATGGCCCGTGCGGTGGCCTCGGTCGTGCGGTGTATCGGGTAACAAAGGCAGCCCCCAAAAATCCTCTCGCTTTGGCGTCGTTACATCGGTTTGCGGTCGTTCGACGAATTCGTATCATCGACGTAAACGACCACCCGCGTTGAGGACTGTCGATGTCGAGCGTACCGTTGAAGCCGTTCAAGAAATTGCTCGTGGCGAATCGTAGCGAGATCGCCATCCGCGTGTTCCGTTCGTCGCACGAACTCGGCATCCGCACCGTGGCGATTTACTCGCACGAAGACCGCTTCGCGCTGCACCGGTTCAAGGCCGACGAAGCGTATCGCGTGGGCAAACCCGGCGAGCCGATTCGTGCGTACCTCGACATTCCCAGTATCGTGGCGCTCGCGAAAGATGTCGGCGTCGATGCGGTCCACCCCGGCTATGGGTTCTTGTCCGAGAATGCGGACTTCGCGCGCGCTTGCATCGAAGCGGGTATCGCGTTCGTCGGCCCGAACCCGACGATTCTCGGCCAACTCGGCGATAAAGTCTCGGCACGCGCCATCGCAAAGCTCGCGAAAGTCCCGATTCTCTCGGGCAGTGACAAGCCGGTGTCGTCGATCGACGATGCGAAAGTGTTGGCGGAGAAACTCGGCTATCCCGTGATGGTGAAGGCGGCGATGGGCGGCGGGGGCCGCGGGATGCGACCGGTGTATTCCGCCGACAAACTCGCGGATGCCATCGAGTCCGCACAGAAGGAATCGGCAGCCGCGTTCGGCGTCTCCGATGTCTTTCTCGAAAAGCTCGTGCAGCGCGCGAAGCATATCGAAGTCCAACTCCTCGGCGATAAACACGGCGGACTGGTTCACCTGTACGAACGCGATTGTTCGATCCAGCGTCGGCACCAGAAGGTCGTCGAACTCGCCCCCGCGCCGAACCTCCCGGCCGATGTGCGCAAAGCGATTCTCGATGCCGCGATTCAGGTCGGGCGTGCGGTCGGTCTCGATAACGCCGGCACGGTCGAATTCCTTTACGATGCAGACACCAATCAGTTTTACTTCATCGAAGTCAACCCGCGAATTCAGGTCGAACATACCGTCACGGAAGTCGTCACCGGCTACGACATCGTTCGCTCGCAAATTCTGATCGCACAGGGCGTGAAACTGTCCGACCCGGAGATCGGCCTCGGCGATCAATCGGCGGTAAAAGTGAACGGATTCGCGATCCAGTGCCGGGTGACGACCGAAGACCCCGCGAACGGCTTCACGCCCGATTATGGCCGCCTCTCGGCGTATCGCTCGTCGGGTGGTGCGGGGATTCGCCTCGATGCGGGGACGGCGTTCGGCGGGGCCGTCATCACGCCGTTCTACGATTCGTTGCTCGTGAAAGTGACTTCCTCCGGCATTCGGTTCATCGATGCCGCACGCCGAACCGAACGCTGTTTGCAAGAGTTCCGCGTGCGGGGCGTGAAGACGAACATCCCGTTTTTGCTGAACCTCATCACGCACCCGAAGTTCCTCGATGGCTCGGTAACGACGAAGTTTCTCGACGAAACGCCCGAGCTGTTCGTGTTCAAGAATCGCCAAGATCGTGCGTCGAAGTTGCTCGCGTACATCGCGAACATCATCGTCAACGGCCATCCGGAAGTGAAGGACAAGCCCCGTCCCGATCTCGGTGCGGGCAAAGGTGAAGTGCCGTTCCACGTGATACCCGTCAGCCAACTGACGCCCGCGAAACCGGTCGGCTTCCCCAAAGGCACGCGGGATACGTTCAAGGAACTCGGTGCCGAGCAATTCGCGAAGTGGGTGCGAGACCAAAAGCGATTGTTGATTACCGACACGACGATGCGGGACGCGCACCAATCGCTGTTGGCCACGCGGATGCGAACGTACGACATGGTTCATGTCGCCTCGGAATATGCACGGCGACACGCGGATTTTTTCTCCTTGGAAATGTGGGGCGGGGCGACGTTCGATACCTCAATGCGGTTCCTGAAAGAATCGCCGTGGGATCGCCTGGCGAAGCTCCGCGAGCGCGTGCCGAACATCCTGTTCCAGATGCTGTTGCGGGCCGCGAGCGCCGTGGGGTACTCGAACTACCCGGACAATGTGGTGAAGGCGTTCGTGAAGGAGTCGGCACAGGCGGGCATGGATATTTTCCGCATTTTCGATGCATGTAACTGGATGCCGAACCTGCGATTGGCGATCGATGCGGTCCGCGAAACCGATGCAATTGCCGAGGCGGCGATCTGTTACACGGGCGATATTCTCGACCCGAAACGCGACAAGTATACGCTGAACTACTTCGTGTCTCTCGCGAAGGAACTCGTCAAAGCGGGTACGCACATTCTGGCGATCAAGGACATGGCGGGGCTGTTGAAGCCGTATGCCGCGAAGAAGCTGGTGAAGGCGTTGCGTGCGGAGATCGACGTGCCGATCCACTTCCACACGCACGATTCGGCTGGCGGGCAGATCGCGTCGTACCTCATGGCCGCCGATGAAGGTGTGGACATCGTCGATTGCGCGTTCGCGCCGTTGTCGGGAGTGACGTCCCAACCGAGCTTGAACGCACTCGTCGAAAGTATGCGTTACCTCGACCGCGACACCGGGCTGTCATTCGATGAACTCCAGAAGACGGCGCTGTATTGGGAAGAAGTGCGTCGTTACTACGCACCGTTCGAGGCGGGGCAGTTGGCCGCCACCGCCGATGTGTATTTGCACGAAATGCCGGGCGGGCAGGCGACAAACCTAATGCAGCAAGCGAAGTCGCTCGGCCTCGGGGATCGCTGGCCGGACGTGTGCCGAATGTATGCCTCGGTGAACGCGATGTTCGGCGACATTGTGAAAGTGACGCCCACGTCGAAGGTCGTCGGCGACATGGCTTTGTTCATGCTCTCGAACAACCTCACGCCACCCGATGTACTCTCGGGCAAACGCGAGATTTCCTTCCCCGAATCGGTTCGCGAATTCTTCCAGGGCTACCTCGGCCAACCGCCCGGCGGCTTCCCGAAGGAACTCCAAGCCCGCGTGCTCCGCGGCGAAAAACCGCTGACCGAACGCGCCGGTGCGAGCCTGGCCCCCGCCGATTTTGAAGCGGCGAGCAAGCTCCTCGAACCGAAGCTGCAACGCAAACCGACGGGGCAAGATGTTTCGTCGCATTTGCTTTATACGAAGGTATTCGCCGATTTTATCGACCACCTGAACACGTACTCCGACGTCAGCGTGCTGCCGACGTTGACGTTCTTTTTTGGAATGCAAAAGGGCGAAGAAGTCAGCGTCGAAATCGAACCCGGCAAGACGCTGATTATCAAGTTCCTGACCGTCGGCGATCCGCACATCGACGGCAAACGCACCGTGTTCTTCGAACTCAACGGCCAACCGCGCGAAGTGCTGATCTACGATCAAAACCTCACCGGCACCGCCATCGAGACTCGCAAGAAAGCGGAGGTCGGCAACCCGAAACACGTCGCCGCACCGATGCCCGGTTCGGTGGTGGCCGTAATGGTCGAAGCCGGCGAGCCAGTCGCCGCCGGGCAGAAACTGTTGATGATGGAAGCGATGAAAATGCAAACGACGCTGTACGCCGAACGCACCGCGAAAGTCGCCGAGGTGCTGATTAAACCGGGAACGCAAGTCGAAGGCGGCGACCTGCTGATTCGCTTCGAGGATTGACGTACCGACTCACTCGAATAGGGACTTCGAGTAGTCGCAGAATGTACCCCATGTGCCTGCCCACAACTTCACCGCCAGCAATCCCAGCAGGCCGGTGTAGAAGGTCAGGCACAGCACCCCGATGCCGATCATCGTCCAATCCCCGGCGGGCGCACATTGGATGAGAAATCCCCCCGCAACTGCCCGACGAATGCCACACCCGCGAACGATGGCGGAAAACGCTTGACGGACCGCCAGAAAAACCGCCCGATGGTGGGAGTCAGCAATTCAGCGATAACGTAGGTGAATAACGACACCATTTGCGCTCCCGCTTTTGCCGTTCACTGATACATCACGCGGTCGGAAATGACACGATACCAGTCTAACAATCCATTCCCGTTAGTCCGACGCGCCAGCGAGGGATTACAGTCGTTTCTGCGATCGGGTGCCTTCTCGCGGGTTCCCCTCGCTGTTGCGTTTTGAAGTTGCTCTAAATAGTAGTTCATACACAAGTTCTTGGAACGCCTGCGTTCCCAAAGTTCGGTATTTCGGCCTGTAGGGCCGGTTCTGTCAGCCCAAGGCAAAGCCTTGGGTATGGTGTTGGAATGTTCATCGGCCCTGAAAGGGCCGTTCACCGCTCTGTTTGCGGTGAGGTTTTGGTATGGTTGATGTTTGAACGGCCCCTTTCAGGGCCGAATCGTGGGTGCGGCGGTACCCAAGGCTTCGCCGACTTCGCCTTGGGCTGTAGGAATGAGCCTTTCAGGCTCAAAGACAGTCTGATACGTGGTACTACCGGAATCGCAAATAGCGCAACTTCAAAACTCACGCGTCGGGCTAACAAAACGTATCGAATCACCCCGCTCGAAGTATCAATCCACTGAACCCCACTTCAGCATCGCGATGGCCTGCGTTGCGGTCAAGTTGAAAATGCTGCGGCCATCGGTGGTCCAGGTGCGGCCTTTGCGGCGGAATAGCGCGAGGATGGGGCGAGGGATGCGGGCGGCGGGCACGTCTTCCATATCCGAACCGGGGATCGGCTCGAACGACACGATCAGCGGTAACAAGGCGTGAAGTTGGCCTTTGGCATCGCGGGCGAATGTCGGTTCGCCGTTCGGTTCGACGCTCAGCCAACGTAGCCCGCGTGGCTTCCCGGCTGCCGATGCGATCGCGAAGAATCGTTCGCGGCATTCGTGCGAATGAAACGCCGGGCGGAACCAGTTGCGGAGCCAGTTCATCATCGCAAAACTGCCGTGCGGAAGTAACTGATTCCAGCATTTTGCAAAAGCAGGATGCCGACGCGAATTTGCTCGTCGCGGTCGAGTTGACTGAGGTAGCGGTTGCGTCGAATCACTTCGTTCGCAGTCAAATCGGAACGCACATCGACTTCCATCGCGTCCATGTCTTCCGCATAACTGCTCGCCCAACCGTAGCCGAATTGCACGTTCTGTGGCAGCGACAACACCGCCACGCCAACTAGCAGCATCGGGCCAAACCGTGCCCATTTGCCGCCCGTTTGCAGGCAGACGATATACGCGATGGCCAGCACCGGCACGGTGAGCAACGAGTAACGCGACCAGAGGCCCATCGTGTCCGAATGGAAGCCCGAACGTCCGATACCAATCGCGATGGCCAGCCCCACCGCGCCCGTAAGTAGCATCAGCAGCCCGAGCGCCCGGCACCGGTTCGTAGCGGCAGTGCGAGTCAACAAAAACAGCGTAACGGCAGTGACGCCGATTACGTAACTGGCCGCGATTGGCCAATTCGACATCGCTGGCGTGCCGACCGACATTCCGAGCACTTGCGCGGCCACAACACCTGCACGTTCGGGTTGCGACCAGTTCGGCGATGGGTGAGTCGGCGGGCGGGCGTAACCCGACAAATAGAAGCCGATGTACGCCATCGCGATCGCCGCGATGACGAACAAACCCCACGCTCGTTCGCGGTAGCCGATGTACAACAGCCACGCGCAAACCGGCGGCACGAATGCCAACCCCGAACCGCCCGTTGTGGCCAACAATAGCAGTACGCCACCGGCCATGTACCCCGAACGCACGCGATTTCCTTCGGTGGTGGTGGCGATGATTGCGAGCAACCCGAACACGCCGCAAGCGGTGAGCGCGAAACAAATTTGATAGCCCATCACGAAGTTTTCGACGTGGCCCCAGTGTAAAATCGCAATCGGGAAGAACGCATCGGCGATGTGCGACCGCCCACGAATGCGACGGGCAAGGCACACGAAACCGATTGCCGCGGCCGAGAGCAACAGCACTTGCAGCACCATCCCGGATCGGAAATCGTGCGTGAGCTGAAAAAGAATCCAGAAAATCAGCCGCGGCAGCGGCAAGCGATGTTCGTTGTGCTGCACCCAGAGCCACGACAGCAACGGCGTGCGGTTCAGTAGCCCCGGTAGCGTTTCCCACTCGTCGGCCCACGGGGCATTTCGCCCGAAGTGCAGCACGAAACCCAACGCCGAAAGCGTCATCGCGGCCCAAATGATGCCCACGAACCGCGTGGTCCACCTTGTCGCGCCCGGCGGAGAAATATAGAAATGACTCACTCTAGAACCCCGAGAGTATCGTTGAAGGAGTGAGTATATGGTCGAGCGGCGAATCGAGTTGGATCGGCGTTACATGCGCAAAGACAAAATGTTCAAGCTCAAGAAGAAGCTCGGCACCGCACTCGGCGCGGATCGCGAGAAGATTCTGTACAAGATCAAGCGCCTCAGCCCGTGGTGGACGGAAGACTGCCTGAAGCAAGCCGAAGCCGCGAAGGGCACCGCCCCCGTCGTCGCCGCCAAGCCGAAGGTCGAGAAGGAAAAGAAGCCGACCCGCGCACCGGCACCCCGCGCCAAGAAGTCGTAATCGCTCAGCGATCGATGTGAAACCGCTGGCGAATCGACGACATGACTCGGGTTAGCTCCGTCGTGAATCGAGCACCCGCTGTTAGCCCTTCGCCCGCCTCGAATCCCAATCGGCGGGCCAGCTTCTCGCGATCGTCCTCCGCGTCCGGCACCACGGTCAGCGGGCGATCTGCTACCATTCGCAATCGCGCCTCCACCAGCCGTAGGAATGAATATCCATCGCGCAAAACGTCCGCATCTTCAGGCGGTAGCAGCCCCGTAACCCGCAACGATTCGAGCGCGTCCCAGACGTTCGCCTGCATGATCTGCGGGTACGCTTCGCCGTGTTTTAATTGCATCGCCTGTACGAGAAACTCGACATCGACCAACCCACCGGCGGCGCGTTTTAGGCTGCCGCGCCCGTTGGCTTCGAGTTTCGTTCGCATCGCGAGAATTTCCATCACGACATCGGGTTGCCACGGCTGCGAGACGATGGCCGTGCGGATCGCGGTGAGCACTTCGTTAGCAAACGTCGCATCGCCGCGTAACACGCGGGCGCGGGTGAGCGATTGGCGTTCCCACGGCTGGCTGTTTTCCTCGCGGAAATAGCGTGCGAATTCGGTCAGCGGCACGACGAGGCTGCCCGATTTCCCCGTCGGCCGCAACCGCATATCGACGGCATACAGTCGCCCCATCGGTCCGTTTCGCGTCGTCGCCTGAATCACTTTCTGCGCGAGATCGGTGAAGGCGTGGTAGTTCGTCGTCACTTCGATGCGGGTATCCAGGTCGGGTGCCACGGTCGCGCCGTCGTTCTGGAAAATCAGCAGCAAATCGAGGTCGCTGTGATAATTAATCTCGCGGCCGCCGAGCTTGCCCATGCCGAGAACGACGTACGGGCACGGCACCACCTCGCCACTTTCCCGCGTAATCGACGGGATGCCGTAACGGGCGCGCACGTGCGGTTCTTGCAGGTCGATCACCGCGTTCAGCACCGTTTCGGCGATGTCGCTCAGCCCCGCTGTCGTCTCGCGGATCGGCGCTTTCCCGAGGAGATCGCGGACGCCGATCCGCAGGAGTTCCTTGTCTTGGAAGCTATGCAAAATCGGATCGGGGTCGGTTGCGCCGCGAAGCAGTTCCGCGAGTTCGATCCGCAATTCGTCGGCCGAACGCGGTTGATCGAGTACGAGGCTATCGAGCAATTCGTCGATCATTCCGGGGTTGTTCATCATCAGCCCGCACAAGAACGGGCTACCCGCGCAGAGGTCGACGTACAACTTCAGCGTGGCCGGGTTGAAGCTGAACAGTTCGTAAAGCACCGCCTTTGCACCGAGCGACGCGGTCACTTTTTCGAGCGTGTTCAGCGTCTCGTCGGGGTCGGGCGTTTCCGCCACTGCGCGCAACAGTTGCGGCGCGATGCTCGCTAGGAAGTGCCGACAGCGGCGGTGCGACAGGAATCGCACCGACTCGCGCGCCAGTTGCGATAAATTTTGGTACGCCTTCGCCACATCCGCGAACGGATAGCGCCCGAGTACGGCCTTCACGGTCGCATCGTCGGGGTCGGGATCGAGGATCAAATCCGACTCCGGCTCCGACGAGCTATCCGCATCGGGGAAGGTCTGGTGCAACAGGTGATCGAGAATGCCGCGGTCGAGCCGCGTCTTGTCTTGCAGGTCTTTCAGGAACTGATCGAGCGGATCGACGAGCAAGCCGCGCATGCCAATCGCGTGCCCCGTTGGCTCGTCGAGTGGCGAACGCCGTTGTGGGGATAGCGACGTCGGCGGAGGCCGCAACATACTTTCGAGATGGGCTTCCGCACGGCCCTCGACGCGCGCCGGTTCGGCGTAACCCATCCGCAATGCGAGCTTGCGCAACTCCTCGCTCGTGTCGGGTAGCCGGTGCGTTTGCATGTCGAACAGAAGCTGTAAGCGGTGCTCGGTCTTTCGCAGAAAGCGATACGCATCGGACAAGATGTACGTTTCATTCCCGGTTAAACAGCCAGCGATTTCGAGGGCTTCGAGCGAAAGCAACGTGTTGCGTTGCCGCACCGCTCGCAGATCGCCGCCGTTGAGGAGTTGCAGAAACTGCACGGTATATTCGATGTCGCGAATGCCGCCGCGGCCGACTTTCACATCGCGGTCGTCGACGCCGCCACGGATCGAACGCTGTTCCATCTGGCGTTTGAGCGCTTTCACTTCATTGATTTCGGAGAAGCTAAAATACTTGCGATACACGAACGGCTCGATCGAAGTCACGAACTCGCGGCCGAGTTCGGGGTCGCCCGCACACGGTCGCACTTTAATCAGCGCCTGCCGTTCCCAGGTGCGGCCCATCACGTCGTAGTAGCTCAGCGTGTTCGCCAAGGTCCGCGCCAGTGGGCCGCGTTGCCCCTCGGGGCGTAGCCGCAAATCGATGCGGTAAGCAAATCCAGTATCGGTGTGCGACGATAGTAGCCGCAGAATTTCCGACACGACCCGTGCGAAAAAATCGCTGTTCGCGATTGGCGAACGTTTGCCGACCGTCTCGCCTTCGTCGTCGTAAACGAACATGAGATCGAGGTCGGACGAGTAGTTCAGTTCGTCGCCGCCGAGTTTGCCGAAAGCGAGTGCCGCGAGCCGTGCGGGGCTGCCCTGCGTTGTCGTTGGACTGCCGAACTTCTTCGCCGTGGTCCGCAGTGCGTGTTGCATCGCGATTTCGATTGACGCATCGGCAACCCGTGCGAGATCTCTGCTAATTTCTTCGAGCGGGCGATCGCGAATCACATCGTTAATGCCGATGCGCAACGCCTGCCGACGGCGGAAGCGTCGGAACGCACGCAAGACGTTCGCATCGTCGGTGGCAGCTTCGACGGCCAACCGCAACTGCGTCGTGAGTTCCGACGTCGAGGGGTTTCGCCCAGGCGGTTGCAACAGCGGTTCGAGCGCATCGGGGTCGATGGCCAACGTGTCCGCGAAGAACTGCGAAGTCGCGAGCAGGTGCAAGATCGTTTCGAGGTTCCGCGATGGCACATCGAGCAACTGCGGCAAGTAACTCCGCGCCCTCGGCTGCGCGAGCAGGCGCTCGAGGTTGTTCGCGGCCATATCCGGGTCGGCCGTCGTCGGCAGGTACTCGGTCAGCAGCGGCAACAAAATCGCGTGGACTTCGGGGCCGACGTGCCGCAATAGTGCCGCGAGGTTTTCGCGGCCACGTGTACCATCGCGAAACGGTGACGGGGTGTGCATACCACGATTATGTCAGAACCAGCGGGCCGGTCGAGTGCGCGTTCCGATTCGCGGTGTTACTTTGGCAGGTAACCGTTCGCGTGGCAGTTTGCATTTCCAACGTTTCAGACGCCGTAGGTCGTGGCCGAAGAGGCTTTGCGATGAGGCCCGACGGAACGGCAACGACAAAGACCCTTATGGTTTTTAGGCATGGTTCAAATCGCGGTAGTTTTGGGTAGCAGGTGCGTACGTTTACGGGCTCGCGGGGGGCGCGAGTAGCGTGGGGTTTCGGGCGGTGGCGAGG
>JAYWCL010000174.1:0-2984 GCA_043780595.1 Limnoglobus sp.
AGGAACGCCGGGTCGAGATCGGAGGTCGGAATTGGCGGTGCAGCAATCACGGTAGGAATGTGCTACGAAATCCAACGCAATCGCGCAACCCCACTTCAGAAGGCTGAAGGGTTACTTTGTTGCCAGTGTGCCGCAGTATAGTATACGCGGTAGGAAATGAACCGCACGGCGTTCTCATACCGGACTCGATAAACGCAACCCCAGCGTATCAATCAAAAGAACTCACTTTGAACCGGAAGAATAACATTATCGCAGACGTTACGAAATCAAGTAAATTGATCTTCGCGGACAATTCAAGTGGCGCAGTCGCAATTATTGTTTTATTTCGGCGATTGAATCGAACGCGGATTCTCGATCGCCCGATTCAAGTGCGCCGGTTTTACGGTCGAAATAGATTGTAAGGTTCTTTCCGTCTGTAACTTGAGGGCTAGAACGTGTCTATCGTTCATTCCGCCACGAAGGCGCACGCTAGTATTGCCGAGGCCAACCCCGTGAGTTCCGACCGCTACCTGTTTACCAGCGAATCCGTATCGATGGGCCACCCGGACAAGGTGTCCGACCAGATCAGCGATGCGATTCTCGACTTCTGCCTCACGCACGACCCGATGAGCCGCGTGGCGTGCGAAACGCTCGTCACGACGGACCATTGCACCGTGGCCGGCGAGATTACGACGAAAGCCCCGCTGACGCGGCAAGCCGTCGATAAAATCGTTCGCGAAACGATTGCGAACATCGGCTACGTCGATCCGAACATCGGCTTCGCGGCTAGCAATTGCCAGATCCACAACGTCATCCACGCGCAGTCGCCGCACATCAGCCAGGGCGTCGATACCGGTGGTGCCGGCGACCAGGGCATGATGTTCGGCTTCGCCTGCGATGAAACCGCATCGCTGATGCCGTTGCCGATTCACTTGTCGCACCGTTTGGTCGAATTTCACGCCGAACTGCGCCGCAACGGCACGCTGAAATGGCTCCGCCCCGATGCGAAAAGCCAAGTCACGGTCGAGTACCACGCCGATGGCACGCCGCACCGGATTCACACCGTGGTGCTGAGCACGCAGCACGATGAAACCGTGATGACGAAGAAGGGCGCAACCGACTACTTCACCGACGATGCGCGTCAGATGATCATCGACAAGCTGATTCTGCCCGTGTTGAAGAAAGAGCGTGCGGACCTCGTGAAGGGCAAGCTCGTGATGGTCGTTCCGGGTACCCACCCGACGCTCGGCGAGTTCGATATTGCCTGCCATATCAACCCAACGGGCTGCTTCCTCGAAGGTGGCCCACACGGCGATTGCGGCCTGACGGGCCGGAAAATCATCGTCGATACCTACGGCGGTCGCGGTCGCCACGGCGGCGGGGCGTTCAGCGGCAAAGACCCGACCAAGGTCGACCGCAGCGCCGCGTACGTGTGCCGGTACATCGCCAAGAACATCGTGGCGGCGAAACTGGCGAAGCGTTGCGAAGTGCAACTCAGCTACGCGATCGGCTACCCGAACCCGCTGAATATCTGGGTGAACACCGAAGGCACCGCCGCACCGGGCGTCACCGATGCGAAGCTGATCGAGTTGATCGGCAAGCACTTCCAACTGACGCCGAAGGGGATCATCGAGACGCTCGATCTGCGTCGCCCGATCTACCTCGCCACAGCCGCACACGGGCACTTCGGTCGCGACGGTTTCCCTTGGGAAAAGACCGACAAAGCGAGCGCCCTGAAAGCCGACGCCGGGGTGTAAATCCCGTTTCGGAATCGACGTAAGTTACAATTGCGAAGGCTCCAAAACTATGTTTTGGAGCCTTTTTTCGGTTAGCGCGATCCAAAATGCGAACTCACCAGAAAATCGCATTGCGATCGGATACATCGTGACCACGCGCTTCGTTCTGAAGGATACGAGGCGCGGCTAAACGCGGACGCTGGAAAACAAGACGTCCCATCGCTTGATTTGTCGCAAACTGCACAAGTGGGCGAGGCGGGACTTGAACCCGCACACTCTTGCGAGTGGGGGATTTTAAGTCCCCTGCGTCTGCCATTCCGCCACTCACCCCGAACAGTGAATCATCGGAATTCGCCTGTCATTCGGCAAGGCGTAACCCGTTCGTACCCCGCACAAACGAGGGAGGTCGGGAAATCGAAGCTGGAAAAGAAGGGTTCGTTGCGAATGCCCCCGCCTGGATTCGAACCAGGGACCCTCGGTTTAGGAAACCGATGCTCTATCCCCTGAGCTACGAAGGCTGATTTGCGGATACTTCCTGCGACACAATTTGTCAGTCTCTCAGTGTATCCGAAAACCGGGCCTGCGTGAAGGGATGACTTCGTGCAGCCTTCGGCAAAACTAATTCGATGCTCGACGATCTGCGGTGTTGGGCGGAGTGGTGAGATCGACGGTGACGATCTCGCCAGCGCGAAAGATCACCTTCTGCGTCAACTGTTCGGGACGACCATCCTTCATCGTTTCGAGTGCCATCGTGTACGAGAAATCGCGACCGGCGGGCACTGCGGGCGTCGTGAACTCGCGTACGGTGCCGTTCGATTCGTTTTTGCGGTTGTCGATGTAAAGCGTGGCATTTTCGGGCACTTTCACGGTGATGCGGGCACGTTCCGAACTCGGCATCGCGGCGGGTGCCGTCGGCTTCGATGTCGGGTACGCCCCGGATTTCACGGTCGCTGTCGGCGTGCTGTTGTTCGCCTTCGGTGCGGCCCCGAGAACGAGATCGTTGAACTCCAAGTTAGCCGTCTTGCCTGCCTGCACGTTGACCTTTTGCGTTTCCGAAAGCGTGCGGCCACCGCGTTCGTACTCGACGCGGAACGTGTACGAATACTCGCGGCCGGTCGGCAATTCGGGCGTCACGAACGACCGTTCCGCACTCGTCAACGTTAGCGGGCGACCTTCCGCAAATAGTTTGGCATCGGCGGGCAGCTTCACGATCACCGTGGCTCGGCTCGAAACGGTACTGCCCGGCAGAGGCAACTGGTTTTTCATGTA
>JAYWCL010000175.1:0-30460 GCA_043780595.1 Limnoglobus sp.
GCAAATGATCTGCCACAGAATTTGCGGGAATTCCCGTGAAAACAAGCGAAATACGTGGGTCGTTAATTGCAAGTTGTGGCACTAGCGCGTCGGGCTAACAAGATCGGATTGTTAGCCAGGCGCGCTAGCGAGGAATCGTAACAAACGCCTATTGATTCCGTATATATTCTGCGATTGTTTGCATCGATTCTTCGTGATCGACGTACACATCCCAGCCACGTTCGGTCCACCACTTTTCCCTCTGAGGAACCGTTGGCTTTAGATTACGAGTACACCACGCTTTCAACTGCTCGCGGGGAATTTCAATTCGCGTTTTGCAGATAGCAGCACATGCACGTGATTGCTGCGGCAATTCACCGCATGCAATTTCCAGCCGCGAATACGGCAGTGTTCGACGATAATCCGGTCGACGATCTGACGTTGGATGAGATCGAGAACAACGGCGTCTTCAGTCATCATCAATGTCGCTTGACGCATCTGTAGTGCATCGGGTCTGCCCAGCCCAACAGAAGGATCGAACCATCCGCGGTCGTCGCCGGGAAGCCATGTGCCGTAAGTCGTCCATGTTGTAAAGATGGCGAAAGACATAGCAGACCACTTTCGTGGGTTTTCCAGTTAGCCAGCGAGGGATCGTAACAAACCCGCCAGGGCAACAATCCCGACAGCAAGAGATTGTTATCATTTGTGGAATCGCGTGCCTTCATATGGGTTTTCCTCGCTAGCGCGTCGGGCTAACAAATCACTCGGGTCTACCGATGATTCTCGGCTAGCGGTTTTGCGTTTTCGTCGAGTATCTGGAAGTGGTGGATGCCGGCCTTTCGCTCGTCGGTGTGCTTCCAGACGATCTTTTTCTCGCGTGTGATTTCGGTCAGTTTCACTTGGCCATTCGTGGCGTGATGGCTGGTGATGACGGTGTTGCCGTTGGCCAGACGTTGCACGCCGCAGGCGTCGTTGATCGGCTTGCCTTCGAGGTCGTCGTTGGTGACGCGCCAGACTTCCTTGCCCGCCGCATCGACTTCAATCACGAGGTTGCCGAGCGTGCAGCCGATGAGCGTGTGGCCATCGGGCAGGCGAATCGCGGTGAAAGGCATATGTGGAGTTTTGACTTCCCAGACGATTTTGCCAGCCGGGTCGTACTCCCGCACGACGCGGTCGAGCAGTTGCGGAACGAGGTAATTTCCGTTCGCCAGTTTGCGTGCCATCCGCGTCTGAAGGTGGTGGTCTTTCGTCTGCGCTTGCAGCGGCACTTCGGCAACGATGTTTTTCTTACGGTCGACTTCGAGTAACCGCGGTTTGTTGCCCGCTTCGGTGAGCAGCACGATATCGTTCGCTAAAGGTTGAATGGTGTTGACTTCGCTCTGCGTGCCCGGAAACACGAACACGACCGAGCCTTTGCGATCGACTTCGACGACGGCTCCACCGGGATACTTCTTCCCCTTGCCGACCGCGAGCAAGATGTTCCCACTCGGCAACACCCAGCCATCGCGCGTCGCTTCGGGATAACTCCAGATTTCCTTGCCGGATTCGTCCAGAATGAACGTCTGCCCGCCAGTTGCAAGGAACGCATGGCGAATGTCCGCACCGCGAATTGTGGGGGACAAGATCAACAGACCGAGCACGAGGGAGAGTACGCGAAACATGATGACTCCAGTTCGTTCAATAGCGTTTCACACTTGAATCGACTAACAGGCTCCAGGCTTCGATGCCGCCGGACATCGACGCCACGTTCGTACGGCCCGCGTGTTGCAAAATCGCGGCCCCACTGAGGCTACGCACGCCGTGATGGCAATAGACCACGATGAGCGCACCTTCCGGTGGTTCGACATCGTCGAGCCGTTGAGACAGTTCGCCGAGCGGAATCAGCGTACTGCCCGCAAGCTGGCAATATTCATGTTCGTTCGGCTGTCGCACATCGAGCAAGTAAATCGAATGGCCCGCGTCGATTGCGGCCTTCACATCGGGTGCCGATATTTGTGGAATCATATTCAGTTCGCAATATCCGGGAGGCCCAGTTTCGAGAGGTATTCGCGCTCTTTCTTCCGCATGATCTTCTCGGCTTTCGCCGAAGTATCATCGTACCCGCACAAGTGCAAGCAGCCGTGAACGACGTACAGTAGCAGTTCCAGTTCGAGACTGTGCTCGCGGTCGGCGGCGTACTCGGCCGCCGTCTCGTAGCTAATCACGACATCGCCTTCGATCTTCTTCGATCCCTTATCCGAATAGGGGAACGTCAGCACGTCGGTCGGCTCGTCGTGTTCGAGAAACTGCTTGTTGAGCCGATGAATGTGCGGATCGTTCACGAACGCGAGCGTCACCTTCGCATTGGCGATACCTTCGCCCGTAAGAACGGCGCGGGCCGCATCCTTGAGGACGGGGAAATTGAGCGTTTGCTCGTATGGGTTGGAGATCGATACGGAGATCATGAAGTGATGATAGAAACCGCACGCACGATCTGCCCTATGGTTTTCGCGATCTTTCGCATCGGCTGCATTCTTGCCAACGCTCTTGCGGCTCTTATAAACTCTGGAATCCTCTCCCGGACTTCCCTCAATACGGCCGTACCCCCGGCCGCCGCGATGCCGCGTAGGGATCGGTCCACAACCGTTGGGGTGCCGCACTCCCGTCTACTCGGAGATTCACACGCAATGGCCACTGCCCGTCAACAGGCGATTCAAACGATCGCCACGACCGTGCATTATCTGAATCGAATCGAATTCAAAGGTCTCGAACTGAAGGACATGTTCGGCAGCAACGTGTTCCACGAAGCCGAGCAGAAAGCCCGCCTGCCGAAGCCGATCTTCAAAGCACTGCAAAAGACGATCAAACTCGGTGCGCAACTCACCGACCCCGCGATTGCCGACGCCGTCGCGAGTGCCATGAAGGATTGGGCGATCGAACACGGTGCCACGCACTACACGCACCTGTTCCAACCGTTGACCGGGTTGACCGCCGAGAAGCACGATTCGTTTTTGTCGCCGTGTGGCGATGGCACCGCACTCGCCGAGTTCAGCGGCAACGAACTCGTGAAGGGCGAACCGGACGCAAGCTCGTTCCCGAGCGGCGGCACGCGATCCACGTTCGAGGCACGTGGCTACACCGGTTGGGATCCGACTAGCCCCGCCTACATTCGCGAAACGCCGAACGGCGCTACGCTCGTCATTCCGACCGTGTTCGTTTCGTGGACCGGCGAAGCCCTCGACAAGAAGACGCCGCTGCTTCGCAGTATGGAAGCACTGTCGAGTCAGGCGATCCGCATCATCCATTTGTTCGGTCACAACAACGTCAAGCGCGTCTACACGACCGTCGGCCCCGAGCAAGAATACTTCCTGATCGACAAGAATTTCCTGTACGCCCGCCCGGACCTCATCAACTGCGGGCGAACGCTGTTCGGTGCGAAACCCCCGAAGGGCCAGGAACTCGAAGACCAATACTTCGGCACGATTCCCGAGCGCGTCATCGCCTGTATGGCCGACTGCGAAACCGAGATGTTCAAGCTCGGCATCCCGGTGAAAACCCGCCATAACGAAGTCGCGCCGAGCCAGTACGAAATCGCGCCGATCTACGAAGACAGTAACCTCGCCACCGACCACAACCAACTGACGATGGACGTCATGCGGCGAACCGCCGAGAACTACGGCCTCGTCTGCTTGCTTCACGAAAAGCCATTCGCCGGCATCAACGGTTCGGGCAAGCACAACAACTGGTCGATGTCCACCGACACCGGCGAGAACCTGCTGAACCCCGGCGACAACCCGCACGATAACGCACAGTTTCTCGTGTTTTGCGTCGCGGTGATTCGGGCCGTGGCCAAGTATCCGGAACTGCTCCGCGTCAGCGTGGCCTCGGCCGGAAACGACCACCGCCTCGGTGCCAACGAAGCCCCGCCCGCGATCATCTCGATCTTCCTCGGCGACCAGCTTCAAGACATCATGGATCAACTCGAACGCAGCGATTTGAAGAGCACGAAACAGGGCGGCTACATGGAAGTCGGCGTCAGCGTGCTGCCGAAACTGCCCCGCGATGCGGGCGACCGCAACCGCACCTCGCCGTTCGCTTTCACCGGCAACAAGTTCGAATTCCGCGCCGTAGGCAGTGCGTTCAGCATCGGTGGACCGAACACCGTGCTGAACACGATCGTGGCCGAATCGATCGACTTCATCGCGACGAAGCTCGAAGCCGATGTGAAGGGCGGCAAGACGCTCAACAAGGCGATTCAAGATTTGCTGCCTGGAATCTTGAAGGAATCGAAGAAGGTCATCTTCAACGGCAACGGCTATTCTGAAGAATGGCACGCCGAAGCCGCGAAGCGTGGGCTGCCGAACCTGAAGACCACCGTGGAAGCGATTCCGCAAGTGATCAGCAAGGCGAGCATCGAACTGTTCACCAAGTACAAGGTGCTGACCGAGAAGGAACTGTACAGTCGCTATGAGATTTTCAGCGAGAAGTACGTCAAAGAGATCGCCATCGAAGCGAACATGATGGTTCACATGGCGAAGACGATGATCCTGCCTGCTGCAATGCGTCACCAAAGCGAAGTCGCTGGGTCCGTGAACGCCACCAAGGCGGCCGGTGTCGATGTCGGTACGCAACTCGAAGAATTGAAGACGTTAGTGACGACGATCAACAAGTTCCAGGCTGCCATCAAGGCACTCGAACACGCTGCCGATCACTCCGCAACGGGCGACACGTACAGCCACGCGAAGTACATGAAGGAAAGCGTCGTGTCGAAAATGGAAGAACTTCGCACGCACGGCGACGCCCTCGAAACGATGGTCGCCGACGACCTCTGGCCACTGCCAACCTACCGCGAAATGCTGTTTATCAAGTAAACCGCATCGCGACAAAACGAAACGCCCGCCAGAACGGCGGGCGTTTTCGTTAGCGATGCGTTGCAATCACGCTTAACCGAGGAGCCGAAAATAGAAAGAACGAGTGCCTGAAGACGATCTCGAATCGGCGAAGCCATTGCACGAAGCCGTGCGGCGGGAAGCCCTCGAAGAACTGGCAGCAGGCAAGTGCAGTACGACTGAGGAAGTCTTGGCGGAAATGGATGAGTTGGAACGCGGGTGGGAGAACGAGCCAGATTTGCCACAAATTGTTTGAGGCAAATCTCAGCGAACATCTGTTAATTAAATCTCAGCGAGGGGTTGGCTCGAGTCGCCGAAGCTCTTGGGGCGAACGCCGACTTTGTCCATTAGCGATAGATACAGGCTGCACATCTTGCGATTCGGCTTACCGGTGTAATCGACGATGCGGCCCGTTTTGATTTTGCCGCCGCCACTTCCGAGCATCACCACTGGCAGTTGATCGTTATTGTGCGCACCGGTCATCATACTCGAGCAGTACAAGATCATACTGTTGTCCAACAGCGTGCGGTCGCCTTCCTTCACGGCATCGAGTTTCTCGGCGATGTAGGCCATCTGCGTCATGAAGAACTGATTCACCTTTAGCCAGTCGGCATTATCGGTATGCGAAAGTAAGTGGTGGATCATGTAGTCCACCTTCAGGTGCGGGAAACGCAAGGCCGAGTGATCGTTGTTGAGTTTCAACGTGCAAACTCGCGTGGTGTCGGTGCGGAACGCCAATACGAGAATATCGCACATCAGCCGCATGTGTTGATCGATATCTTGCGGGATGCCATCGGCGGGCCGAGGCATGTCGGGCTTCAACAGCGTGGGCCGATACCCCTGCAACCGTCCCGCTTTCCCGGCTTGTTCGATCCGCCGTTCGACTTCGCGAACCGAAGAAAGATATTCGTCCAGCCGCCGTTGGTCTGCCTTACTCACGCGGTCTCGCAAACCGCGCGTGTCGTCGATCACCGCATCGAGAACGCTCTGATCGGCCTTGCCGACTTCATCGCGGAATAGGCGGTCGAAGGCGAGTGCTGGGTAGAGTTCGAGCGGCGTCGGCGTGCTTGCAGAACTCCACGAGATGTGCGAACTGTAGATCATCGAGTAATTTTTGTGAATCGCCGCGATCGACGGCTCGGTACCCAGTACCAGACTCGGCACTTTCGTCTGTCCCTTGATCGCCTCGGCAATCAGTTGATCGACGCTAATGCCGGACTTGATTTCGCCCGCCGGTGCGAGATGCGCACCGGTCAGCAAGTTCCCCGTTTGGCAACTGTGAATACCACCGATCAGGGCTTGCTCGTTGTAGAGGCCCCGCAGGAACAACAACTTCTCGCGATGCGGCAACAGCGGTTCGAGCACCTTGCCCAACTGCATCGTTTTGCCTTCGCCCTTGGCCCACCACTCGTCTTTATGGAAGCCATTACCGGAGAACAAACACGCAAATCGAACCGGCGGCTCGGAGGATTTGTCGCCTCCCCAAACCGGAACCGATTCGAGCCACGGCAGCGCCATCGTCACGCCAAGACCGCGAAGGAACGTACGACGCGCGAGGGGATGTTTCATAATATCACTTTTCAAAGTAAGCCGAGTTTTCGTCGGTTGCTGACAGAAAATCGCACATCGAGGTAACGAGCGAGTGCAGAAAAGAGTATCGTCCTCGCTTCATTTACTTGGTAGCCAAGCATGTGATTCAATTCGTACATCCGCCCGATGATCGCATCTTGAATCATTTCCCGGCACAGGTCATAGTTCTTGCCATCGCGGTTCGGTTGTATGGTATGAACGTACTTGACAATCTCAGCAATGTCTGGCTCGAATGCTAATCCGCCCGTCGTAACGAGTTCGTGGAATACAGAGTTGAAGTAACCGTCCCCAAAGTCCCGTTCGATTTTCCGGAACGCGGCTCGAAGCCCGAGAGCAAATCGTTCGGCTTCATTCGTAACATCAATCGCTCGCACTTTGAGAACGATCAGACCCGCGTTCAGGTCGTCGTCCCAAGCCAGAATATCACCTGATTTCGATTTGCCGGGTTCCGTGAAATGGAGACAGAGTTCGCTCGGTGCCATGCCAAACGCGATTTCGGGCCTGAACACTTCTAGCTCGATTTTTGTTCCATCATTGATCCGTTGCGTCCAATTCCGCAGTCGAGGGTGAAGGGGAGCCGTTACCGGAGGTTCATTCAATATGTCATAAAGGGTTGGCATCATTCTTCTCCTTAAAGAATCTTATCAATTTATCGCGTCGTTCAACAGAGCGGACAGAACAAACTCCGCAGCATTCCGACAGGCAATAGAACGGGCTGTTGCGATCGCGGCATCACGCTCTTCGTCAGCGAAATCCGAAATTCCTTTCACAACGCACCAGATCGGATCGTCGGCGGAGGTCGAGGCTGCGAGTAGTCCGACACCTTCCATTTCACCACCGACAATTGCGTCGTCGCCGTCTGGAACGCCCATCACCAATTCATCGCGAAAGACGCGGCTCTGAATCCGCGCCGCGCCGGAGAGCATCGCACCGACATGTACGCCGAAAGAACGATTTCCTCGTCTCAGTTCTTTACGAAACAACTCGACGAGTGCAGGGCGGGCGTCTTGCCTGTTGGCTTGCGAATAATCCGTGATGTAATTTGAATGAGCAGCCTTAACGATTCTGTTGTCGTACGGGATAAGTGAGGTGGATACCAAGACATCGCCGAGTTTTTGGCTAGTGGAATCGATCCCGAAAGCCATCCCGACCTGAACGATTCCTATCGCACCGGTCGCTTCGCGGAACCGAATTCCTCTTGCCGCAGACCCGAGTCGCCCCATCTCGCCCATTACAATACGAGCGCGTTCCCGCACCGGTCGGATCGCGATGACCGTTTCATTCCCTACGATTCCCAGCCAATGGTATTCACCGAGCGTGGGATGCTTATTCATTTCAAACAGTAAGTCGTGCTTGCGGACAACATTCTCTAACTCTTGCTCTTCAGATGGCGTCGCGACAAACAGTAGCAACGAGCACTGTCGCATCGCCGAGTTTGTGAATTCGTTATGATTCATTAGGACAAATTACTCCCCGAATTCACCGCCGCGTACCATCCGAAACTGTGGGCTACGGACGATGGCTTGCACCGCGAACGAGATCTTGCCATCGTTGGCTTTCATGGTGGCCACCATTTCGTCGATGAGTGCGGTGTCGGATAGTGACGTCGCGCGGCCGAGTGCGTACCCGAGTAAGCGACGGCAGAACAGGCGAACGATTACGTCTTGCTTGTTGTTCAGGAGGTACGTGCGTAGCCCGTCGATGCCGTCGAATTCGGTGCCGTCCTTGAGCTTGGCTTTTGCATCGACGGGTAGTCCGCCGAAATCCTTTTCGCGGAAGCGGCCGATCGGGTCGTACTTTTCCAGCGAGTAGCCGAACGGGTCGATCCGCTGGTGGCAGGTCGCACACTCGGGCAGTTTCGTGTGGTGTTCCACGAGTTGCCGCATCGTCAATTTGTCGGCCCCGCCTTCCTCTTCCGGCAGCTTCGGCACGTTCGGCGGCGGCTTCGGCAGTTTCTCGCCGAGCAACGTCTCGACGATCCAGTTCCCGCGCAGAATCGGACTCGTCCGCGAAGCCCCGGCTTCCTTCGTTTGCACGCTCGCCAACCCGAGCAACCCGCCACGGCCATACTTGCGAATGCCACTCACGCGACGCCACTCCGGCCCACTCACACCCGGTATGCCGTAATGTTTCGCGAGCGTGTCGTTCAGGTAGGTTGCGTCGGCATTCAAAAGGTGTGACACTGGCCTGTCAGCTTGAAAGAAATCCTGGAAGAAAAGGATCGATTCCTCGTAGATCGCCTTACGCAATTTCTCGTCGAACGTGGGGAACAGTGCCTCGTTCTTTTCCTTGAGTTCATCGAAGCCGCGAACGTGAATCCACTGCGTGCCGAACTCGATGGCGAGTGACCGGACTCGCGGATCGTTCCGCATTCGTTGCACTTGCGCGGCCAAGATTTTCGGGTCGCGAAGTGTGCCCGCCGCCGCGAGGGTTCGCAGTTCTTCATCGGGCGATGACGACCACAGAAAGTAGCTCAGCCGAGTGGCCAATTCCCAGTCGTCGATCGCGCCGGCGGCTTTGCCCGCAGGGGCTTTCTCGATGCGAAACAGGTACGCAGGTGATACCAGCACGCGGGCCAAGACGTTGCGGAACGCCTCGTCGTGCGGTACGCCTTTGCTGCGGATCGTCGCGTACAGTTCGCGCAACGCTTTCGCTTCGTTCGCTTGCAACGGTCGGCGATACGCCTTGGGTGCGAACGCGAGCAAGGCATCGAGTTGATACGGGATCGCGGCCGTTTCTTCGGCGAGGAACGTCTCCGCACGTTTCTGAAATGCGGGTTTCAAGCTTTCAAAAAAGGTCACCATTGCCTTCGGCTGATCTTGCGTCACGAAGCCGATGAACTGCGGCAAATACGCGAACTCCGCCACCGGTTGCCGACTGATGAAGCGATGCTCCGCCCAGAGCCGTTCGAGTTCCTTCGTTTGTTCGGGATTTAAGAAAAGTCGCACGAGTGGTTCGTCTTCGCGGTGGAACATTTTCAGGCAGACGACTTCATCGGTAGGGATGACTTGCGGGAAGCAGATGAACATCGGGAACACCGCGCGGAACGCCGCTTTCTCGCCATCGGTAGCCGCATCGCTCGGCACCTGACGACTAAAACTTTCGGCGTAGCCTTTGCCCGCATCTTGCTTGTAACTGCCGACCTGCACGACCTTCCACAGCGTCGCCTGCACTTTCGCAATTTCCACCACAATAGCGGGGACATCCTTCTCGGCGGCCGCCTGCCACTTCGTTCGAATCGCATCGAGCGTCACTGACGATGCCTTGTCAGTGAGTGCAGTCCAGACGGCATCAAAATACTTCGCATTCAGCGTTTCGAGTGCCGCGACTTGCTTCGTCGTGGAACGTCCGCTGAGCAGGGCGTCGCGATGTTTGACGGTTGCAAGGATGTGGGCCGCGATCGGTGTCTTGCCGTCGCCGGCTGCGAATTGCGCGTAAAACTGCCGTAGTTTCGCGGTGCTTTCGTCGCTCCAGTCGCGAAGCGTTTTGCCCTGGGAGAAGCGGAAGCCGCTCGGCAGCAACACCGCACGATTCGCGATCTCCTTCGATGCCGCCATGTACTTAGAAAGCAGCGTAGGCGAAATGTCGGTCAGCGCCTCGGCCGCGTTCGTAAAACCCTCGCCCGCTGCGCCATCGACGGGAAACTCGCGGGTCGGTCGCAGGTCGACGCCCGTAAGGTCGCGGATCGTCGCATCGTACTCCGCATTGCTCAGTCGGCGTGCGGGAACGGCACCGGGGTCGCCCGATTTTGCCACGGCTTCGCCATCGAGAAAACTGCGTACCCACATCGTCAGGCGTTTCTTTTCGAGCGCCGTCGGTTGCGGTTTGTCTTTGGGTGGCATCTCGCCAGTTTCGATCTGTTCGATCATCCCGAGCCACGGCTTCACGTCGCCGCGAAGGTCGGCAAGTATGGCAAACCGCTCGAGGTCGAGGCTGCCCTTCTTCGACTTCGTCGAATGACACCCGAGGCAATACGCCTTCAGAAGCGGGCGTACCGTATCATCGAACGAAGCTTGCGTGACAGGCATTTTCGCATCATCGGCACGCGACGACACGAACAGCACACCGCACACAACCACCAACAGTGAGCCGATTAATCTGCGAATAGGCATAGGTCGACCTCTTTGAAACCTGGTGAGTGGCACGTTAATAATCTAATCCCGTTAGCTGTTATCGTTTCTGCGATGGCGTGCATTTTCGCGTGTTTCCCTCGCTGGCGCGTCGGGCTAACATAACCGTTCGGTCTGCATTCCCGTTAGCCCGACGCGCTAGCTGGCGCGCTGGCGCGTCGGGCTTACAAAACCGTTCGCTACTCGTTGCTGATGCGGATCTGCATTCGCTGCCCGATCCAGAGGCGTTCGGTTGAGGGGTCGAGTTCGATAATCACTTCGGTCGTGCGGACGTCGTTGAGTTCGCCGGGTTCAAAAACGATCGAGCGACGCGAGGCCACCCAGCCGGCGATTTCCTTGACGCGGCCAGTCCAGATTGGCGAATCGACGCGAGCATCGTCGCGGACTTTGGCCTTCATGCCGACGCGAACGCGACCGAGGCCGCCTTGCTCGAGTTCCGCACGAACGATTAGTGGCCCCGATGGCGCGAACACGACCGATGGCATCGGCGAACCCGGCGCGAGCGTGGCACCGGGCGACGTTTGCAACCGCAAAATCGTGCCATCGGATGGGGCGCGCAGCACGCAGTCGTTGACGGCTTTGTTCGCCCGATCGAGGTTCAGTTGGGCGGCATCGCTCTTCGCTTTCGCGGCCCGCACTTCGAGATTCGGGTCGAGTGCCTTCAAGTTTTCGAGTTGAATTTTCTCCACATCGACGAGGATTTTCAGGCTGTTCACACGTGCGGCGACGGCGTCGATGTCGGACTTCGTCAGTTGCCCGCTCAGGCTCGCTTGCTCGCGCATCTGGGTTAAGCGGTCTTCGTTCGCGCTCGCTTCGTTGATCGCGGAAGCGAGTTTCTTTTCTTGCAAAACGATCAGCGACGGATGCTGTTTAAAGCGTTGGCCGGCCGCATCGATTTCGATCTGAGCCGCCAACACGCCATTGGTGGCTTCGCGAACCGCGATCAGATATTGCGCCGCGTCGAGTTTCAGGATCTCCTGATTCTTCTTCACGAGTGCGTTCTCGGAAACGAGGACCGACTCGACGCGACCGGGTTGCGATGGATCGAGCGAGACGACGAGTTTTTCCGAATCGACGCGGCCCGAACAGACGACATCGAGGTTGCTCAGCGATGGTCCCGTCGGCACAACGTCGGGCGGTTTGCGGTTGTAGAAATACGCCGCCGCGCCGATCGAGCCGCCGAGGAGGAGCAGGCCGAACAGCGTGGTGAACTTCGGGAATCGTCGGCCATCGGCCATCGGGGCACCGTGGGTTAGCGGATGTTGTGTGCGGGATCGACGTTCTGGAACGAGCGGAGTGCCGCCAGCCCGGAGCCGATCGCCATGACCATGGTGATGAGTGCCGACGCACCGAGAACGAGCGGGTGTAACTGCACTTGCGTACCGACGCGGTTCGCTGCTTCCGCAAGGATAAACGAGATCGGCGCGGCAACGAGGATGCCGAACATCCCCACCCAGAACGATTGCATCAGCACCGAAAGCTGCAACCTCCAACGTGGAATGCCCATTGCGCGGAGTGTAGCAAACTCGCGTTGCGAGGCCGCCGTGGCTGCGTAGAGCGTCTGGCTGGTGACGACCGCACCGACGAGCAACCCGAGCAATGCCGTGAAGCCGACCGCGACGCCCGCCTTCGTCGTCGTTAGCCAGTGCATTCGCGAACGGTGCGAAAATTCATCGTGCGTGAAGGCGCTGAGTTGCGTGTATTGCGACAATCTCGCGGTCACGCGCTCGGCGTCTTCAAGGGTTTTGCACTTCGCCAAAATGTACGTGACTTGCCCCGGAAAATACTTCATCAGCACGCGGGCGGTGTCGATCGAGCAGAACACATACGGCCCACCGAGACTCTTGTAGCCCTTCACCAGTGCGACCACTTTCACGCGCTTACCCAAAATTTCCGCACGATCCCCGACGCCGGAAATACTCAGTCGGCCCAGTTCGGATTCGTCGACGGCGACGGAGAACGGTTCGGTGAGTGCGGCTTGAATATCCGGCGAATCGCGGAGGCATTCGACGGCACCGAGCGAATCGCGTTCGAGCCGCGTGCCAACGATCGTTACCGGTTCCGGCGTGCCGGGGGTTTGAAATGTCGACACCGGCGTCCACATCGAGAAGCCGATCACCGACGTTTCGGTGCGTTCGACTTCGGGTTGATCGGCCACGCGACTGACCCAGCGTTCGGGTAGCGGTTGGCCAAGATCGACGCTCCGCACGCCGGGGTAACCGACCCACACATCGGCGGTGGCTTTGTCGACGGGTAGCGACATCATCGACAGCAAACCGATGACGAGGCCGCACTGCACCGCGATCAGGATAGCGCTAAATGCCACGGCAAAGATCGCCGGTAGAAACCGGGTCCGTTCGTACCAGATGGTGATTAGCGAGTAGCTCATCGTCCGCCAGAAGAGAGTGCGTCACACGAAATTCTATTGTTTCAGACACGGACGCGGTCGCAAGGGGATATTTGCGAAGTAAAGGGTGCCGTGCGAAACGCTCGGTTGTGCCGCAAAGTGCGCCTTTACTGACGCAATAGCATCATCTGCAACGCTGCGCCACTCCCCCTAGACACCGCCTTGCCGATTTGGGTAGACTCGCCCCACTGATGCCGAATCGACAAAATTTGGGGAGAGGGTTCATGGGCGAACTCAGTTTGATCACGGGTGGCGCGGGTTTTATTGGATCGCACCTCGTCGAGAGTCTCGTGCGGCAGAACCGACCCGTTCGCGTGTTCGACGATTTCAGCACCGGCTTGCATTCCAATCTCGAAAATTTCCACAACGACATCGACATCGTCGAAGGCAGCCTCACCGATCCGGCGGCGATCGCGCGGGCGATGCGTGGCGTCGGCGTGGTGTATCACCTCGGGGCGCTCGCCTCGGTCGCGCGGAGCGTCGAAACTCCGGCGGTGTCGCACGCGGCCTGTGCGACGGGCACGCTGAACTTGCTCGATGCCGCACGGAAAGTCGGCGTACGACGCGTCGTGTATGCGGCGAGTTCGAGCGCGTACGGCGGAAACACTGCCGAAGTCGGCCAGACCGAAGATATGCTGCCCGTTGCGAAGTCGCCGTATGCGGCGGCGAAACTCGCGGGCGAATTTTACATGCAGGCGTTCGCGGCCACTTATGGCATCGAAACCGTGCGCCTTCGCTTCTTCAACATCTTCGGCCCGCGCCAGCGCGACGACAGCCCGTACTCCGGCGTGATCGCGCTATTCACGGCAATGATGGCACGCGGCGAACGCCCGACAGTGCAGGGCGATGGCAAACAATCCCGCGATTTTACCTACGTCGGCAACGCGATTGCTGCACTCGAACGCGCGGCGGAAGTGCCGGAGATTTCCGGGAAAGTCTACAACGTCGGCACGGGGCGAACCGTGACGGTACTCGACCTGGTGGCAGGGTTGAACGCGATTCTGGGTAAGCGACTCGATCCGATCTTCACCCCAACCCGCACGGGCGATGTGCGATTTTCCAAAGCCGATTTGCGCCGAACGAGCGTCGACCTCGGCTACGAAGCGATGGTGACGTTTGAAGAAGGACTCATGCAGACTGTGAAGTGGTACCTCGAAGAACGCGCCGAATGGAAGTCTCGCGAAGCGGTACGGTAGATTTGGCATTGAAGGATCGCATCGTCGCTGTCCAAGCCGAAGGTTTCCTGTCGATGCGCTTTCATACAATCGAACCGTGTTCTCCCCACCCACTTTCCGCGATGCGTAAGGAACCAATATGCGATTCCGATCGACCCTCATTGTCCTCTGCACGTTCGCGTGCAGCCCGCTCTTTGCTGCCGACGTGCCGAAGGGCGAAGTCACCAAATACAGCTTCGAGAATAGCAAAATCTTCCCCGGTACTTATCGCGATTACTGGGTGTACGTGCCGAAGCAGTACGACGCGAAACAGCCCGCCTGCGTGTTTATCTGCCAAGACGGCGTCCAGTACAAGGCACCCGAAGTCTTCGATAAGCTGATCGCGGAAAAGGCGATGCCCATCACGATTGGCGTGTTCATTATGCACGGCCGCGTGAAAGCCGCCGACCCGAAGACGGCACTCGACCGCTTCAACCGCAGCTACGAATACGATGGCCTCGGCGACAACTACGCACGATTCTTGCTGGAAGAACTTCTGCCCGATGTCGAGAAGCGAACCGCCATCGATGGCCGTGCGATCCTTCTATCGAAGGATGGCAACGATCGCTGCATCGCGGGTGCGAGTAGCGGGGCGATTTGTGCGTTCACCGCTGCTTGGGAGCGCCCCGACGAGTTTCGTCGCGTGTTCAGTTCGATCGGCACGTACGTCGGCCTACGCGGCGGCCACAACTACCCGACGCTGATCCGTAAAGTCGAACCGAAGCCGTTGCGGGTCTTCCTTCAGGATGGCTCCGCCGACAACAACGCCTACGGTGGCGATTGGTGGATGGCGAACCAGGAGATGGAACGATCATTGACGTTCGCCGGTTACGAAGTCGAACACAAATGGGGCACCGGCGGGCACAACGGCCAACATGCCACCGAAATCTTCCCCGAAGCGATGAAATGGCTCTGGAAGGATCACCCGACGCCGATCAAAACGGGCCTCGGTTCCCCGCAATTGAAGCAGATTCTGATTCCCGGCGAGAACTGGAAACTCGTCGGCGAAGGCTACAAGTTCACCGAAGGCCCTGCCGTAAACGCGAAGGGCGAAGTCTATTTCAACGACGTCGGTAGCAACAAGACGTACAAGATCGATGCGGCGGGTAAGCCCGTTGTGTTCCTCGAAAACTCGAAACGCGGCGACGGGCAGGCATTCGGGCCGGATGGCCGCATTTACGCGAATTCGACCGAAAGCAACGGCGTGCTGGCGTGGGATGCGGAAGGTAAATCGACGTTGATTGCCGAGGGTTTCCGCGGCAACGACATCGTCGTGCGGCACGATGGCGGCATGTTCGTCACCGTGCCGGGCTGGGATGGCAAGTCGCCGAGCAAGATTCTGTTCGTCGATAAAGCGGGTAAATCGAAGGAAGTCGATTCGGGCCTGAAGTTCTCGAACGGCATCTGTTTGTCGCCCGACCAAACGCTGCTGTACGTTTCCGATAGCCGCACGCACTGGGTGTTCAGCTACCAGGTTCAACCCGATGGCAGCCTGAAGGACAAGCAGAAATACTACCACCTGCACGTTCCCGATACTGCCGATGACAGCGGTGCCGACGGAATGCGCGTCGATAAGGACGGGCGTTTGTACGTGGCAACGCGGTTGGGCATTCAGTTCTGCGATCAAGCCGGTCGCGTGAATGGCATCATCCCGACGCCGAACGGGAAAGTCTCGAACCTGACGTTCGGCGGCGAAAACTTCGACGTGATGTACGCGACCTGCGGGGACAAGGTCTATTCCCGCAAAGTGAAAGTGAAGGGTGCGAACTCGCATCAACCGCCACTGCGACCCGCAGCACCGGGGCTATGATCCGCGAGTAATTGCTGCATTTGCGCGGTCACATCGGGGAACTGGGAGCGAACGTCGTTCGCCTCCCAGCGATCCTCGGGCCTCGCAAACAGCATCGCTTCCCGAACCGGTTCGTCGTCGTCGGCGTGTCCCATCGGTTCGATATACGTCCAGTCGGCGGTACGAATGGCACGTTCGCCGTAACCGTCGATTTCGCAAACGCTGATAGCGTACGTACGCGGTTCGTGTGGCGTTCCGTTCCAATGGGCGGTCAAGACGCAGCCTTCAATGCCCACCGCATTTTCCACCTTGAGCAACGACAGAATTGTCGGCAAAATGTCCGCAGGTTGCGTGAAGTCGGACACCCGCAGCCCCGCATGTTCCGCGTTCGGTAGCTGGATAATCAGCGGCAGGTGAACGAACTCTTCGTGCAGATATGGCCGATGTGCCCCGGTGTAACCGCGCTCGCCGAGCGGGTAACCGTAGTCGCTGGTCACGAGCCACGTAGCGGTTTCGTGGAGGTTGCGTTCGCGAAGCAGCGCGAACAGTTCGCCGAGTTGCGCATCGAACCCCGTAACGGCGGCGGCGAAGCTGCGGTGGAGCAGATCCCACGAATCGAAATCGTCGGTATCGGTCCACCCCGGCGACGGGTCCACCCACGGGATGATCGCCTCGATGTACTCATCGGGTGCCGTTTCGCCGACGAGATCTTCGACGTAAACCTCGAACACACCTTCGGGCACGAACCACGGCGGGAGCATCGCATCGCATTCGATCCACAACAGAAACGACGTTGCCGATTTTAACTCCTCGAGAACCTGCGGCAACATCTGCAACAGCGCCGTCGTGGGCGTGTCATCATCGGGGTTCGGCCTCGCGTCGAACTGTTTCTGCCAGCCAGCGTAGAAACCGGGTGTATCGCTCGCTTCGCGGTTCGCACGGACCAACACCGTCACTACGCCCGACGCATTCAGCGTGTCGAGCAAATCGACGCGCCCCGATCCGAGGCCCGTTCGCCAGGCGATTCGTGCGGAGACGGCATCGGGTTTATCCGAGAAATGGTTATCGAAGGCGATGCCATCGACAGCGATGCGATCGAGGTGCGGGGTGGCAGAGAATTCGTTGCCGTAAATTCCCCAGCACGCGGTGGGGCAACCGTGGAGCGAGACGACGATGGTTTGCATGCACCTGCCAGGAGTGGGCGTGATTCGCGACCGTTTCGATTAGTTTATCGGCGAAATCGCAGTTCACGCGCCGCATGGGGAAATGAGTCCTACAACGGACAGAAGTAACGCTCTGCAAATGACGAGGAGATACGCTGTGCTCGGGCCGATCTTCATGCGGGAACTCGTAACGGTACCGCGTCAACGGGGACACTTTCCTACTCGCGTTGCGCTCGTCGGTCTGATCGCGATTCTGGGCATCACGCTGTGGCAAGCGACGATCGGTTTCACCCGCACGGCCACACTCGGCGAGGCCGCCCGATTCGGCCTGATGCTCTTCCAGATCACGCTTTACGTCGAACTGATGTTGCTCGTTTTTTTCGCGGCACTTTCCGCAGCCAGCACGGTTTCGCAAGAGAAAGACCGCCGCACGTTCATTTTGCTGCTGCTCACCGACATGTACGATTACGAGATCGTACTGGGCAAACTCGTCGGCAGCCTGTTGCCACTCGCGGCCCTGTTATTGACCACCGTGCCGATCCTTTCGATGTTGCTGTTACTCGGCGGAATCGACCCTTCGCAGGTGATTCAGGGCGCGCTCGTACTCGGAGCGTCCGCGTTTGCGGCTGGCTCGCTCGGCGGGGTGATCGCGCTCTGGCGGGAACGCACGTTTCAGGCACTCGCGCTCTCGGTGTTGTGCCTCGTACTTTATTTCTGCCTCAGCCAGGGCGTTGGCATTCTCGGGCCATACCTTTCGCAAGAAGTGAACTGGAATGTGGTTCAGGCGTGGCTCGATCCGTTCATCGTCATGCAATCGGTGCTTACCCCACCCGCGAGCGGTTGGAGCGGCATTCCCCCTGCGTACGGCTTCACGTTCGTCATGCTGGTGTGGTGCCTGCTTCTGAACGGCCTCGGCATCTGGAAGCTGCGGAAGTGGAACCCGAGTGGCGAGCCGATCATGCAACGCGAGAAGCAAGCCGCCGACCCCGAAGCGGGGCTAAACTCGGAGGAACTTTCGACGTTTCGCGCCAAAGCCCATGCTGCTCCGGGTGCGGTCCGCGAAGTCGGCGACAACCCGATTCTCTGGCGGGAGATCAAGACGCTCGCTTACGGGCGACGCCCGCTTTTGGTCAAACTCGCGTATGGCCTCGTTTTGGCGCTGATCGTCTACTTTGCCTATTCCGAACTGCGTCAACCCGGTGGCCGCGCGGCCTACGCGGCGGCATACGGCCTGGTGCCAGTCACCGTGCTGAGTATGCTGCTGATTTCGGCACAAGCCGTCACTTCGATTACCTCCGAACGCGATGGCGGGGCGCTCGATATCTTGCTCGTAACCGATGTGTCGCCGTACGAGTTCGTCTTCGGGAAAATCCTCGGCGTGATCTACAACACCTGGCAGTTCATCGTTCCGCCGATCCTCATGGCCGCGTTTTACGCTTTCGAAGGCGTCCTCACCAAGACGCCGGATACGCTCAGCATGGGTGCGCGATTTGCGACGAACTTCGCACCGATGCTCACGGTAATCGGTGCGATTCTCCTGCTATTCTCGTTCGCGTTGGTGCTCGGGTTGCACGTGGCACTTCGCCTCACGAACAGCCGTATGGCGATCATCAACACGCTTGGCACCGTGTTCTTTCTGTCGGTCGGCACGCTGATTTGCATCTACCTGATCCTCATCAACGGTGGCAGTTTCGCCAACCAGTGGCTGAGCTTCATCTCGTTCCTCGTTCTGGGTATCGGCGGGTTGTTGTGGGTGCTGAGTGCGGATCGGCCATCGTCGGCGATCACGATTGGCAGCACGCTTTGCCCGCTCGCGATGTTCTATTGCGTGACGAACATCCTCATCGCGAAGCCCGGCACCAACGAATCGGCCGACCCCCTCGTACCGTTTGTCTCGCTGACGGTCGCGTTCGGCTTCACAATTGCCGCGATGCTCGTGCCGCTACTCAGCGAGTTCGACGTGGCACTCGGTCGCACCACGGCCGCGAACGAAGAATAAAATTCGGGTTGGTTCAAACGTGGGTAACAGAGTCCGCATCCTATGTTTTCCACCGGCAAAGACTGAGGGTTGTGGTGAGTCTTCAAAACATGACTGTGGCTGATCGCATCGCGTCTCGCAGACTCGCCACGACTCCCTCGCTAGCGCGTCGGGCTAACAATTCCGATCCCGTTAGCCCGACGCGCTAGCGAGGGACGTATACCTTTTGCGGCTGAGGGTCGTGTGGAGTCTTCGACACACGACGGTTCCTGCGCCCGGAATGAGCGTTGTGCGAACCGTTTCTTGAACCACGCCTAAAATTCAGACTTGGAACACGCCGGTTTGGAAGGGCAAGCCGTCGTCGTGCCGGGTGGCGATGGCGATGGCTTCGAGCAATGTGGGCCGCGTGTCGTTGGGCGAAATAATCGCATCGACCCAGAGCCGGGCGGCGGCGTAGCGGATGTCGGTTTGCTTTTCGTACGCGGCCACGACTTGCTGACGTAGCTGCGTCAGTTCCTCGACGTCGGGCGTTTGCCCTTCGCGTTTCATTGCCTGAATCTGAATTTCCAATAGCGTACTTGCGGCATGATCGCCGCCCATCACGGCGTATTTGGCCGTCGGCCACGCGAACACGAATCGCGGATCGAACGCCTTCCCGCACATCGCATAATGACCCGCGCCGTACGAGCCACCAGTGATGAGTGTGATCTTCGGCACGACGGAATTCGCGATCGCGTTCACCAACTTCGCGCCGGCTTTGATGATCCCCGATTGTTCCGAATCGCGGCCCACCATGAAGCCGTTGACGTTCTGCACGAACAGAATCGGCACGCGAGTCTGGTTGCAATCCATGACGAACCGGGCCGCTTTCTCGGCGGAATCGACGTACATGACGCCGCCGAACTGGAGCGGGCCATTCGCGGGCTTCACGCGCATTTTCTGGTTGGCGACGACACCGATGGCTCGCCCGCCGAGCCGCGCGTAACCGCAAACGACCGTCTGGCCGAACTCGGATTTATATTCGTCGAACGTACCGTCATCGAGGATGCCATTTAGCAAGTCGCGAACGTCGTACTCGTTGCCGTTCGTGAATTTGTCGAAGTTGTGGCGTTGCAATTTCGCTTTCGGTGACAGGCCGATGTCATCGAGTGGTAAAAAATCGATCAGCTTGCGGATGCGCGCGAGGCACGCTTCGTCGTTCGGTTCGCGATAGTCGATCGTCCCGCTAATCGTGGCGTGCATCGCGGCCCCGCCGAGGTCTTCGTGTGCGATCACCTGCCCGATGGCCGCCTTAACGAGCGCCGGCCCCGCGAGGTACAGCCCGCTGCCTTCGGTCATTAAAATCTTGTCGCACAACACCGGCAGATAGCCGCCACCGGCGACGCAGTTCCCCATGATTGCGGCGAACTGCGGGATGCCCTTCGCCGAGAGGACCGCGTTGTTGCGGAAGACTCTGCCGAAGTCATCCTCATCGGGGAAGACTTCATCTTGGAGAGGGAGGAACACCCCGGCTGAGTCGACGAGGTAGACGAGTGGCAAGCGGTTTTCGAGTGCGATTCGCTGCGTACGCAGCACTTTTTTGCACGTCATCGGGAAGAACGCGCCGGCTTTCACGGTCGCATCATTCGCGATAATCATCACCCGTCGCCCGCAGATTTGCGCGATACCCGTAACGACGCCCGCCGAGGGTGCGCCGCCGAATTCGGCGTACATCTGCCACGCCGCCCACACGCCGAGTTCGAAGAACGGGGTGTCCGCATCGATGAGTTTCGCGATTCGTTCGCGCGCCGTCAGGCGATGCTTCTGATGTTGGCGCTCGATGGCCGCAGCGCCGCCGCCGTGCCGTATGACTTCGATTTGCGCGAGGAGTTCCAGCGACATGTCACCCCGCCCATTCCTTGCGCTGTCGCGACGAGGGGATGTTCATCGCTTCGCGATATTTCGTGACGGTTCGCCGCGCCACGGTGAGGCCCGCGAGTTTGAATTTCTCGACGATCTCCTCGTCCGAAAGCGGTTTCTGTTTGCTTTCGTCGGCGATGATCTCTTGCAGTTTCTGTTTGATGCGCTCCCACGCGACATCGAGGCCGGTCTGTTCGTTCTTCGTTCCGCCGCCGAAAAACCGCTTGAGCGGGAACACTCCGCGTGGCGTTTCGACCCATTTATCGTCGACCGCGCGGCTGACGGTCGTCACGTGGACGCCGACTTTCTCCGCGATTTGTTCCATTTTCAGCGGCTGAATGTGGTCCGGCCCGCGATCGAGGAACGCCCGCTGGTGGTTGATAATCTCCCGCGTCACTTTCGTCAGCGTGCTGCGGCGCTGTTCGATCGCATCGATCAACCAGCTTGCCGAAGTGATCTTTCGCTTCAAGTATTCGCGCGCTTTCGGGTCCGAGCTTTTGTCTTTGAACAGCTCGATGTACCGCTTGCTGATGCGCACGTTCGGCACCCAATCGTCGGTGAGGCGAATGTCGAAACCGTCTTCGTCGTTGCGGGTGACGATGATATCGGGGACGACGTATTGCGTGCTTTCGGCGGCATACTTTCCACCGGGCTTCGGGTCGAGCCGACGCAGAATCTCGATCGCTTCTTTGATCGTCTCGATGTCGCTGCCGGTTTTCTTCTGAATCGCGGGGAGGCGGTTGTGCGCCACATCTTCGAGGTGGTGCGAGATCAACGTACGGACGAGGTCCGCGTGTTCGGTTTCATTGTCGACTTGTAGCGTCAGGCACTCTTTCGTGTCGCGCGCGCCGACACCGGCGGGGTCGAGTTTTTGGATCGAAAAGAGTGCTTCTTCGACGTCGATGACGGTGATGGCTGTGCCGGTGATCGCCTCGTAGTTGCGGGCGAGTTCGTCGAAGGCGACTGGGATCGGCTTGCGATTATCTGCGTCGTGGTCCAGCAAGTAGCCGTTCTCGTCGAGGTGCGTAATCACGAATGCCGCAATCGGCAGGTGCTCGAGCGAGAGATCGAGGTACGCGAGTTGCTCGGACAAGTGTTCTTGCAACGACTGCGGGGCCGTCGTGATGTTCTGCATCGCGTCGAGCTTGCGCACCCCGGCTTCTTCGCTCATCGAGCGGCTGGGGCGGTGTTCTTCGTTGAAGTGATCGCCCCAATCGCGATTGAGTTCGTCGAGCCGGTTGAACTCGAGGTCGCCGGTTTCGTCGTGCTTCAGCGGGGCATCGGGGTTGAACTCGGCGGGGCCTTCTGGTTCGGTGGCCTTGCGCTCCTTGATTTCCAATACGGGGTTCTCTTGCAGTTCCGCCTGGATGCGCTCTTGCAACGCCATGATCGGCAACTGGAGGATTTCCATCGACTGGATCATGCGCGGCGCGAGCCTCATGCTGAGGTTCTGCTCCGTCCGCATTCCCATTCCAAGATTTAATCCGCTCATGCGTTCCTTCTCTCCGCAGTCGTCAATACGCTTTTCGCGCGTCGAGTGCATCCGACAATATCTGGAAATTGATCAGTTCGAGCGACGCCCCACTCGGGACACCGCGGGCGAGTCGCGTGATCGGCACGCCGGTACCGGCCAGGAACGTGGATACGAGTAGCGCCGTGCCGTCGCCCTCTAACGTCGGGCTGGTCGCAAGGATGACTTCGCGAACGCCGCCTTTCCGCACGCGCTGCAACAAGTCGGTCAGCGTCAGCTTTTCGGGGCCGATATCTTCGAGCGGGGCGAGCCGTCCGCCGAGCACGTGATAGACGCCGCGATAGTTGCCGGAGCGTTCGAACAATCCGACATCGCGAGTCGTTTCCACTACGCAGATCATACCCGCATCGCGGCGGCGATCCGAACAGATTTCGCAGCGTTCGCCTTCGCACAAGTGATGGCACTCGCGGCACGGGTGGACTCGCTCCACGACGGCCCGCAACGATTCCGCCAAACTACTGGCCACGGTGCGGTCGCCGACGAGCAGAAAGTGCGCGATGCGTTCCGCCGTTTTCGGCCCGACACCGGGCAGTTTGCCTAGCTCTTCGAGTAATGTCGAAATCGCGTTTCCGTTCTCCGACACGCAATCGCCTCCCTTTTCAGCCTAAACCAGGCAGTCCGCCACCGAGCATACTGGCTGGCAGACCGACGTTGGTCGCCATCTTCGCGGTTTCTTCGGCAACGACTACTTTCGCTTTGTTCAAAGCCTGATTCGTCGCGGCGGCGATCAGGTCTTCGAGCATTTCGCGGTCGTTGAGTGCCATCGCTTCGGGGCTGATCGTCACATTCAGAATTTCCATTCGCCCGTTGACGCGAACCGTCACGTAGCCCGCACCGGCTTTGCCTTCTGCGGAAACGTTGTTGATGAACGATTGCAACTTCAGGACTTCTTCCTGAATTTTGTTTTTGTTGCCCATCAACTTCATCATCGCGCCGAGTTCGTTGAACATGCGTTACTCCAGTTCGTCTTCTTCGATAACGGTAAGCGGTTCGGGGAGCGGTTCCTGCCAGTCGTCGGCCACGATCGGCGTGTGCGGGTTGTAGCCGTTCTCGATATTCACGAACTGCGCACCGAGGACATCGAACGCCGCTTTGAACATCGGCAAATCTTTAATATCCTTGGCTCGCGTCGAAGGTGTCGCCTTCGGAACATCGCGCGTGGCCTGCGGCGAACCGACGACTTGCTCGATGCGAATCGCCCAGTCCTGACCCGTCAATCGCTTGAGCACTTTGCGCAGTTCGTCGCTCGTATTTTCGCCCGACACGTGCTGGTAAGCAGAACTATAGTCCGGCGGAAACGGGATTGCCAGAGCATTTGGCCCGGAAATTGCTACATTTTTCGCCAACACCAACGATCGCGCCTTCGTCGGCCCCATTTCCTGAAGCACGCGCTGCCACACTTCCTGCAAGTTATTCGCATCGACAATTGGAAATGGTACGCCGTCAGCTTCCGGAACTGCTATCGGTTTTTTTTTTGATTCATCGACGGCTGGCGTCGGATTTGTACTGGCTGGAACGGGCCGCGTGGTCGCAACCGGGCGTGTGGCGGGGGCGGCCGTACCACCGCTCGCAATCAACGTCGTCAACTGCGACAGCGAGACGAGATCTTCGAGCCGACTGAGGCGAATCACCGCCATTTCCAGCAGAATTTGCGTGAACGAACTGCCTCGCATTTTCATCTTGGTCGTCGTCCAGATGTCCAGCCCTGCAAGAATCGTATCGAGGTTCGTGCCCTTCGCGTGCCGCTTCAGTTTCTCCCGATACGCCGGCGTGCCCGGCAGTTCGCTGAAGTCGTTCCCCGCCGACAATACGAGCATCAGGCCACGCCAGTATTCGATGAGTTGGTCGAGCAATTCGCCGAGTTGCAGCCCGCGTTCGGCAAAGTCCGTAATGCTCGACAACGCCTTCGGGGAATCGCCGGTGAGGATCGCTTCGGCAAGTTCGGTCACACGATCTTCACCCGCGGTGCCGAAAAGGCTGTGAACTTTTTCGCTCGTCAGGTCGCCATCGCTGAACGCGAGCAGTTGATCGAGCAACGATTGCGAATCGCGCATCGAACCCGCGGCACGGCGTGCGATCATGTGCAGCGATTCATCGTCCGCTTTCAGTCCCTCTTTCGCCACGATTTTTTGAAGTGCCTCGAAAATCTTTTGCGTACGCACCTGCGCGAAGTCGAAACGCTGGCAGCGCGACAGAATCGTGATCGGGATCTTGTGGATTTCCGTCGTGGCGAAGATGAACTTAACGTGCGGCGGCGGTTCTTCGAGCGTCTTCAGGAGCGCGTTAAACGCGCCCGTCGTGAGCATGTGGACTTCGTCGATGATGTAAATTTTGAATCGCGCACGGGTCGGTCGGAAGCCGACGTTGCTGCGTAAGTCGCGAATTTCATCGACTTTGTTGTTGCTGGCACCGTCGATTTCGAGCACGTCGACATCGTCGCCGGTGGCGATCGACTTGCAAATATCGCACTCGTCGCAGGGCGTCGGCGTCGGGCCTTTGACGCAGTTCATCGCCTTCGCCAAAATCCGCGCACACGACGTTTTGCCCACCCCACGGGCACCTGTGAACAAGTACGCATGGGCGACGCGCCCGGAGTTCAGTGCGTTCGTCAAAGCTTGCGCGACGTGCTCTTGGCCAATGAGTTCGACGAGTTGCTGGGGCCGATAACGACGCGCGACGACGGTATAACTCGCAGACGGCGCGACCGGTGTCGCGACCGTTACAGATTCGACCGGTTTACTCTTGGCCATCGGGTTGCATCTCGTTCGTCGCGGTTCCGTGCGAAGCAATCGTACGCAACCCGACGCGAACATTCTACCTGTTCGCCGTCACTTTCCGAATCGCTACGGGCTTCAGTGGCAGTTCGCTGCCAGGCGTTTTTGCGGGCATGTCGGCGATCTTTCGCAGGGTATCCAGGCCGAGCGTCACTTTGCCGATGACGGTATATTCTTTGTCCATCAGCGGGGCAGGGCCGAGCGTGATGTAAAACCGCACCCCTGCCGATTCATCTGCGTCTTCGCGCCAAAATCCGACAGTGCCTTCTTCGTGCGTAATGTCGCCGATTTCTGGCTTCAGAAAGTACCCCAAGTGCCCGCGGCCCGGCGTGCCATCGCCGACGGGGCAACCGGCCGTGATGAACTCGTACGGAGCGCGCGTGCCATCGGTGGAGACGGACACTTGTTGAACGACGCGCTCGAATACGAGGCCATCGAAATAACCGACTTTCGTGAGCGCGAGGAAGTTCCGCACGTGGTTCGGTGCGACATCCGGGTGCAGCGTAATCTCGAACGTACCCGCTTCGGTTTCGATGCTCGTACGCAACGTTAGTGGCAGGCCCGCATCGTCGGTCAGCGCGATGCCCGGCCACACTTTGCGCACGTCGTCGGCGAGTTTCGCCGCCGGTTTCCCGGCGAACGTTTTATCGGGTGGCAACTCGAAACCTTCGGGTGCAATCGCAACCGTGGCCGCATCGAACGGCACGTTATACTCGGCCGCATTTCGCTTCACCGGAACCGGTTGCAACGGTGCCACCGCAGGCACCACCGCCTCCGTCGGCTGGTCGGTCACCTCGGATTTCCCACAACCCACGATACCCAGACCGACTAACAAACCCAACAGCACCACAGTTCGCCAGCCACTCATGTTCAGGCTCCTTCAGGACATCTCGCTACGGAAAGCGAATGCGACCATAGTCGGGAGCGAATCGCCGGTCAATTCGGATCTATTCCGGTTCCAAACAGCACTGTCTCTGTATTGCACCCACGGTGCCGGTCGTGTTAAGAATGTGTTCGTTAACCGTGCATTCCTACGCAGGCTTCGCCGATGACCGACCCCAAAGCGGACGACACCGCGCGACGTATCGTGCAACTCGAAGCGGCGCTGATGCGGCGTACGGAACTGCTCGAACAAAAGCAGAGCGAACTCGCGAACATCAAGGCATCGAAGGCGTATCGAACCGCTTCGACGGTGCAAAAGATACTCGATCGACTGTTGCCACTGCACACGACGCGACGGGCGATTGTCAAAGGGGTGGTGCGGAAGGCGCTCTCGGTTCCGCGTCGAATCTGGAAGTCGCACCGTGCCCTCAACGGCCCATCGACCGAACAGCGTTTCGACAGCGAGTGTACGCCGCAAGACGAATACGATCGCTGGATTCGGTTGCACGAGCCATCGAAATCCGATCTGGAGAAGCAGCGGAAAGCCGTCTTCGCTCGCAAGCCGAAGTTCAGCATCGTCGTGCCGGTTTATAACCCGCCCGCCGGGTTCCTCATCGCGATGATCGAATCGGTGCTCGTGCAGACGTACCCGCAATGGGAACTTTGCCTCGCCGATGCGAGCCGCGAACCGCACGTGCGACCGATCCTCGAACGATTCGCGAAACAGGACGCACGCATTCGCGTTGCGTTTCTCGAATCGAATGGCGGTATCGTCGGCAATTCCAACGCCGCCGCCGCACTCGCAACCGGCGACTACCTCACGCTGTTAGACCACGACGACACGCTCGCCGCGACTGCGCTCCACGAAATCGCGTTAGCGGTGAACGAACAACCCGGTGCGGATTTTCTCTATTCGGACGAAGACAAACTGGACTTCTCCGGCCACCGCGTCGAGCCGAACTTCAAGCCGAACTGGTCGCCGGAAACGCTGCGTAGTCGCAACTATATCTGCCACCTGACGACGATTCAGCGTTCGCTATTTACGCAACTCGGCGGGTTCCGCCACGGGTTCGACGGTGCTCAAGATCACGACCTCGTGCTACGAGCCGGAGAGCAAGCCACGCAGATCGTGCATATCCCGCACGTGCTGTACCACTGGCGGATGCACGCGCAATCGACGGCGGCCACGGCAGGCAGTAAGGGTTACGCACACGATGCCGGTAAACGGGCCGTGCAAGATCACCTGCAACGTGGCAAAATCGATGCGTCCGTATACGACGGCCCGGTGCCCGGAACGTACCAGGTCGTTTATCAGTTACGGGAACAACCACTCGTAACGGTGATCGTGCCGAATAAGGATCAGCCGGAGATGCTCGCGCGCTGCGTCGAGTCGTTAGCGAACAGCAGTTACGCGAATTACGAACTCATCCTCGTCGAGAACGGCAGCACGCGCCCGGAGACATTCGCGTATTATCGGCACCTGGAAGCGACGCGGAACGTCCGCATTCTGACGTGGTCGAAGCCGTTCAACTACGCCGCCGTGAATAATTATGCCGCCACACAGGCGAAGGGCGAGCTTCTGTTGTTCCTCAATAACGACATCGAAGCGGTCAATCCGGATTGGCTCGAACGGATGGTAAAGCACGCCACACAGCCGGGTGTCGGGGCGGTCGGCGCGAAGCTGTATTATGCCGACGATACGATTCAGCACGCGGGGATCGTCGTCGGGATGGGTGGCGTGGCGGGGCATTCGCACCTGAGTTACCCGCGTCATGCGTCCGGTTATATGCAGCGGCTGAAGTTCACGCAGAATGTCGCCGCCGTGACGGGTGCGTGCCTACTCTGCCCGCGTGCCGCCTTCGAGCGCGTCGGCGGATTCGACGAAGGCTTTATCCTGGCGTTCAACGATGTCGATCTCTGTTTGCAAATCCTCGCAGCAGGGTACCGCATCATCTGGACGCCCGACGCAGAGTTGTACCATTACGAATCGAAAACGCGGGGTTACGAAGATACGCCCGAGAAAGAGCGTCGATTCAAGAAAGAGCACGATTTGTTTCAACTCAAGTGGGAAGCATTCTTGAAAAGCGGCGATCCCTACTACAGTCCGCATTTTCGGCTCGACCGGCCCGACTACGCTCTGAAAGCTGCGTGAAATCGTTGCAACTTGAGTAATTCTGGCAAGAAATTGCGGAGCGGCAAACCGCGTCGCATCGCACATCGTCTGACAAGTATAGCACCCGCGTTCCGATCCACGGGCGCAACCGCCATGCTCCGAATGCTCGGGGAACGCGATCCGGGAATTCGCCCCGACTCTGCCGACCGCACGGCGAGCTATCGTGTATAAAACGATAGCCATTCCGTCCGCACGGACGATTCGTAGACAAGCATTCGGAATCGCGGGGAAACGGCCAACACTCACCGTACTCGACCCTGGAGTAGTTTACTCATGTTCGGCTCCTTTTTTGCAAAAGATCGTGGCTTCCAAGCTACGTCCCGTAAGCCGAATACTTTCGGTCTTCACATCGAACCACTCGATGAGCGCGTCGTACCCGCGGTCATCGGAGTCAACGATACTTACACCGTCGAAGCCGGTCGCGTGGTGGTCGTGAACGCCTCCAGCCCGGACCCGATTACCGGTGCCATCGGCGTTCTCGCGAACGACTTCAGCGATTCCAATTTTCAGGCCGTCATCGTGGCTTCGCAGCTGAGTCCTGCGAAATCGAGCATTCAGCCCGCACCCGCGATTCCGGGTAACTCGCTCTCGTTCAACTCGAACGGCAGCTTTACATTCGTGGCCCCGCCGAACTACGATCAACAGCGTTACGGGCCGATTCAATTCACCTACCGTGCCGTCGATACGACGACATCGCAGGTCAGTGCCCCGACAACCGTTACGATCAACATCACGGCACCGATTCGTTCGCAGAATCTGTTCGCCGTTTCTGCTGGCCCCGGTTCGGAGCCGAGAGTACGCGTTTTTGAATCGACTACGGGTATCGAACGGTTCTCATTCTTGGCCTACGAACGATCGTTCACAGGCGGTGTACGTGTGGCGACGGGCGACCTCAATCGCGATGGCGTCGACGACATCGTGACCGTACCCGCCACCGGCGGCTCGGCTCGCGTCGGAGTATTCGACGGTAAGACGGGCGTCAAAATCGAAGACTTCTTCGTATTTGAACCCACCTTCCGCGGCGGTGCGGAAATTGCCATCGGCGATATTCAAGGCGATGGCTTCAACGACATCATCGTTGGTGCGGGCAACGGTGGCGGACCTCGCGTTGTGGTGTTCGATGGATCGAAAGTCGGCACGGGTACGCTGAGCGCGTCAACTCTGGCGAATTACTTCGCTTACGAAGATACGTTTCGAAATGGCGTTCGCGTGGCAGCAGGCAACCTCGATGGCCTAACGGGCGTCGATCGTCGCGATTTCATCATCACCGGTGCGGGTGAGGGCGGTGGCCCTGCCGTGAAAATTTACGATGGCCGATTGACGGCCGGTTTCAACGAACCGTTGGCGAAACGGGCGTTCTTTGCCTTCGATTCTAACAACCGCGATGGTGTGAACGTGGCAGCGGGTCAATTCCGCGGCGACGGCAAAGCCGACATCGTCGTCGGCAACGGCTCCGGCACGGCGATCGTTCGCGTGTTCGATGGCCGGAACTCGGCCCAACTCCGCGAAGTGACGCTCAATCAAGGCGATGGTACGCTCGGTGCGGGCGGCGTGAATGGAACGGGCGGTTCGGTTTCCGGCTCGTCGAATTTCGGCGGAAGCAACGGCGGATTGATCACCGCATCCGGAGTCTCCGGCAACGGCAACGGCGGCGTTCGCGTGGCCGTCACCGACCGCAACGGCAACTCGCTCTCCGACATCATTGCGGGTCCGGGGCCGGGCCAACTGGCCAGGTTGCGAATCCTCGATGGCGCTTCGCTGTCCGAACTCAGTAACTTCCTCGCATTCCCCTCGGACTTCCTCGGTGGGATTTTCGTCGGCGGCAACAGCCTCACGATCCGGTAGAAACTTTTGAATCTCATGAAAGCCCCTTCGAGCCAACCGCTCGAAGGGGCTTTTTTCGTGAAATGCCTCAATCGATTTCACGCAGTTGGAAATGACACGATGCCCGTCTAACAATCCAATCCCGTTAGCCCGACGCGCGAGTTTTGAAGTTGCGCTTTCTCGATCCGGAATAGCACGTACCCAGATCGTCTTCGAGCCTGAAAGGCTCGTTCCAACAGCCCAAGGCGAAGCCGGCGTA
>JAYWCL010000176.1:0-8558 GCA_043780595.1 Limnoglobus sp.
AAAATTTCAACAACGATACCCAAGGCTACGCGGCTTCGCCGCTTCGCCTTGGGCTGGCAGAATCGGCCCTACAGGCCGAAAGACTGGCATTTGGAAACGTAAGTGTTCCAAAAGACCGGTTTCGATCTGAAAAATAGCGCAACTTCAAAACGCGCAAGCGAGGGGAACCCGCGAGAAGGCACACCATCGCACAAAGAATGATAATCCCTCGCTAGCGCGTCGGGCTAACGGGAATGAATTGTCAGACTGATATGGTGTCATTTCCAACCGCGAGATGTGTGGTTAGTCGTGATACGAGCGATGCGGGCGGGCGAAGCAAGGATGCTCGCTGGCCCGCATCGTCTTTTCATTCGCCCGCGCGTTTCGGCAGCCAGGCTCGCACATCGACGCCGATCATTCCGGCCCGTCGTGCGGCTTCTATCCCGATGTTCGTATCCTCGAACACCACGCACTTCGTCGCTTCGACGCCCAGCCGTCGCGCCGCTTCGAGGAACACATCGGGTTCGGGTTTGTGCCTCGGCGTATCTTCGGCACACACGATCGCCTGAAACCAATCGCCGACGCCGATCGCGGTTAGCGTTTGCCTCACGACATCGCGATAGCCACCGCTCGCCACCGCCATCGGCAACCGATTCCGGTGCGCGACCGCAATCGCCACGACTGGCGGTATCGCGGTCACTTCACCTAAAAACACTAGGAATCGCTCTTCTTTATCGCGAACGAGCGAATCGACATCCCCGACCGCGATGCCAGTTTCTTCGGACAGCAAGCGAATGATTTTCGACGTCGGCATCCCGCCGAGTTCGTAGAAACGCTTCTCCGTGAACGGGATGCCTTGCGTGCCGAGCATCGCCGACCACGCGCGATAGTGAATCGGCATCGTGTCTGCGAGCGTGCCATCGCAATCGAAGATCAGGCCGCACGTGCCGGGGGGCAAAGTCCAAAGCATCGACTGGTTCCGTGTGAAAGGAGAAGATTTACTTCGGCAAGTCGATCGCCAGCAGTTCGTTTTCGTCGCGCAGAAACAATCGGCCATCGACGAGCGCCGGGTGCGACCAGGTCGGGCCGCAGACTTTCGCGCGGCACAGTTCCTTATATTCCTTCTCGCTCGGATCGAACAAAATCAAGTGGCCGTTGTCGTCGAGCATCAGCAATTTGTCGTTCGCGGTGCGGATGATCGCCGCGTGGTAGCGGCCGACTTTCGTCTTCTCCCACTGCACCTTGCCCGTTTCGATCTCGACGCAACGCAGTGTGATCGAGGCGTTCAATAGCGTCGCGGCCCCGTTCACCATGTAGGCAAATTTGCCGACGACGACCGGCGTCGAGAAGTAACAGGTGAGTGCCTTCTTCTCCCAGACTTTTTTCGTGGAAACCGCCTCGCCGTCGGCGATCCGTCGCACGGCAATGCTGCCAGCCGTCACCGAACTGCCGATAACGAGGTCGTTGACGATCACGGGGCTGGTCGAACTTTCGTTGAGTCCATCTTTGAACGGCACCGCCCAACGCTCCTTACCCGCAAGCGAAATCGCACGCAGATGCGACCCCGTAAGGAAGACGATTTCGCGCTGATCGCCTTTGCCGTGCGCCACCGGCGAAGCATAACTCGCAGCATCGTCGGTGACTTTCCAAGTGACGGTACCCTTCTCGACATCGAAGCCGACGAGGCCCGCGCCCTTGCCGCCGACCATCGCGACGACGGTGTTCCCTTCGACGATCGGCGACATCGAGATGCCGAAGAACAGGTTCTTGGCATCGAACGCTTTGAGCGTATCGACCTTCCATTTCACGTCGCCAGTTTTTGCGTCCCAACACGCGAGAATGCCGGTGCCACCGAGCGTGAAGACGCGGCCATCGGCAACGACGGGCGTACTGCGTGGCCCTTTCCCGAACGGCGGCGCGAACGCCTCCCGCATGTAGCTTTTGACCCATTTCTCGGTGCCGGTTTTCGCATCGTACGCCGCCAGCGCGTCGGCATCTTGCCCCTTCGGCTGAAAGAACGCATACACGACGCCATCCGCCACCACCGGCGAACTGTGCGCAAATCCGAGCGCGTGTCGCCACGCCACTTTCGGTTCGCCCGTCCACGCCTCAATTTTTTCCGAGGAGACATTATCGCGATTCGGCCCGAGGAACTGCGGCCAATCGGCGGCATGAACTGCGGATGCAACCAACGCAATAGCGAGAGTGAGCAGTATGCGTAGCATCGGTCACCAGTTTGTAGGCGAAGTCTCCGTCTGAAGTCTCACGACTTCCGCTAGGAAGAGTATATTCGGTCGGAAGTCGCGCGACTTCGACTTCGGAACGCATTCGACCTGCCCTTCCGCTATCGGGGGCGCTGGGGTATATGCGTATCGAGGAGTGTGCCATGCGCGACCGTTTATTGATTCTGGTAGCTGTCGGTTTGCTTGCGATTGCGGCGGCTCTGCCGGCGCAAACTCCGGCGGCGCGCGGCACGCATTACCACCGCGATGGCTTCTCCGGAAGGCAACCCGCGTGGGTGGCGGGCGATACGAACGTCGAGTTGGAAGAGAAAGATCACCGCATTTCCACCGAGCGGTACTACAACGCGCCGTCGTCGGAATACCTGAAGGTCGAATCGAAGCCGAAAGTGGCGGGTACCGACTCCGAATTCGCGCATTATTACTACGAAACGCCACCGTGCCCCGTGTCGCCAGGGGCCGGTTCGGAAGCGACGGCGAGCGTCTGGATCAAGAGTTTCCGCCAAGGAATTCAGTTGCGGGCGCGGGTGGTGTTGCCGAAGGAACGCGACCCGAAGAACCCCGATGCCGCCCTGACGACCTTGATTCTCGGCGATGCGTACCCCGAAGAAAAAGTCCGCCAGTGGCACCGCCTCACGCTCGGAAACCCCGCCGAGGGGCTACGCAAACAACTCCCCGTATTGCGTACGAAACTCGGCCGCGACATCGACCCCACGGATGCTTATATCGACCGCCTCGTGCTGAACGTGTACGCCGGTGCGGGAGCGTCGGAACTGTGGATCGACGACCTCGACATCGGCCCGTGCGACATCGACCCGAAGAAGCCATCGCGCGGCATCGGCCGTCCCGTGAGCATTACGAAAAATGTACCCGGCGACTTGCCGGGAACGATGCCGAACGGCATCGCGCACCCGTACTCCGTGGAGTTCGTGGCGGGTCGCATTCTCATCAATAAGAAGCCGTTTTTCATGCGTGCGGTGCGGCACACGGGACAGTCGATCAAGGGGCTGCGCGACATCAACTTCAACACGATCGCCTTCCCCGCCGGTACCGATCCGGCGCTGATCGACGAGGCCGTCACGAAGAATAGTTTCATGGTGATTGCGGGCGTGCCGTTGTTGGGCGAACTCGGCAACGAGACGCCGGTGAGTATCGGTCGCGATGCCGACCGGTTGGCCGAACATTTCCGCCGCTTCCGCTCCGGCGATGGCGTGCTGATGTGGGATCTCGGCGGCGGTCGCACGACCGAACAACTCAAGGCCGTATCGCGCACCGCCGAGACGCTCCGCGAGTACGACCCGCGCCGTCCGCGTGCCGTCGACCTCTGGGATGGCTACTCGGCGTACTCGGAATATATGGACGTGATCGGCAGCCACCGTTGGCCGTTGTTCACGGGGTTGGAACTCGATAAGTATCGCGAATGGCTGCTGCAACGACGCACGTTAACCGCGCCGGGCAAGCTGATGTGGACGTGGGTCCAAGCCCATAGCGAGCCGTGGTACTTGCAGGTGGCCACGGGGCAACCGAACCCCGACTCGCTCGACTCGCCGCTCGGCCCGCAACCCGAACAGATCCGCCTTCTGACGTACCTCGGCCTCGCGTGCGGTTACCGCGGCCTCGGCTTCTGGACGGATCGCTTCCTCGCACCCGACCCTGCCAACATGCCGATCAGTACGACCGGCGGTGCAGCACGAAGCACCTCGAATAATAGCCGCGATCGACTGATCGAACTCTCGTTTTTGAACACCGAACTCGAACTGCTCGAACCGATCTTGTTCACCGCCGAAGACGAAAAAACGATCTGGGTACCGACGTCGCATTGGGGCGTGAAGGCGGCGATCATTCGCGGCAAAAAAGGCATCCTCGTTCTACCGATGTGGCTCGGGAGTGGCTCGCAACATTGCCCCGATCAGGGCGCGATCGACAACCTGAAAATCGTCGTGCCGTTGGTGCCGGAAGGCTACGACCCGTGGATGCTGACACCGGCGACGTACGAAAATCTCCGTTCGACCGGCGGCGTAAAATCGGTACCCGGTGGCTTGGAAATCACGATCCCGAAGTTCGACCTGACGGCCGCAATCGTCCTCACGAACGACCTCACGCCGGAAGGCATCGTCGTCCGCTGGCAGGATAACATCCGCAACGGTTCGGCTCGAAAAGCGGCCCAATTGGCGAAAGAACAGGCGCTCGAAATCTTCGACAAAGTGCGAACCGTCCACGAAGCCCTGGCACCGATTGCCCCCGATGTACGCGGTTCGGACGACCTCTTCGCGCAATCGCGGCAGTCGATTCGCCGCGCGGAAAAGGCGCTCGATAACGGCCAGCCCGACATCGCCTGGCGCGAGGCGCGGGCATCGCTTCGCCCGTTGCGAATCATCATGCGCGAGCATTGGAAAAACGCGACGGCGTCGTTGACGACGCCGACCGCCAGCCCGTACGCCGTCGGATTTTACACGCTGCCGAAACACTGGGAACTGGCCCGCATGATTCAGAACGCCCAGCCATTGCCGAACGTCGTGCGGTCCGGTGGCTTCGAGCTAAGTGAAGCGGCGCGGCCCGAGGGTGCGGCCGTGCAGTCGGTGCCCGGCTGGGTGGCCCGTGAAAGCCATCTCGACGCGGTCACGCCGACGGCATCGATCGTGAATGTGACCGATGATATTCGCGATAAACCGCCGGAGAAAGGCCCACCTCCGAGCGTGCAGCCGAACCTCGGCAAGCACTGCCTGAAACTGCGTGTCACGGCCAACCCGTCGCCACTCAACAAGAACTTTCGCCCGCCACAAGCTCTGGAGCGCGTGTCGGTGGTGGCCGAGTCGCCGGTGTTTGAAGTGCCGCCGAAATCGTGGGTGCGCATCGGCTTTTGGGTGAAGGTGCCATACGCGATCGAAGGCTCTGCCGACGGCGTGGTCGTGTTCGATTCCGTCGGCGGCGAACCGCTCGCCGTCCGCATCGGCTCCACGGGCCGTTGGAAGCAACACTTCCTCTATCGCCAAGCCCCTGCCGACGGCAAAATCGCGATGACCTTCGCGCTCACCGGCCTCGGCGAAGCCTACTTCGACGACCTCAAAATCGAACCGATGACAACGGGCAGCGAATCGCTGATGCGACGGTAAGTTGAAAAGCCCAATGACGGCCGTCCCTGGGCTTTTGGTTGCAGTTACTGAGGAGCATTTATGAAAGTCGCTCGCATGAGTTCATCGAGACTAATCGCAACAATACTTGCACTGGGCGGGATAATTTGGTCCGTTCTGCTTCTGTCCACGTTTGGGCTGTGGAGTTTACTTCCGTTGCCATTCGGAGTCGGTTACCTACTCACTATCGGGTACTGCATCCGATCAGTAGCGAATCCATCCTTGACATTTCGATCTGTTCTTTGGTGGAGCTCTATCGTAATTAACGGTGTTTTCCTGGCAGTGGACTTATTTGGAAATGGCTCGCAAGCTTTCGAAAAGCCCGTGCCTTTAATCTGGTGGAGCTTTGCGGTGTCAATGTCATCGATTGCATTGGTTTGCGAGCGGAAATAGGTAACCGTTCACGGGGCAGATTGCATAGTCAACCACTCAGACGCCGTAGGTCGTGGCCGAAGAGGCTTTGCGATGAGGCCCGACAGAGTATCCGCGACAAAAACCCAGAAGGTTTGGAATCCTCGCGTGAATGCACTGATGCGGCGGTAACTGGGTTGCAGCAACGAGCCACCGGGTTCATCCCGGTGGGAGTCTCCCACCGGGATGAACCCGGTGGCTCGTAAGCGTCTTGCTCCGCACGACGCAGGATACCAACGCGATTTGCCTTGTTGCATTCCGTGTGGCGATTCGGCATAATTCACTTCCACCCTGCCGTGTCTCCGCGTTTCGAGGATCCTCTCTCATGCGATTTCTGTTTGCACTTACGATTGTGGCCATCGCGGCCACTGCGGTTCTGGCGAAAGACATCAGTTGGCAAAAGACCGTGCTCGACCGCAAGTTCCGTTCCGAGGGCGTGGCCGTCGGCGATGTGAACAAGGACGGCAAAAAAGACGTCATGAACGGGGAGTATTGGTACGAAGCTCCCGACTGGACGCCGCACGAGATGCAGCCACCCGTCGACCACAAAGACGGCCTGAGCAACTACAGTCGCGTGTTCGCCTGTTGGGCCGAAGACCTCAACGCCGACAGTTTCCCGGATCTCATCGTCATCGATTTCCCCGGTGCGCCGTGCTACTGGCTGGAAAACCCCAAGGGCCAAAAGGGCCACTGGACGCGGCACACGATCTGGCACAGCGCCTGCAACGAGACGCCGCTCTACACGGACCTCCTCGGCAACGGCAAGCGCGTCCTCGTTATGGGCTATCAGCCGAAGGACGCGAAAACCGATGGCAATCAAGGTCTCATCGCGTACTTCACGCCGAACGCGAAAGACCCGAACGCACTGTGGGAGGCCCACGCAATTAGCGACCCGACGAAACTCGGGGCACCCGGCAGCCAACGCTTCAGCCACGGCCTCGGCGTCGGCGACCTCAACGGCGATGGCAAGAACGACGTGATTTCCACCGGCGGCTGGTGGGAACAACCGAAGGAACTGAGCGCGGGCAGCGCGTGGAAATTTCACCCCGCGAACCTCGGCGATGCGTGTGCCGACATGTTCGCGACCGACATCGATGGCGACGGCAAAGCCGACGTACTGAGTACCTCCGCACACCGCTTCGGCATCTGGTACCACAAGCAGAAACCCGACCCCAAGGGCGGCGAATCGACCTTCGAGAAGGTCGAACTGTTCGGGCGATTGACATCCGAGACGCATGCCGCGCACTTCGTGGACATCGACGGCGACGGCCTGAAAGACCTCGTCACCGGAAAGCGTTGGTGGTCGCACGGCCGCAGCGAACCGGGTTCGTCGTGGGACGCCCGCATCTACTGGCTCAAGGCCGTCAAGGAGAAAGATGGCTTCATCAACTTCGTGCCGACGCTCATCGACAGCGACTCCGGCATCGGCACGCAGTTCGAAGTGACCGACATCAACGGCGACGGCTTGCTCGACGTCATCACGTCGAACAAAAAGGGCGTCCACGTCGTCGTGCAAGTCCGCAAGTGATTTGCGATCGACGCGATCACCCAACGATCCCCCAACGATCCCCTCTGAACGGAGGGGATCGTTGGGGAGGCGAACGCTCCTCGATACAACTCGTAGAATTACGTGATATTTTTTGATGCGATCCGCACCTGGTCGGGGGTGGCGGTGCCCGTTGTGCCGAGTTGCTGGATCGTGATTGACGCCACGAGGTTACCGAACGCGGCGGCTTCGAGGTGGGTCGCGCCGCTCACCATCGCGCAAGCAATTCCCGCACTGCAACTGTCGCCCGCACCGCAAATATCGACCGGCCCCGCAACGGGATACGCCGGTGCAATGTTCGTTTCCCCCGATGGCAACATCAGCACGATCCCGCGTTCGCCTTGCGTGAAAAAGACGGGTCTACCAATCGTTACTGCCAGTGGCACGTTGCGTTGCGTGGCCTTCGCAAACTCGGTCGCGTTCGGCTTCGCACACACATTCCGGAAGTCGCCGATCCGTTCGCGGCTGTCGGCCAAAACGAACACATCCTCGTGCTGCGCCGCGAGTTCCGCCACACGCTCCCGCACTCGTCGCGTGACCGTGCCACAGTCGTTTTCGCTCACCTGATCGAGCACCAACAGCGCGTCGAATCGTGCAAACGCCGCTTCTAGATGCGACAGAATCGCATCTTCGAGTGCCGCGGAAGTGGGCGTGCGGTTCTTGATATCGAGCCGGTTTAGCTCGTTCTTGCCGTACATCGGCTTGGTATACGTCGGCGTGCGTCGCAGTGGCGTCGTCACAATTCCCGTCGCATCCACATTCGGCATCGTCGCCAGACACTGCCGCAACTCGTACCCTTCGCCATCGTCGCCGACGATCGCAATCGGCTCCAGCCGCCCCACGCCGAGCGCGACGAGATTGTTCAGCACCGTGCCGAGCGCGCCGGGGTAAGTCCGCACGCCCGTCACTTGATACGCCGTCAGCCCCGTCTCGACGGAAGGCTCGTCGCGTGCCGGATCGATGTCCAGATACCGGTCGAGAAACAGGTCGCCCAGCAACCCGATCGTCTTGCCGGGTATCGTTTTCAGAATGCGTTCGACGAGTGCCGAGTTGAGCATGGCAAACCATTTCTGAAGCCAGAGCTTATACTTCTCGCAGTTGGAAATGACACGTTACCAGTCTCACAATGCATTCCCGTTAGCCCGACGCGCTAGTTTTGAAGTTGCGCTTTCTCGATCCGGAATAGCACGTACCCAGATCGTCTTCGAGCCTGAAAGGCTCGTTCCAACAGCCCAAGGCGAAGCCGGCGTA
>JAYWCL010000177.1:0-5245 GCA_043780595.1 Limnoglobus sp.
GGTGAAAACGGGCGGATGTGACACACCCGACCCCTTGCGGGGAATCGGCTCGGAAGCGACCGTACATCCACATCGCGACGATAAGCGCAACTTCAAAACCTGCGCTCGCTTCGCTCGCTCCGACCTGGGCTTTCGGAACGGACCTTTCAGGCCCGAAAACCAGTGCCCGCAAAGGTTTCGATGGCGTGAATCCCCCCTTCGGATCGATTTGTCCGTACCTTTGCCAAAACTGGAGAACCCGAACCGAGATGACCTGAAAACACTGTCAACCTTAAGTTCACGTCACCTGGGGGTTCCCCTTGCTTGTGCAGCGGGCTGGCACGAAAGATACCGCTTACTTCGACTTGTGGCTGAGCATCCAGGTGTAGAGTTCTTCGGTGGCGTAGGCTTCGTCCCAGCTGTTGTGGCCGACGCCGGGGTATTCGGTGTACTTCGGCTTGCCGCCCGATTTCGTAATTGCCTCGATCATCGTTCGCGAAAGTTCGACCTTCACGGCCGTGTCTTTGTCGCCGTGGAAGCACCACGTGGGCAAATCCTTGATCTTCTCGGCATCTTTGAGGTTGCCACCGCCGCAGATCGGGACGATTGCGGCCCATTTTTCGGGGTGCGCTGCCGCCAGGCTCCACGTACCGAAGCCGCCCATCGACAGGCCCGTCAGGTAAACGCGCTTCGCATCGGACTTGTATTCCTTCATCGTCGCTTCGAGCATCTTGAGTGCGCGTTCCGCATCGGGCGAACCCGACTGCCAACGCTTCACCACAGGCGTTTTGAGGTCTTCTGCCTGGGGAATGATCGTCAGGAACGGGAACGTCTTCGCGACCTTTTTGATGTGCGTGCCAATGCCCTGATCGGCAGGCATTTTCGAGCCGCCCTTCGTCTCGCCGGCCCCGTGCAGGAACAGAATCACGGGAAGTTCCTTCGTGCCATCGTAATCGGCGGGCACGAACACGATGTACGGCGATTCGCTGCCGTCGGCGTTCTTGAAGGTCTTCTCGAGGAAGCCCGTTTTCTCGGCAGCATCAGCGGGGGCGGCGATCATGACGAGTGCCATCACAAGGAGGATTCGGCGGAACATTTACGATACTCCAGACGACGCGGGGGAGGGTTTATACTAAAGGCGAGTGGTTTTGATACGTTTTAGAAGTTCACAGCACAAGTCTATCTGGCGCAAGGTTACACCGCGGGACGATGAAACTGGCACATTTCAGATGACTTCGAGTGTCACTTTCTGGCTCTTCGGTAACCGTCTTTAATTCCCACAGAATAGTTAGCGGTTTCAACCGCAAAGACTTGACAATTATGTCAAGAGTGCGAATCATGTTAGATCGATCCTGTCTGGACTTGGGCAGCGGCGAGTCGCACGCCGTTTCTGAACTACCCGAAGCCGCAGCTTCCCATGTGGCACCGGTATCGCGTCGAACTGTTCCCGCATTATGGACAGAAGTGCGGCATCGTAAAATTGATAGGTGGACCATGATCAAGACTGACAACGAATACCGACTGACACTCGAACGCATTGAGGCTCAAGTGGAACGGATTCACCACGAGCGGGCCGCGTGTGTTGCGGAAGGATGCACGCATGAGGAAATTCAGCGGTTACTCGACCCGGTCGAATGCTTCCATGCTCAATTACGCGAAGAAGCCGATTCGTACGAGAAACTCAAGAAAGGCGATTTCGACGAACTCAAGAACTTTCACGGGATCGGTTACATCCTGATTGCCATGCGAATCTATCAGGGTCTTTCGCAGCGTGAACTGGCGGAAAAGCTCAGCGTACACGGGTCGCAGGTATCGCGAGACGAGCGGAACGAGTACCACGGTATCACGGTGGAGCGGGCAAACCGGATTCTCGAAGCACTGGGGGCCGAACTGCGAACTAACATCGTGACGACGCCGCGCAATACGACTCGCACGCTTCGAGTGGATAGCGTGGCGGTGAGCAATTAAGTAGGCGGTTGTGGTTCGGTCGATTCCAGGACGCGTTTCCAGCGGTTGGCCATGCCGCGATAGGCATTTTGGTAGGTCGTCTCGAGCGACAAATTCACGTACGTTTCCGGTTCGAGAAACAACGGCATCTCCGGCAACACGCCATCGACTCGAACGGGTTCGATGTACGCCCGTTTCACCGGACCCGAGGAATACGCCACCGCAGTGAGGTTCGCATCGTCGGGAAGCGTAAACGCCTCATCGCAGATCTCGCCCCAAATCGCGCCGTGAATGCCTTGCGGGTCGCGGGTACCGGGCGGAAACAGATCGACGATCAGCAAGTGATACCCGCGATGCAGGCACTCGATGGCTTTATCGACGAACGCGGCAAACGCCTGCCGACCCGCTTTGTTTCCCGGTGAAACGATCTCGATCAGCGCGATAATGCGGTCGTCGCTGCTGTACCGAATGACGACGGTGCGTCGCTTCTGCGCGTATTGGCTCAACTCCGTCTCAGCGGTGAATCGCGACTGCGGCTTCTTCGTCATCACCGCGACGCCACCGCGAGAATCCGTTTCAAACGAATCGTTCGATAGCGTGGAATGCAGCATCAGTACGTCCGGCCCCAACGGCCCGATGATCTGCTCGGCAACAGCATAATAATCACTCGGCAAGACGCCCTGATTGAGATGATCCCGGATGTACGAGATCCAACTCAAATGGAAGTCGTGAAAAATCCCAGCAGGAACGCGGGTCCAGTCGTGAATCGGCATGATGGCACTCCGGTGGAATAGGCATTCTACACGATTCTCGCTCAATCCTCGAAGGCGACGGCGGCGAAGCTAACGCTCTCGTAGCCCTTGGCTTCAACGTACTGTTGGTAGTGCAACACGCGGCCGCGTTTCGGTTGTGCGGCCGCGAGTGCGAGGTACGTGGGTGGCAGCCCGCAGATCCGCCGTGCGTCGCCTTCCACAGCGATTTCCTCGAAATATCCCTCGGCATCCGCAGTTTCGAGGTGCTTCAAAATGGCCATATCCTGCGCGTGGCTGTGCAACAGTTGCGGTTCGCTCACGGGCAACGGGTCGCGAAACTTCGGCCCGATATGCGCGAGATCGCTGCTGATAATGTAACAGACCGGCTCGCCCGCTTCGGCTTCGGCAATGCGCAGCGCCGCGATCATTCGCGCGATGTCTGCCGCTTCACTCGGCGACGTTTGCCCGTCGATGCGATCTTGAAACGAACCGACGAGCAACGGCACGATTCGCAAGTTGCGATCGGGGAAAATGTGTTGCAACACGAGCACTTCCAACTCGATCGAATGCTCCGGCAGATGCGCGTAGGGGTCTGCAAATAGTCCTTCGCCGTAGTTCGCCACGATGCGGTCGATCGACGCCTGATCGGTTTCGACGATGCCGAGTGGCGTCTGGAAATTCATCCGCGTCAGCGTGAATCGCTCCGACGAATAATGCGATGTCGCGATCACGAAAAACAGTTTCGCATCGGTTCGCTCGGCAAGTTCCTTGAACCCGTAACCGTAAGTGACATTTCCGCGGGCGTAGTCCATGTGCGGCACCAACACCGCCCGCAACCGCGCTTTCGATGCGATTGCACGGGGCAAACCGGAACCGCCCTCGGCGGTGAACAGCGATTGCATTTGTGCATGTATCTCCGCCGGTTCGGGCGGGTAACAACCGATGCACGATGGCTGCCGCACGGGTCCATTCAGGTAATCGCGAAAGGTGTCGTTATCGAGAAACAGCCCCGCATCCAGGCGTGCAACGAGCGCCATCACTTCGTCAATCGCGATCGTCAATCCCGTTTGTTGCCGCATCGCCAATGGCACGTCGCGTATCTTTCGTTGCCCGTTGAAGAGTTGCACCGCCTCGACTTCGGCACGCGAAACGGCAATCGGAACCCCGGCAATGCGGTTGCGATCGTAGAGCACGAACGCATCGCCATCCGGCGACGCGCCCATCCCCTCGCGCAGTCGCGGGTAGTCATTCGTATTAGTTGGCATCGAGGAATTGTCGTCCGGACCGAGGGCCGGGTCAATAGTGGCAGTTCTTAGCCCGAGAATCTCACGCCGCATTTCCCACACGATGACGGTGAGAGTTCATTCCCCAACCACCGCTCACAACTCGGACACCGCCAGTTTCGTAGCGAGAATACGACCGCAACCGCCACGTACACCAACGCGAGAATTGCACACCCTCCCGCAACGAGATTATCTAATCGTTCCGGGAACTTCTCGAACCACACGAGGACGGCGATGAACGGCAGGCCGATGAGGAGTAGCACGATCTGCCGACGCTTTCGGCGACGGAATTCCTCACCCACACTCGGCCGAGATCCTACGTCCATCGCAGACTCTCGCTGACATCATTTGAAGGTATTCAATACCCGTTTTCAGGACGGTCCCATACACATCGTGGCGGCAGATTACGATCGGCCACCGGGGGCTGTCTGGCCTTGGAATTGACTGTCGTTCCGAAGGGGGACGCCTACGATCTCTTCCAATATTAACTGACAAATCGGTGCGCCAGCGTGAAGAGTGATGTTCTCAACAGTAGAGCAGGCGATCCACTGCTGAAAGCAGAACCGCTAATTCGCAAGATGGCTTTACATGATCTCAATCGTGAAGTTCAAATCCGTGCTCTTGATAGATTGACAGTTTACGAGTCGAATATGACAAATAAGCGAGAGTATCTACGTGATCTCGCAAACTTGGCGATGTCAACCGACGATGTCTCGATTCGCCATACAGTATATCTTAAACTTTGTCTCTTATCGGGATTTTGCGATCATGCGACATTGGTATTAACAATCGGGCTGAAGAATTATATTAATCCGATTATTTACAACGAAGACCTTGTGAGGCAGTTCGCCGCTGACTCAGACACCGAAGTGGCAACATAATTCTAATAACTATGCGTTACCTATCATGCGAAACAACCCCGAGTACCTGGAACTGAACCGCAGGCTGAGCAGCGCATTGCGCGAAAGCGAAGCGGTTGCGCAAGAGTTATTCGATTTCCGCTGCAAACGGAACATCGAAAAAGGTGAAGTGACCGACGATCCGTTGGTGCTTCGGATGGACAGTGATTTGTCGGCGGTGATGGACGGTTTGCAGTCGCACGATCCGCGGATTCGGATCATGAGCCTCGACAAAATCGGAGAGCACTGGAAGTATCCTGCGGTGGCTGCCCCATTCATTCGCGAAAGGGTGTAACCGCGTTTCCGGCGTCTGGTTTCTGGCGTTTTGACTTGCTCTTTACGAAAAGACGGCCTCTAACCCGGATATTTCATCTGCGGTTTCCAT
>JAYWCL010000178.1:0-6302 GCA_043780595.1 Limnoglobus sp.
GTGGTGGTTTCGCAACTCACATTCTGGGAGAAACAGGCACTTCACGATAGCCGAATCGCAATCGCAAACAAACGCAAAACTGCTACCCACTTTTGAACCATGCCATTTCAGGCGATTACTGCGGCGGCTTGCCGCGAGCGGCGACGGTGGGGAACTCGGTCTTCGAGAGGTGATCGGCGAGGATCGCGTTCGGGTCGGTGAGCGCGGTTTTTAACTGCGGCAGTAGCAGGCCGGGGTTCGGGTTGGTTCGCAGTGCTTGCACGTAATCGAGCAGGATCGTTTTTGCGGCGGGGTTCCCGCGCAACATCAGGTGGACCCAGGCCCATGCTTCGCGATACTCGGGCTTTTCCATTTGCCGCACTTGGCCGAGCTTTTCGAGCCGTGCCAAATCGGGCTGAAACGGCCCGCGACGCAGCGTGTCGAGGTGCGTCGGGTTCACGCCATCTTGGTTCGGCGGCAACTCGAAGAACCCCGCCAAACCTTCATCCAGCCACAGGGGCACGCCCTTCAGCACGCCGTGGAGTGTGGCGTGCGTCAATTCGTGGCGCAGGTCGATGCGAAGGTGGTCGCCCATGAAAGTGTAAACGAGCAAATCGTCGCCGCCGGAGCCACGTGGCTCGGAGATAAAGTACGCCCGACGGCTCGGCAACCGCGGGTAACGCCCCGCCATATACGCTTCGTATTTCTCTTGCGTATCGAACAGGAAGACCTGCACCAGCGATTCGCCCGTGGGCAGGTGCAGTTCGGCTTGAATGCGGTCGGGGAGTTCGGCAATTTCGCGGAAGAGCGTGTCGTTCGCGTCGAGTGGCGTATCGGAGTACATGACGTACTGCGAGACGCGGAGCCAGTGTTTCGCGGGCCGTTTGACTTGCTGCGGTGCAGGATTGGCGGCCACGGCGGGGTCGGGGTTCGGGACGACGGCCCCACCGCGAATCGACTCGCAGCCAGCCGCGGCAAAGCCGAGCCAACCAGTGGCGGCAAGCATCGCCGCCAGTTTCGGTCGCCGTGTGTGTGCGGGCGTCATGCCGGCCGTCTCCTGGTGTCCGAAACTCATCGCCATCGGTCGAAGCCGACACTCAAAACATCGGTTCCTGCGCCTCGGCAACTTCAGCCGGATGTCCGGAATCCATCAGTTGTGCGAATGCGACTCACGACAGCGGCCTACCGCTCTTCGCGTTCTTCTCACGCTTCGCGCTCGTCGCAATTTCAATCGCTCGCCAAACTGCTTTCCACTCCGCTTTCCCGTAAAGCGCCCAACCTTGGTACGCACGCAGAACCCGCAAACGATCCGTCCGCGTCACGAGTGGATTGCCGATGAAACTCGCGTTGAGGCGTGCCAAATCGCGTACCCGCACGTTCCGTGGCACTTTGCGGCCCGGAACCACGCCGACGAGGTCGATCAACACCGGCACCGCGTTCAGTGGCCGCGAACGGGCGTTTTGCAGCAAGATGTTCGGCGCTTTCAGGTCGCGGTGCGATACCTGGCGATCGTGCAATGTTCGCACCAACCGCCCGAGTGCGAATGCCCAGGCCGACTTAATCGGAAACTGCAACCGCGCATCGAAATTCGGCAGGCGGGCCACGGCTTCGACGAGGTCGAGTGCATCGGGCACTTTCTCGAACAGCAAGTATCCTTCCGCAGGGCCGCCGTATCGTTTGCGTTCGATGACGCAGAGCGGGCGAGCCGTCGGCAGCCAGCGTTCGAGCAGGTTTTGACCGTACAACCACGAACGCATCGCCGGGGAGGCACGCAGGCGGTTCTTGAGCAATGCGAGTACGGATTTCACGCGGAATCGCTTGTAGATCCAAGTTCGCGGGCCGTCTTTCGTGGCAACAGTCCACTCGATGACGGTCGAACTGCGCGAGTCCTTGCGCACGACGACGTTCGCTTCGCGGAAGGGATAATCGGGGTCGGCGATCAGCCGCTCGAACAATGCCGGTTCCAGATCGCGGACCGCATGACCCGCCGTGCGGTGCCCTTTTTGGCGTTTGAACAGGCGATTCGTGCGGCAGTAACGTGCGAACCGGCCATTCCAGAATCGCTGGTTCGAGACCGACGTACATCGTTCGACTTCGACCGCAAGAATGCGCGGGATCGCCACACCCGCACTGGCCGTGTCGCGGTACGCTTGCCAGAACCGCAAGCGGTCGGCGCGCGTCGCACGGAGTTGGAACCAACGGCCAAACAGTACGAGGTTATCGATGCGTTCGCGAACGGTCAGCGGCGCACCGAAGCGGACCGCGTGGACATCGAGCAAGGTGAACACCGGCACCCCGCCAGCGATTTCGACGAGCAGATTCCCGGGGTGCGGGTCGGGGTGCGCGACGCCCGCATCGTGCATGTTCGCGAGCAGTTTGCCGAGTTCGACCGCGATGCGTTGCCGGTACGCCGACCGCAACGGCGTTGTTTCCAGGAAGCGATCGAGCGGGTGACCGGCATCGATACTGCGGGAAATCAAGATGCTTTCGCCGGGTAGCCGCGAGTGGCGGCTGCCCCACGCGAGCGGTTCGGCGGCGGGTAACCCGAGTTCGCGAAGTGCCATCGCGTTCTCGAATTCGAGCCGCGCCTTGGCCGGGCGAAGGATTTCCCGCGCCCACGCCCGTGGAGTGTTGATGCGGCACTGTTTGATGACGACCGCACCCGCCGGTAGAACCACGCGGCAAATCGTCCGTTGCGTACCGCTTTTCACCGAATGCGTTTTGCTACTGGCGAGCCACTTCTCGATTGCGAGACCATCGCGGCCGAAACAGGTGATGCCAGCGGGGAGGATGTGCCAAACGTACGCGCCGATGCGCTCGATGTGCGGCGTGTGCGCGTTGATCGCAAACTGACTGCTCAAACCGATTTTTCGCGATACGTGACTCAGCATCGAACGGTTCCTCAGCCGGTTCGCCGCCCGGCTGCCGGGTCTGCGAATTCGTGGAGGAGTTCGACCCAATGCCTCGCACCCGCTGCAACCGAATAGCGTTCTTCGAGTTGCGCACGACCCGCGTGGCCGAGCGTTCGCCGCAGATTCACATCCGCAAGCGCACGGGCCGCCGTCAGCCATTCGTCGGGGGTATTCGCCGTGAAACCGTTCTCGCCGTGCGTCACAAACTCCGTATGAACGCCCACCGGGTTCGCGATCACCGGCAACCCGGCGGCGTGATATTGCAGCACCTTTAGCCCGCACTTGCCGCGGCTCCACGGGTCATCGGGCATCCACGCGATGCCGACGTCGGCGGTGGCAATTTCGCGTGCTTCGGTGGCCGCACACCACGGGATCGGATCGACGGGCAAGTTCGCAAACCCGACGAACCGATCGCAAATGAGCTTCAATCGGCTACCGGGTACGTTGCGCCCGATCGATTCCAAAATCGGCCGGATGCGTTCCAGCCCTTGCAACGTACTCGACGAACCGACCCAAACGAGGTTCAATCCGGGGCTGCGCCGCGGCGTATGCGTTGCTATCGGGTACTCGGTGGGATCGACGCACGTCGGGATGACCATTACGCGCGTGTGCTTGGAATATCGCGCCGCTTCCGCTGCGAGGAACGAATTGCCGGCTACCACGACATCGGACGATTGCACCGTGCGGGCGAACCTGCGGATGCGGCGGTAACTGTGCAAGCCCTTCACGTCGTAAGAATCGCGGTGCCAGACGGCATCGTCGAAGTCGAACACGATCCGCCGAGCATAACGCCGCAGCATCGCGAGTTGAATGCGGGGAAGTAGCTTGCGCTGAAGGACGACGACGTCGGAGGTGCGGATTTCGCGAAACAGCGACACTCGTGCAAACAGCCCGCGTGGTAATGTACGGAGTTCGAGCGTGTGGCCGGAGGCTTCGAGGTGCGCGCGAAACGACTCCAACCGATACCGGCAGCAAACGTGTTCCGGGGATTCGACTAACGCGATGAGTCGCACCCGTCGCCCTCCATGGCAAAAACCGCTGCTCAGCGATCTCTGCGAGACATTCCTCGATCGATCTCCCGCTTCGCTTCGGCGCTCTTCAACGAGTGCCGTTTGTCGTGATCTTGCTTCCCGCGTGCCACGCCGATCTCGATCTTCGCCAGCCCGCCTTTGAAGTACATCCGCAGCGGGATCAGCGTGTAGCCTTTGTCGAACGCTTTCTCCGCGAATTTCCCGATCTCGCGGCGACGTATCAGTAGCTTCCGCATCCGCTTCGGCACGTGATTCAGGCGGTTCCCGAAGGTATATTCGGGTATCTCGCAGCCCATCAGCCAAAGTTCGTCCTTAACGATCCGCGCGTACGCATCGTCGAGTATCGCATGACCCGCACGTAGGCTCTTCACCTCGGTGCCGACGAGTACGAGACCGCACTCGATGGTGTCGGAAATCTCGTATTCGTAGGTCGCCCGCCGGTTGCGGCAGATGTTGACGATCCCATCTGCGTTCGCTTTGTCCGACTTACCTGCCTTCGCCATGATCAACCTGTTTTCGTGTCTCGTGCAGAAACGTACCAAATCGAGCCAACCCCGCGAAGCCCAATTGGAAACCGCCCCAGTTGTCCTACGAGGAACGTTTACTTTAACACGATGAATTCGGTTTCGCCGGTGGGTAACACGACCTGTACCAACGCCCCTTTTTCCTTCGACGCTTTTGCGGTCGCTTCGGCGAAATCTTTCGCGCTGCCGATGGCGAACTTGTCTACTTTCACGATCAAAACGCCACGCATGAGGCCCGCCATCGCGGCGGGACCGTTGCGATCGACGCTAGTAACGAGTGCGCCACGCGATTCCTTCGGAAAGCCGAGTTGCGTGGCCAGTTCCGGCGTTAGGTCAGTGACTGTCGTTCCTGCGACTTCGATTCCGGCTCGATTCCCACGCGGCACGACGGATGCCGGTTTTGGCTCGGCGGCACCGTATTCCTGCGGTTGTTCCTCGATCGTCACCTGTTGGGCGAACGTCTTGCCATCGCGAACGTAGATCACCTCGACGGGCTTATTTAACGGCAATTTCGCAACGATTCGCGGTAAGGCATCACTTTCCTTCACCGCCATGCCGCCGATGCTGGTTATCGCGTCGCCCGCTTTCAGCCCCGCCTTCGCTGCGGGGGTTTTGTCGTAAACCTTCGTGATGAGCACGCCACCGCCTGCGGGTACGCTCAGCCGTTTGGCCAAATCGGCGTCGATGTCGCGGATGCTGGTTCCGAGGTAGCCACGCCGTACCACGCCGCCGTTCAGCAACTGCTGGCTGACGTCCTTGGCGAGGTTGCTGCTGATCGCGAGGCCGACGCCATTTGAGCCGCCGCTGCGCGTCTTGATCGCCGCATTGATCCCGATGATCTTGCCTTCCAGGCTTACGAGCGGGCCGCCACTGTTACCGGGGTTGATCGGGGCATCGGTCTGCAAGAAATCCTCGTACTGATTCAGCTTCAAACCGTGGCGAGCCTTCGCGCTGACGATGCCGTGCGAAACGCTTCCCATCAGGCCGAACGGCGCGCCGACGGCCAACACGCGGTCGCCGACTTCCATTGCGTCACTGTCGCCGAATTCGAGGAACGGCAGTGGCCCACCCGTCTGAATGCGGAAGATCGCAAGGTCGGTCTTCGTGTCGCGGCGCACGTCGGTTGCGGCGAACTTGCGGCCATCGGAAAGCTGCACTTCGAGCGTATCCGCCCCTTCGACCACGTGGAAATTCGTCAGAATCACCCCCGCTGGGTCAATGATGACGCCGGAGCCGAAGCCGAGGTTCGGGTCGCTATTCGCCTTGCGATTGCTAGTTTTGGCTTCGATGCTGACGACGGCAGGAACGACGAGTTTGACGATATCGCGGTACGAAGTGAGTTCGCGCGGCATCAGCGGTAACGCGGGCTGGCCGAGTAGGCGATCGTGAACGACTGTGCCGATGAACCCGCCAATCGCCAGACACACGGCGACCAACGGCAAGCGTGCATACCGTATCATGGGACGTCCTTGTATTCGCGAAAACGCCAGTTTACGATACATTGTACGCGGTCAAAATCGACGCAAGTCACAATTGCGGACGCTCTAAAACCGGTTTTTTGCCATTTTTTCGTCTCAATATGCCACTTTTTGATCGCAAATCGCTGACCTGTTTCGCAGGATTTTGCCGTAACTCACACTTTTGTCGTGGTTTACATCGAGGGCCATTCGAATGGCACTCGGCGCAAATACCGACCGTTTCGCGACCGAATGCGACCGAAAATCGACCGAATGCGCCTTTTCTGTGTCATTTGCGCGCACTTCTATGTCATTTCGGGCATGGTTCAAATCGCGGTAGTTTTGGGTAGCAGGTGCGTACGTTTACGGGCTCGCGGGGGGCGCGAGTAGCGTGGGGGT
>JAYWCL010000179.1:0-32576 GCA_043780595.1 Limnoglobus sp.
GGCTGGCAGAATCGGCCCTACAGGCCGAAAGACTGGCATTTGGAAACGCAGGTGTTCCAAAAGACCGGTTTCGATCTGAAAAATAGCGCAACTTCAAAACTTGCGCGTCGGGCTGGCAGGAATTGTCTCTATCGACCGCGCTTCCCTACTCGTCGGTCGGTTTGGCTTGGTCGTCGCGCATTTTCTTCTCGACGACGACTTTCAGGAGCAGCGTCACGAGCGCCAGCATGGTCAATAACGAGGCCAGCGCGAAGGCGGCGGCTTGATCTTCTTTGCCGATGCCTTGGAGGAGTTTCTCGACGCGGAGCGGCATCGTGTCGGTGCGACCGGTGATTCGCCCGGAGACGACGTAGATCGCGCCGAACTCGCCCATGGCGCGGGCGTTGCACAAGATGACGCCGTAGAGCAGGCCCCATTTGATGTTCGGCAGAGTGATGTACCGGAACATCTGCCAGCCACTCGCGCCGAGGCTGCGGGCGGCGATTTCCTCTTCGGGGCCGTTGGCTTCGAGGACGGGAATCAGTTCGCGGGCCACGAACGGAAACGTCACGAACGCTGTGACGAGAACCAGCCCCGGTGCGGCGAAAATCACTTGGTAACCGTGCGAAAGCAACCAGTCGCCGAGCGGCGATCCTTGGCGGAAGAGCAGCACGAACACCAGCCCCGCGACCACCGGCGAAACGCTGAACGGTAGATCGATGAGCGTGGTCAGGATCGTGCGGCCGGGAAAGCGGAACCGCGCGATGGTGTACGCCGCCGCGATGCCGAAGATCGTGTTCATCGCGACGGCCACCGGCGCGATCATCAGCGTCAAAAAGATCGCATGTCGCGTATCGGGATCGTGAACGAGGCTATTCCAATACAGCATCGGCCCCGCACGGAACGCACTCGTAAACACGTTGATTAGCGGTAACGCCACTAGCCCGCCGACGATCAGAAACGTCAACGTTACGAAGATATAACGCACCCACCACGGGTCGGTCCGGATGCGTTTCGGCGGCGAATTACTCGTCATGGCGGCGACTCCACCGTTCGAGGAAGTTGATCGCGACCAGCAACAGGAACGAAAACGCGAGCAGGAACACCGCGATCGCTGCGGCTTCCCCGTACGCGAATTCTTCGAGCCGCGAGACGATCAGCACCGGCGCAATTTCGGATTGGAACGGGATGTTTGAACTGATGAAAATCACCGAGCCATACTCGCCGATGGCGCGTGCGAACGCCAACGTGAAGCCCGTCAACGTTGGCGGCAACAGCGTGGGCATAATCACGCGGCGGAACGTCTGCCAGCGGTTCGCACCGAGCACCGCAGCCGCTTCTTCGGTCTCCGCGTCCATTTCTTCCAGCACCGGCTGCACCGTCCGCACCACAAACGGAAACCCCGTAAATACCAACACCAGAATGATGCCAGTCCGCGTGTAAGCCCCCTCGAAACCGAGCGGCACCAGGTATTGCCCGAGCCAGCCGTCTTTCACGTACAAGCTCGCGTACACCAAACCCGCCACCGCCGTCGGTAACGCGAATGGCACATCGACGAGAGCATCGACGATGCGCTTGCCGTAGAACTCGTACCGAACCAGCGACCAGGCGACGATCAGGCCCAATACGACGTTGATGACCGCCGCCACAAGCGATGCGGTGAACGTGAGTTTGTACGCAGCAATCGCGCGCGGCGTCCAAACGACCGCCCAGAACTCACCGAGCGTGAGGTCGGCGGCTTTGAAGATCCCTGCCGCCAGTGGAACCAGCACGATAATGCTGAGATAGAAGATCGTATACCCGAGGCCGAGGCGGAACCCCGGCAACACGCGCCGCGACGTCCGACTCATTTCGATTTCTCCTGCACGCCGTTGATCGAGTCGAAGATCGCGCCTTCCGCGAAGAACCGGCTATTGATTTCATCCCAACTCGCGCCGATCGTCCGTACCGAGAACAGTTCAATGGCGGGGAAGCGGTTCGCGGTTCGCTTGCGGACGGCTTCGTTCGTGGGGCGATAGTAATGGTGGGCAATCACTTCCTGCGCTTCTTCGGTGTAGAGGAAGTTCAAGTACGCATCGGCGGCGGCTTTCGTCCCACGTTTGCGGGCCACGCGATCCACGACGGCCACGTGCGGTTCCGCCAACACGCTACTCGGCGGATACACGATCTCCAAATCGCCGTTCGATTCCAGCACTTCCAAGTACGCTTCGTTCTCCCAGGTCAGGTGAACGTCGCCGATCTTTTTGTGCGCGAACGTCATCGTTGCCCCTCGTGCCGACGCATCGCGGATCGGTACGCGGCGAATCACTTGCGTGACGTATCGAAGGGCTTCCGCATCGGTTTTGCCTTGCGAAATTTGATAGCCCCACATCGCGAGGAAGCTCCACTTGCCGTTGCCCGATGTCTTCGGGTTCGGCGTGATGACGCTCACACCATCGCGGTTCAAGTCGTCCCAGTTTCGGATCTGCTTCGGGTTGCCTTTGCGGACGACGAACACGATGGTCGACGTGAAGGGAAGCGAGCGGTTCGGCAGGCGGTCTTCCCAACCGGCGTCGATGATCCCCGCTTTACGAATCGCGTCGGTATCGGTCCAAAGTGCGAGTGTGACGACGTCGGCTTTCAGACCGTTGATGACCGAACCAGCTTGGCTACCGGAGCCACCGTGCGACTGTTTGATCGTAATTGGAATGCCGGTATCGCGTTCGAACCGCTTTTCAAACTGTGCGTTGATATCGCGCCACAGTTCGCGCGTCGGATCGCAGGCGACGTTCAAAAGCTCGAGCTTACCGCCCTCGCGAACCACACCCGCCAGCGCAACCCAGATCATCGCCGCCACGACGTAACCGGCTACCGCTAGAATCGACAATTTACGAAGCATCGTCGCCCTCACCGAAGATGCCCACGGCTAATGTTCATTAAGTTTATCGAGAAAGGCGTGATTGTCTAGAGACGCAACTTTCCGTAGGCCAACGGGATGCCAGAATCCGTCGTCATTCGCTGCCCATCGTGCCAGCACTTGCTCAATATCCCCGAAGCGTTTCTCGGTCGGGTCGTCACCTGCCTCGAATGCAAAAGCCCGTTTCAGGCACCCGTGCGGGATGGCGATCGACTGACCGCACCCGTGGCGCGACCGAAAACCGCGAGGATCCCCGCACGGATCTTCGTGGCGCTGTACGGCCTGTTGTTGCTCGGCTTCGCGGGCGTGTTGGTCAACGGCTACCTGTTCTACTGGTTTGGGGCCGACCCCAACGGCGCGAAGAACTTCGTCGAAGCGAACTTGCAATTCATGACGGCAAACAAGCCCGATGCGCCGAAAGCCGACGCGAATCGCAAGCGATCCGAAGACGACGAGAAGCGCGATGCGGAGAAGACGAAGGAATTTCAGGACGAGCAAGACCGCAAGACCCGCGATGCGGCGGCCACCGTGCCGGTCGGCGAACTGCGATTCACCCGCCTGATTTTTCTACTCATGAGCGTCGGCGTGTTGCTCGGGGCGCTCGCGTTCTTGCTGCGCCGGTTTTACGCGCTGGCGTTCGTCGGCTGCTTCTTGGCTGCCATCAACTCCCCCGACCTCGGCTGTTGTTTCTTCGGCGCAATCGTCGGCGCATGGGGCTTCTTCGCACTGATTTCCGACGAAGGCCGAAAGTACTTCGGGCGTATGGGTAGCTCACGCTGAACTCAGAATTTTTTCGCATAGTCGGAAGTCGGGCTTCGCACCGGATAGTGAAACATCTTTGCTCAAGTTTCTGTTACCACTTGTCCCTCTCTCCGTTTCGGAGAGGGCCAGTTTTCCGGCCTGAAGGGCCGGTTCTATCAGCCCAGGTCGGAGCGAGCAAAGCGAGCGGAGGCCTGGGAAAGCAAGAGCAAACGGCGTTCGGCCCTGAAGGGGCCGTTCAGTGTGATCCTGTCTGAACCGTCCTTTCAGGACGGAGGCTTTTTCTGGGTCTACTACCCAGGCCTGCGTTCGCTTCGCTCACTCCGACCTGGGCTTTGGGAACGGACCATTCAGGTCCGAAAACCACGGCCTATATTGGTTTCGATGGCATGAATTCTTCCACTGATGGGTTACATCTTTCCTATTCATATGCAAACCAGAGGCACTGCCATTCAGTACGATGATTCCAAATTTTCATTAATTTTTGTTCTTGACATACATGAAGCATTGTGTATACTGATAGTAACAAGTAGTTAAATGCACACTGTGGCACTTCTGCTTGCAGCATCTACAGTAATGAATGGAGAGCGAAATGGCGGAGATGTCCAGGAGTTTCTTGGAAAGCGAGCCTGAACGGAAGCGCACGCACGATTCGGCAGTTGTTAAATTGGAATATCCCTCTTACAAGAAAGCAGGCTTTACTCTTAAGATCAAGGCAATCGATACGGAGGCCTCAAAATACCAAGAACTTTTGCTTGTGAAAAGCGAAGTGAATGAACTGGCGTTAGTCACTCATGCGAAAGCGGATAATCCAGTTCGTGACGGGATCATTTTCGATTATTTGACGTCAATCGACGACAAGGAGCTGCTTAAGTTGTTAAACCGGGTGCATTTCCGAAGGCATGCAGAAACGATTCCGCTTCGTGATCTCAACTTTTCCGAGGAACTGATGAAGATATTCGAGGAGGAAAACCTTGAAGTCGTCAAAGATATTACAAAGAATTCGGCTGAACGTTTCTCGTCGTTAATTAACGATGACCAACTCAATGATGAAGTGGTACGAACACTGAATTCGTTAGGACACAAACTCAAAAGTCGAGCCTTTGGTAGTGTGTAGGCTTAGTTGTTGGTAATAGTCAGATCAATGCACAGAGTACTTGCAAATTGCAAGTACACTGTGCTGCACAAGAGCCGCCTTTCGTCTGATTTGATCGTGCAAGTGTGCCGTGTTCACGACACCTGCCACTCCGTTGAGGCCAAACTCAGCGTTCTCTGCGCCCTCCGCGGTTAAATGCATTCAATCGCATCATCCTTCCGGGTACAGTGCGGTGCTGAGGTAGCGTTCGCCGAGATCGGGGAGCACGACGACGATCGTTTTGCCCGCGTTCTCGGGGCGATGGGCGAGCTTGATTGCGGCGGAGGCGGCGGCCCCGCAACTGATCCCGCAGAGCATCCCTTCTTCTTTGGCTAACCGGCGAGCCATCTCGAACGATTCGTCGTCGGTTACCAGCATGATTTCGTCGATGAACGTGCGGTTCTTTTCCTTCGCCCGTTGCAAACCATCTCGAATAATGCCGGGAATGAACCCCGCGCCGATGCCCTGAATCTTGTGACGTGCAGCAGGCATCACCTGATCGGCCGGCACGCCGTTGAGGATGTGCTGCGTGAGCACGTTGCTCGCGGTCGGTTCGACGGCAATCAGCTTGATGGCCGGATTGCGATCCTTGAAGACTTCGCCGCAACCGGTGATCGTGCCGCCCGTACCCACGCCGGAGTTTTGTAGGTCGGGCCGGAGGCTTTGGGAGGCCCGACAGTGCTATCGCGCGGAACCATCAAACTTTCCGGGTTTTTGTCGCGGATACTCTGTCGGGCCTCATCGCAAAGCCTCTTCGGCCGCGACCTACGGCGTCTGATTGCTGAAAATGCAATCGGACCCGTGAACGGTTACGCAAGAACTCTTGTGCTGTACAAATGCTGTCTTTCGGATGATGTTTGGCAGTGTTAGCGTGTCCACTACCCACTACATCTATCACCCATGACAGACGCCGCCGCTATGACCCCATGCGGGGTCGGGGAAATTGGGCCGAGTTCCCTGGGTGACTACCAAAATCGCCGCGATTGGATACCCGCCGACACGACAATCTCGATATTACTCCTCGACCATCTTTGCGAACGATCGCGTGATCTTGATGTTCTCCAGCACGATTTTCGCCATGACGGCGAGCGGCACGGCGAGCACCATTCCGGGTAGTCCCCAGACGAGTCCCCAGACGGCGAGGGCACCGAGGACGATGAGCGGGCTGAGGCCGACGGCGCGACCGATCAGCATCGGTTCGATCAGCGTGGCACAGACGATATGCACCGCAAGTACGAGGATCGCGGCCACGATCACAGGCGCACCGAAGCCGAGTTGCAGGAGCGCGAACGCGATCGGTAGCACGTAGGCGACTACGCTGCCGATGTATGGGACGAAGTTGCACACGAATGTCAGCACCGCCCACATGATCGCGAATTTCACGCCGCAAACCGTCAGAACGAGGCCGACGGGTATCGCGAAGATCAGGCTCGAAAGTACCTTCGCTTTCAAGTAGCTGATGATCGCCGAGTTGATGCGCCCCGCGATGTGCAAGATTTTTGATGCTTCGTCGTCGGGGTAAGCATTCCGCACTTTTGTCGGCAGCTTTTCGGCACCGAGTAACAAAAACAGCAAGTATAACCCCGCCACGGCGAGTTCGATCAACCCGCCGAGCGCCACGTTGACCATCGTGCCGATGTGCCCCGGCAGTTGCTCGGCAATCTGTTCCTCGAAGCTCTTCGAGCCTTCACTTTTTTGCGTGAAGATCCACGGCACGTTCACGTTCAGGAAATTGTGCAGCCCCTGGCTGAGGGCGATGGCGCGTTCTTTCAGCGCCGGTGCATCTTCAGCCAGCCCGAGCAAACTGGCATAGACGAGCAAGATGATCGCGCCGAGCACGCCGACGGCCCCGCTGACGAGCAAAACGAGTGCGACCGGTGTGGGTACGCCGCTGCGCCGCAACCGCGAATAGTACGGCAACAGCACGTAGCACAGGAACACCGCGATCAACAGCGGCCGCAGCACGGCCGCGAGTTGGCCGAGCATCCACCAACCCCCCGCAACAATGACGACGGCATACGCCGCCGTTTGCAGTGTGGCGGGATCGCGCCAGCGCCCAGGCCGCGTCAATAGTGGTGTGAGGTTCGTGGTCGGCGTGTCGATCATGGGTCACTCGTACGAATTACGTGAGTCGTTCGCGATGGCGTGCCCGACATCCGCGCGAATCTGCATGGAAACCGAACGCGCAATCACCGTCGAACCCGACGGGACACAGATTGACCTACGACGAAAGCGACTGGAATCGTAGGGCATTTGCGAAAGAAAGGAATTTTGCACCGAACTGGCCTCCCGTTTGCGTTGTCGGTCGTTCGTGTGAAATGTTCGACCTACCTCCCGATGTGAATTTCGGTCGCAGCAAACTTAACCGAGTTTACACCGTCCGTTCGCACGATGCACCCGCTGGCTTTCGATAATGCCGATGCGTGTGCGTCCGATTCACTCCCCCTAAGCCTTCCGTGCGCCTCTTGGCACGAGGGATATCCGTCGCTTGGTCCGTGCGGTTCATTTAGGAGAAGCCTCGTGGCCTCTCTTGGGGAACTGTCGTTCGTGTGAGGAGTGATTTATGGCCCGCATTCGTTTCGTCCGCGTACTCTCGGTCGCCGTGCCCGTTGCCGTCGTCGCGATGCTCGGTTGGGTCGTCGCCGACCCCGTACTGGCCGAAGCCGCCGGTCTGGACGTCTGGAACGTCGGTCGGCTCGAAGACGAACTGCGCGAGACCAATACAGCGGGCGACAAACTCACCGCGATCAATACGGCGAATCAATCGCAGTATCAGTTGAATCAGGCGATTCTGTTCGACGTCATCGATGGCAAGCGGAAACTCGCCGTCGCCGCCGAACAGCTTTGGAAGATGAACCATCTGTTGCCGAGTTACGTTTACGTCATCCCCGCGAGACGCAAGGGGCCGACGATTATTGCGAAGGTCGCGCACAACATCATGTGCAGTGCATCGCAAGAACTGCGAGGAAAGCCCGTCGAACAACGCGCGATGATCGCACGCCTGCGGGCCGAATACGAAGCGGCCTTCGGCGCGAGCGCACCAATGGTAGATTGAAGGGCGAAAAGGATTCGAAAGGCGATGTGGGCGAACGAGACGATTACGAACGGTTAGCGGCAACCCAGAGCATGTAGGCGACGCGCTCGTTCACGGTGGCTCGCTTCCGTTCCTTCGTAACATTACCTTCGCGCCATGCGTAATAAATCGCGGCGACGGCGAACACTGCTAAATATCCGACAACCATTTGAAACATGGTCAAAAGCCCTCCCACGTGCCCGAAAGGATACGCAACCCCGTGTGAGGTCATCGTCGTTCCTACTCGCTTCACAATCTAAGCCTAATTCAAGAGCGACGTCGGTGCAAACGCGCGTCGTGGGAATCTCGGGAGTTGCTGTCGGATTTTCCGTGCAATCCGTCTCGCACGGAACGGCAGTTTCGGTAAGATGCAACGTGCATTACGTCCGGACTTTCGGCTCACCGCGTAATCCCCATAAGCCCTCACTACCGAGGCGAATGATCCGCCCGCCCACTTCGATCTCGAAAAGATCGTCCAACGCATCGTACCGTAGGCAGTGCGCCGTCGCGCCGGGTATCAACCCGTGTTCGCGCCACTGTCGCAACCGGGCCGGGTTGTCGTCCTGGGCTTCGCGGATGATCGCCGACTGACCGTCGCGCAGTTCCGATAGCCGATGCAACACGCGGTCGGTCAGTTCGCCCGTAGAAGTGGGGATCGGGTGGCCGTGAGGGTCTTCCGCCGGTTCGCCGAGATACGCCGCAATCGCTTGTTCGAGGCGCGGCGAAATGGCATGTTCGAGCGCTTCGGCCTCGGCATCGACTTCGCTCCAATCGAGGCCGAGAACCTGCGTCAGGAACAACTCGATGAGACGATGTCGTCGAACGACCCGCCTCGCTGCGATGAGTCCCGATGGCGTGAGCGTCGCCCCATCGCCAGGCGCGTACGCAATCCAGCCCGCTTCCGCCAGGCGTTTGAGCATCCCCGTGACTGAGGGGGCTTTCACACCGAGTAGGTTGGCAATCTCCGCCGGCGAAACGACCTGCGACGCCCCGCCGAGGTTGTGGATCGCCTTCAGGTAGTCTTGCACCGCTTCGGACGGCTCGGACATGGCGCAACCCATCGAGGAACGCAAACGACACGCAGCTATCTTAGCCCAAATGCTTGTACGACGAGAGTGCGACGCACCACAAGGCGAGAAATCGCGACGCGAGTGGCAACATCATCACCGATCACCCCGGTTCTAACGTCGGGTGTTGCGTGTGGTGGCCGGTGGCGTCTTGATAGGCTTTTGCCACACTCAGCAGATCGGCTTCGCCGTAGAGTTGGCCGGTGAAGGTGATCGCGGTCGGCACATTGATTTCGCCGCTTTTCGTGAAGCCGTTCGGCAGGCAGACCGTCGGGTGGCCGGTTAAATTTGCGATCGAGAGATCGTCGCCGCCAACGTAAACGTCAACCGTTTCCATCACTTTTGCCATCGCCTGCATGAGCTTCGTTCGCAGGCGGTTCGCACGCAGATATTCGACGGCCGACGTGAAACGCCAGGCGCGAAACGTGTTCGGCCAGAAGTTACCGAGGCTCTCTTCCTTGATGCCGGCACGAGTGAGGTCGTCGAACGCGGTGGCGCATTCGCAATCCAGAATGATGCTGCTCATCGTGCTGACGGGCAAGTCGTTTGGCAGCACGATCGGCACCAACTTCACGCCGAGACCGGTGAGGACTTTCTTAACGGTAGCGGACGTTTGCTCGAAGATGCCGACGCGGAGTTCCTTCAGTGGCTTCACGTTTGGCCACGTGAACGGCCGGTTCACGCTCGTCGGATCGCTGGCATCGGCCCCGTGAATTGCACCGAAGATGAGCGCGCAATCTTCGACGCTCCGCGCAATCGGCCCGAGTTTGTCCATCGACCACGACAGCGTCATGCAGCCGTGGCGACTGACGCGGCCATAAGTTGGGCGTAGCCCGGTGACGCCGCAGCGCGTGCAGGGCGAAATGATGCTGCCAAGCGTTTCGCTGCCGATGGCGAAACCGACGAGACCCGCCGACACCGCCGATGCGGAACCGGCAGACGAACCGCTCGAACCTTGCTTCGGGTTCCACGGGTTGCGGGTCATGCCGCCGAACCACTGATCGCCGAGCGCGAGCGTACCGAGCGTGGTTTTGGCGACGAGGACCGCACCGGCGGCTTCGAGTTTTTTCGCCACGGTCGCCTTGACATCGAGGGTGCGATCCTTGAAATGCGCGGCCCCCCATGTGGTCGGATAGCCGGGGTAGGCGATGAGATCCTTCGCACCCCACGGGATGCCGTGCAGCGCGCCGCACGGCTTGCCGGCCGCGCGTTCGCGGTCGGCGGCTTCGGCCTGACGAAGTGCGAGATCGTCGGTGCGCGTCACGACGCACTTCAACAGCGGGTCATATTTTTTGAGGCGGGCGAGATAGAGTTTGGTGAGTTCGACCGAAGAAATCTGCTTCGTGTGAAGCAAGTGTCGGAGGTGTGTGAGCGGCGCGAACGCGAGTTCCGTATCGGTGCCGGGCTTATTGAATTCGAGCGTCGGTGGAGTGACGGTGCCGAGTGGCCCCGTATGTGGCGGTCGCCCCGGTGCGGGGTCGAACTGGATCGCGGGGAGCGTATCGTTCCCGAGCGGAACCTCTGCCGCCTTCTTCAGGCCGCTCAGGTGACGGGTGAGTGTCGCGGCGACGAGCTTGCGTTCTTCGTCACTCAACGTAATGCCCGCAATCCACTCGGCGTTCTTCACCATCTCGGCCGTGATGCCAGTCGGCTTCTCTTTTTCTTTCTCCGCCTCCGCAGCCGCCGCCCGCTGGAACGCGGCCCCACCGATACCGAGTGCCGCCACCACCGCAAACAGTTCACGCCGGTCTGTCATGTGTATGTTCCCCGGCAGCCGGGTTACGGCCCTTGGCTGCGTGTGGTTGCGAGTGCGGCGCGACGCCATTCGTCGTCGAGTTGTTTTGCACTGCTATAGCCGTATTGTCGTTCGAGCGCTTTGTCCATGCCGTAGCGTTGGCTGTCGCGGACGAACATCGTGAATGCCTTCTCGCCCTTCTTGCGGACGAGCCAATCGACGATCGAAACGCTCTCGACATAATAGGCGGTCACGTGTTCGGGTTTCTGCGGGCCGTTCATATCTAACAGGGCCGTGATCGCGAACAATTCGCCCGCCTTGTGGCAACGCGGTATCGTCTGGATACATCGCTCGGCTTCCGCACCGGATGCACTCAGCACGGCCATGCCGAGCGAGGCCCATAGCGGCGGTGCCCGCGTGGGGAATAAGTCTGCCAGCACGATGTGTGCGAGTTCGCGGGGGAGCGCTTCTTCGAGGTGCGTGTCGTCGTCGAGCCGTAGGTCGATGCGGCGCGTCGTCACTTGGCCATCGTCGAATTTCACGATGGCGTGCCCCGTTGCGGCGGCGGGTTGTGCGGTGCCTTTGGCGAAGGCGGCGGCAGTCGGGTGCAAGACGATCTCGCACTTCGGCGTCCAGGTTCCCGATGCGGGGCCAGACCACTTCACAAAGGTCGCCGCACGTGACTCGCTCGCCTTCTTGGCCACGGCTTCCGCAACGTCGTGGCTACCTTGAAATCGCACGATGAAACTCTCGTTTTCGAGCGAAAACCAGCCCGTTTCGGGTATTGGTGCCGGGGCGGTGGGCTTGATGCCGATGAATGGTTTTGCCGGTTTGCCGCCGATGGTGGCGACGATCGTCTGCCCCGCCTTCTGCAACTCGGCGTAGTTCGGCGCGAGTTTCAGTGCCTCTTCGATCTCCGCGATCGTCTCCGTTTTCGTCTTCGCGTCGCCCTGCGATTTGTTCCACTTATCGGCGGCCACTTTCACGCGGCAATACGCCCACGCGGCCAGCTGATCTTGCGACATTTCCACCCGGCTATTGAACGCCATTCCGAAGAACTTCGCGGCATCGGCGAACTGGCTCGGCTGCGTTTTGGCCTGGTTGAACGACTGTGTCGCTTGTGCGAGTGGTTCGGCAGCACCAACCGAAAGCGTGCCCACGAGTACCGCAATGAGGGAGAGCAATCGCAGCATAACATCGCGTCCATGCGAAAGGGAGTGTCGGCATAATCGAACCGAATCTTTAACCGAATCCGAAAGTTCGCACAAGCGGAAGTGATTCGCGATGGCAAACAATCGACGTAAGTCACAATTGCGGGCGCTCCAAAACCGGTTTTTCGGGTGTTTTTCCGGGTTTTGAGTCCCAAAACGTCGGGGTTTTTGATCGCAAGCAACTGATCCGTAATTCGTATCTCACACGATGGTTGATGGTTACGCCGATTGCCATCGATTCGACACGCGGCGCAACTACCGACCGAAAATCGACCGAATGCGACCAAAAATCGACCGAATGCGACACTTCTATGTCATTTGCGCGCACTTCTATGTCATTTGGAGACAATTCTATGTCACTCCGTGCACGACGCGAATTCCGGGTTACGTCAAATCGTCTCCGATTTTTTGACTGTGCGAATTCGTGTGGGTGATGCCGAATCTTCATTCGTTTAGCCGCGCCGCGCAGGCTTTGCGTAGCGAAGCGCGGGGCGTGACGGTGTATGATATTGCGAATGGGTGATGCGCACGCGCTCCGCTACGCAAAGCCTGCGCGTCGCGGCTAAACGAGAACGGAAATCATGGCGACGGGCGTTTCGGTAACCGCATGGCGCGACTTTCAGTAACTTTCAATTTTACTAAAACTGAAAGTTAGTTTACACATCTTTGCGTTTCGGTGCGAGTCCGGTTTCCTCGTTCGTTAGCCCGACGCGCCAGCGAGGGGAACCCGCGAAAACGTACGCGATCGCAGAAACGACAGTAATCCCTTGCTAGCGCGTCGGGCTAACAAGAATGGGTTGTTAGATCGGTAATGTTACTTGTCGCGGTCGGCGTGGATGCGGCGCAGGACGGTATCGATCGCGTCGCGATACGCCGTCTCGGTTTGTCGTGCTCGATATTGTTCGATGCGGATCGAAAGGCGGGCGGTGTTGCCCGTTCGTTCTTCGTAATCGCGGGCGAAGGAATATGCCGATTCGATCTCGCGCCGCGTCGATGCGAAACTCTCGCCGCGGTGCGGCGTCGGCGGCGTGGTCATCTCGGCCCGCACGGTACGCCGTTCGACGATGTGGATGCCTTCCTTGCGTTCGACCACGCGCGTAAATTCGCGTGCGAGGCCATCGACGGGCGAAACGAAAACGTCATCGGTGCGTTGCCACGCTTTGTCGAGGCCGGTCGGTTTCTCCCATTCGGCGGTCCGTTGCACGGCAGACAATTCGACGACCTGCGCGCCGTTCTGCACGACGGTTCGCTTGGCCTCCCATTGGCGTGCGGGCCGCGTCGGTTCGTCGATCGTCCAGGTCTGGCCGATGGTGGCCACCGTTGCGGGTAGTGGCACGAAGAAGCCGAGTTCGGTAGTCGCCGGTTCGTTCAGCGGCAGCGGTGTCACCGGTGTGACAGTCGTTTTGTCGTCGAGCACGAATGGCGGAAACGGCTTGGGTCGAAGCATCTGGACCGCGCCGCGGGCATCGACGCGAACGAGTTCGAGCCGCACGACGGCGGGGGTTGGCCCCGTAGCGCTCTTCAGGCCCGTGATGGAAGCGGCGGCCCCGGCGATGCTCGGATCTTCGAGCGGGCAGAGTCGAGTCAAGATCGCCAAGTCGGTGGAATTGTCGCGGCCACTCAGTGCGAACACGCGAACGTCGAGGCGGAATTTGCGTTTGTACGGGCGGTCGTGGCGGGTGCATTCCTCGGTCACTTCGCCGGTGTAAACCATCTCGTCGCCCACGCAAAACGTCGGCCCAATCGCACGCGGTTCGGCCGCCGTCGGTGCCCACGTCGCCAGGAAGAGGATGCCAAGCACGTTCACGGAAGTCCCCAAAAGGAGATCGAATGCGAGCGACTATAGCAACCGCCCCGGACCGCACAATGGCGGTTTTGGGAAGGGCGATTGCCTATCGACACTGACCGCAGGGTGGCCGTGCCGTACGATACGAGCATGAGCATTCAGCCGCCGCTTGCGATCTACCTCTCGGAATGTCGGGCACGCCGTTCGACGGGAGCCGTCACGCCGGAAACGAGCCTGTATGGGCCACTGGAACAACTGCTGACGACGGTCGGCGCGACCGTTCGGCCGGGTGTGCGGGCGTTCATGAGCCTGAAGAATCGGGATGGGAACATGCCCGATGGCGGGTTGTTCACGCCGGATCAGTTCGATACCGACGATGTCGAAGCCCCGGCGGGGCAGTTGCCGTCGCGCGGCGTCATCGAGTGCAAGAAGCCGAACGACGACCTCCTCGCGATTGCCGATTCGCCGCAAGTGTCGCGATACTGGAACCAGTATTCGCAAGTGCTCGTCACGAATTATCGCGAGTTCGTGTTGCTCGGCCGAGACGATGCGGGGCAGCGGGTTCGCTACGAACACTTCGTTCTGGCCGATTCGGAGCGCGCGTTCTGGACCGCCGATGCGGCAACGCTAGTCGCTACGCTCGAAGCGCCGTTCCTCGATTTTCTGAAGCGCTGCCTGCTGCGTCCGGCCCCGATTTCGGAGCCGAAAGATGTGGCGTGGTTCCTCGCCAGTTATGCCCGCGATGCGAAGTCGCGCATGGAACGTGCGGGGAACGTGCCTGCGCTTTTGAACGTGCAACGCGCGCTCGAACAGGCGCTCGGCCTTTCGTTCGAGACTGCCAAGGAGGAAGAAGGCCGTCGCTTCTTCCGCAGCACGCTCGTGCAAACGCTCTTCTACGGCGTCTTCTCCGCGTGGGTACTTTGGCATCGCAGTCACCCGACGCCGAGCGATCGCTTCGACTGGGAGAAAGCCGCAAAGTATCTGCGCGTGCCGGTGTTGCGCAAGCTGTTTCACGAACTCGCCGAGCCGGGGAAGTTGGTCGAGTGGAAGCTCGAAGAGGTGCTGAACTGGGCGGGCGATGTGTTGAACCGCGTTGATCGGGCCGCGTTCTTCTCGCGGTTCCACGACACCGAAGCGGTGCAGTATTTCTACGAGCCGTTCCTCGAACAGTTCGACCCCGAACTGCGCAAGCAACTCGGCGTCTGGTACACGCCGCCGGAGATCGTGAAGTACATGGTCGGCCGCGTCGATCAAATCCTCCGCGACGACTTGGGACGCGAGGATGGCCTGGCCGACGAATCGGTGTACGTCCTCGACCCCTGTTGCGGCACGGGCGCGTATCTGGTCGAGGTGCTGCGACGGATTAACGCCACAATGACTGAACAGGGTGTCGGACCCATCCTCGCTGCCAAGTTGAAAAAGGCGGCGACTGAGCGCATTTTTGGATTCGAGTTGCTACCCGCACCGTTTGTCGTGGCTCACTTGCAACTCGGTTTGGTGATGCAAGAGTGCGGGTTGGCCTTCGACGACAAGAACAACGAGCGCCCCGGAATCTACCTCACGAATTCACTGACGGGCTGGGATCCCAAGATCGATGCGACGAAGAGCATCTTCGAGGAATTCAACAAGGAACGCGAGGCAGCGGAACAGGTCAAACGCAAGAAGCCGATTCTCGTGATCCTCGGCAATCCGCCATACAACGGCTACGCGGGTATCGCCGTGGCAGAAGAACGCGCGCTGTCGGACACCTACCGTTGGAAATTCGGCGATCCCGAAGACTTGAAACCGCAAGGTCAGGGGTTGAACGATCTGTATATCCGCTTCTTCCGCATGGCCGAACGCTGCATCCTCGGCGGCGAAGCCTCCGAAGGAGTCGTCAGCTTCATCTCCAATTATTCCTGGCTCGATGGTCTGTCGTTCCCTCTGATGCGGCAGAAATATCTCGAAGGCTTCGATACGATCTGGATCGACGATCTTCACGGAAATCGAATCGTATCCGAGTATGCACCCGACGGACGCACCAGCGAAACGGTTTTCGCGATCCAAGGTCAGTCCGCTGGTATTCGCATCGGTACGGCCATTGCAACGATGGTGCGCAAATCAAAACACAAACCGCCTGCAAAAGTGTTGTTTCGAGACTGGCAACAAGCGAAAGCCCATGAACGGCGTGCGGCACTACTATTGAGCCTGGCCGAAAAGAAGCGGGATAAGAATTACACTCCGGTCGTACCGATCCGCGAACTCGGCTTGCCATTCCGCCCGATGACAACGACCGCAGGTTACACCAAGTGGCCACTGTTGCCAGATCTATTTCCAACGTATTACACCGGTGTGAAAACCAGCCGAGATGACGTTGTCGTAGATATCGACAAACTAGCTCTCATCGAACGAATGCAAGCGTACTTCGACAAAACAATCTCCAACGCGGAGATGAAGAGAATCTCACCGAGCGCGTTAGAAGAAACCAAGCAGTTTGCCGCAGCCGAAACGCGAATGAAATTGTTGGAGCGCGGATATTTGTCAACGAAAGTCATCCAGTTCGCATACCGCCCATTCGATCTTCGATGGCTGTATTGGGAATCGGAATCGAAACTCCTCGATCGTCCGAGACAGGAATACTATTCCCACGTGTTCACAGGCAATGCGTGGTTTTCTGCTGTGCAACAGAACCGTAAGGTGTACGACCCGCCACCATTTCATCCACAATTAGCAGGCATCCACATCATCGAGCGGAGCGCAAACGTCTTCCCGATGCTGTTGAAAGAAGACTCGAACGGTCATTCGCTGTTCGGCGATACGGGGCGCGTGTGCCACGAGTTGGGCGATCATTGCGTCAACCTGACCGATGCTGCCGTCGATTACCTCGAAGTACGCGGCAAAATCAAAGCGACGCCATCGCTGTTTTTTCACACGATGGCGGTCTTGCACGCCCCGCAATATGCTGTCGAAAACAAGGATGCACTTCGACAGGATTGGCCGCGCGTGCCATTACCCAACGATGCGAAGTTACTGAAGGCCTCGGGCGAACTCGGCAAACAAATCGCGGCGCTACTCGATACGGAAAAGCCAGTGTTGAATGTGACGAACGGAAAACCGAGGCGAGATTTGAGGTCGATGGGTGTGCCATCACATGCCGGCGGTCTGATGTTGGACGATACGATCGACTTCGCCGTTACGGCGCACTGGGGCACCGCGGGTAAGGGTGGCATCTGTATGCCGAGTACGGGCAAGGCGATCGAACGCGCGTACACGACCGCAGAACGGGCCGCGCTCGGCGATGGCATCGCGTTACTCGGCGAAACGACCTTCGACATTTACCTGAACGAACGCGCCTACTGGCAGAACGTGCCGAGTCGCGTCTGGACGTATACTCTCGGTGGCTACCAGGTTCTGAAGAAGTGGCTGAGCTATCGCGAGTTCGCACTGCTGGGTCGCCCGCTCGGCATCGACGAGGTCGAGTACGTGCAACACGTCGTCCGCCGGATCGCCGCACTGCGTCTCATGGGGCCGGAACTCGACGCGAATTACGCGAGCGTCAAAGCCGATTTGTACGAGTGGCCGAGCGGTTGAATTGAATTGGCCGCGACGAGTCGCGGCCAATTGTCGCCGCGGCGAATTTACTTCGTCGAGCAGCCGCGCTTCTTGCGGAGTTCGGCAGCGCGGTCGTAACCGTCGGCCAGCGCGCCGCGAGCGCGTTCCCACGGCAGCGGCGGTGGCTCGGGCTGATTCTCGTATTCGGTCTGCAAACCGGTTTCGATTTCGGCGAAGCTTTTGCCGACGTTATTCGATTCGGCCTTGGCACCGTGACGGTACACTGGCTGGAACGTGTCGTAGTCGCCGTCCTGTGCGTAATCGCGCGTCTCGAATTCATCGCGAAGGTAACTGTCTTCGGATGTCGGGTCGATGTACTCGCCCGCTTCCTTTCCCGCATAACCGCCCGCAACGCCGCCGATGATCGCACCGGCTACGGCACCGATTGGCCCGGCCAGAATGCCCGCAGCGAACCCCGTGGCCGCACCACCGAGTGCCGCACCTACGCCGGTTTCGATCGGGTGAGCACCGGGCTTCCCGGAAATCGGATCGAGGTTGCCCGGACCCGACGGGGGCAAATCTAATGTCTTCTTCGGTTCGGTCATAGTCGCCATTGCAATCCCCTCAAAAATGGATGCCCATCACTGAGGGAAGCAGAATCCCGTGTGAGAGCAGCAAACACAAATGCACACTCCGTGCCAACGGGATGCTTCCGGCACGAACTTTGCTGTTTTGAACTCGCGCGTGCTCTCCGTAAGTTAAATTCACGAACCATTCCCGTTTCGTCGATCGACCTTTAGGAGATAGCTCATGGCCCGGAAAACGACGCTCGGTAAAGTCCGTGAAGCCATCGCCGACGCGGCGATTCACGTGGCCGACGCGGCAGAAAAACACGTCGTTCATCCCGTCGGTGAGAAACTCGGCCTGAGCGATGCACCCGAAGCAAAACCCGAAGAAGTGGTTGCCGCACCGAAAGCGAAGTCGACTCTGAAATCGCGAATGCTAACGAAAGGGTTGCCGGGCGCACGGCCATCGACGAAATCGTCGCACGAGCCGGAAAACCGCACGGGCCGTTCGCGATAACAGAAATGAAAAGTATAACCACGGATTACACGGAAATAATACGGAACAGAGCACTGAGCATTGAATTCATTCCGCATTCCGCTACTCCGCTTCGTATTCCGTGATTTCCGTGGTTGCTTCTCATCTCCCGCTGGTGAATTAATACACGATGCGCTCGATATGAACTTGCGGATGAGAGCCGAAGTTGATGAGAAACCCGAGATTTTTATTCGTGATTTTGAGATAGTTCATCAACTGAGCGATGTGTTCGGGTGCTAATGTTTTCACCGACTTGAGTTCCAAAATGATCGTGTCGTAACAGATGAAGTCGGGCACGTAAGTCAGAGGTAAAGGATCGCCTTTGTACGCGACCTCGAGTTGGGGATGCCGAACGTAGGGTATGCCTCGCAATTGGAACTCCCGCAGCAAACACTCTTGATAAATCGCTTCGAGGAACCCGCACCCCATTTCCTTATAGACTTCAAATACCGCACCGCGAATCAAGTACGATTCCTCCTCGAATATCAATTTGCTTTTCTGATTCACTTCCATGATATGTCCTTAAAAAGTAACGATAAGTATAACCACGGATTGCACGGAAATAATACGGAACAGAGCACTGAATTCATTCCGTGATGTCCGTGTATTCCGTGGTTGTTTTTTTGATACCCATCCTTGAAGTATAACCGCGGATTGCACGGAAATAATACGGAACAGAGCACTGAATTCATTCCGCATTCAGCTAATCCGCTACTCGGCTTCTTATTCCGTTACTTCCGTGAATTCCGTGGTTGCATTTTTGCTACCCACACGGCACCGAGTGCCATCATGGTGGCGGCGAAGAGTAAGCCGGTGCTCCAGCCGTACATCATGACGAGCCAGCCGACCATGAGGCTGGCTCCGACGTCGCCGAGGCCGTTGACGACGGCGAGGACGCCGTAGGCGGTGCCGTGAATGGCTTTGTCCGTCACGAACTCCGCGACGAGCGGCGGCTCGATCGTTTCCTGAATCGCCATGTACGTTCCCGCCAGTGCGAACAGCGCGCCCCAGCCGATGAGCGAGCCATCGACGATCGTCATCCATGCGGCGAACAGGCCCATCGTCAGCGCGCCCAACACGTAGCCGATGAACAACAGTTTGCGGTGACCGATCCGGTCGCCGAACCAACCGGCAGGGAACGCCATCGCGGCTTGCACGGCATTTCGCCACGCATAACAGAGTATCCCCGCGATGGCGGCGCGTTGCGGATGGTCGGAGATGCCATCGAGCGGCAGGTATTGAATCGCGGCGAGGATCAACAGCGTGTGCGAAAAGTCGCCGAGGCCGAACAGCCCGACGCCGACGAGAAACTTGCGGTAACTCGCGGGTAACATCGCGATCGACGCGCCGAGCCGTAGCCCCGGTTTCGGCGTGAAGCGCTGTTCGCGAACGAGCAGCGCGAACGTGAGTGCGGCTCCCAGCCCCGGTATCAGCGTCAGCCAGAACGCCATCGCGTACGTGCCGTGCGGGTCGTACCCCAACACGTTTGCGGCGGGGATCTGATAGAGCAAGTACGCCGCGAGCAGCGGCCCGACGACGGCCCCCAGCGTGTCGCCCGCTTTGTGGAAACCGAACGCTTTCCCCCGGTGTGCGGGATCGACGGCATCGGTGATGATCGCGTTCCGCAACGGCCCGCGAATCCCCTTGCCGAGCCACGCCAGCGACTTCGCCACCAGCACCAACGGCCACGCCACGGCCAAGGCGCAGAGTGCAAACGCGGACCCCGTTAGCGCGTAACCCGCGACGACGAGCGATTTGCGTTTGCCGATGCGATCGCTCCACCAGCCGACGAGAATCTTCGCGGAATTCGAAATGAACTCGGCCGCCGCTTCGATCGCACCGAGTACCTGCGCGGCTTGGCCGAACGGCAGCCCGAGCAAAATCAGAAACGACGGCAGCAACGATGTCGCCAACTCGTAACCGACGTCGGCCAGGAAGCTCGTCAGCCCCGCGCCAATTACCGTGCGGTTCAACCATGCTGTCATAACGACGACCTTTCGAGGGGCTGCAATGCGGCCACGGCAGCATGGCGCGACGATTCGAGCGGGATCGCTTCTTCGACGACGAACGGCCCGACGCGAGTACGACGCAGTTCCTGCACCAGCCCGCCCACGCCGAAAATGGCACCCAGATCGCGCGCGATACTGCGAACGTACGTGCCTTTTCCGCAATCGATTTCCAGCTCGAGATACGGCCAGTCGTACGACAACAATCGAATCGCATCGACGCGGACGGTACGCGGTTCGAGCTTCGGATCGATGCCACGGCGTGCCAACTTATGCGCGCGTTTGCCGCCGACTTTCAGTGCCGAATAAATGGGGGGGAGTTGCAAGATGCTGCCGATGAATGCAGGGATCGCGGCGCGAACGGCGGCTTCATCTGGCGGCGTGGCGGAGGCGGTTTCCACGATCGCGCCATCGGCATCGTCGGTGTCGCTGGTCGCGCCGAGGCGGATGCGACTCCAGTAACGTTTGCCCATGCTTTGCACCGTATCCGCGAGTTTGGTTGCCTCACCAATGCAGATGACCAGCAACCCCGTCGCACGCGGATCGAGCGTGCCGGTGTGGCCGACTTTCGTCCGTCGTGGGAACCAGTTCTGCACCGCGTTCACGACTTCCCGCGAAGTCATCCCGCTCGGTTTATCTACCGCCAGCCAGCCGTTCATTCGCCGCATCCTCAGTCGCCTCGTATGTCTTCCTCATGATACCGACTTGCGCAATTTACAACCCCACTGCCGGTCGCGGCCGGGCTGCAAAGCTACAAGAGGTGTGGCAAGCTCGCACGCCACCCGGCACGGAGTTCCGGGCCACCCGCGAGCCGGGCCACGCCATCGAGTTAGCGACCGAAGCGGTGCGTGCGGGGTTCGGGCGAATCATCGCCGCCGGTGGCGATGGCACCGTTCACGAAGTCGCAAACGGCATCCTTGCGGCGGGCAATCCCGACGTGCGGTTCGCGACACTTCCCGTCGGCTCGATGAACGACTACGCCTTCACGCTCGGGCTGGAAACGTGGTGGCGCGAATCGCGACCGTGGGACGATTTGCAACTCTTGCGCGTCGATGTCGGGCAAGTGAGCGGGGCAGGGCGGCAGCCATTTTTCGTCAACAGTTGCGGCCTCGGTTTCAACGGCATGGTCACGATCGAATCGCGAAAAATCCGCTGGCTGCGCGGCATCCCGCTCTACGCGCTCGCCGTCGGCAAGGCACTCGTACGCCACTTCGCGACGCCGACACTCGAACTGCAAATTGACGACCAGACACTACATCTGCCGACGCTCGCGATGTCGTTGGGCCTGGCGCAGCGCGAAGGCGGCTTCCCGCTGACGGCGGCCGCATCGCTCGACGATGGCCTATTCCACTACCTCCACGTCGGCGACATTCGACGCTGGGAACTCATCCGCCACTTCCCCGGAATGCTCTCGGGCCATCTGCCAACCGATCACCTCAAACTGCGAATGGGCCAGTGCCAGACGCTTCGTGTGAAGTCCCAACAGGCACTTTGCCTACACATGGACGGCGAATTTTTCTGCACGCCCGAAGACGGTATCACCGCATTCGAAGTGGAATTACTGCCGCAACGATTGCTGGTCGAGTATTACCCACCCGCACTCTACGGCGGCGCAAAATACGCAGCGATCCGCGAACGGAAGTGACATCGCAAAGCCACTTCGACCGCGTCGAACGGTTTCAAACAATCGTCCGGGAATAAATCCCACACGCGGCGCGTCGTATTACCAGACGGGGACGCCGTCCACTTTCGGTTCGCACCCTCTATTACTGGGGCCGATACCATGTATGGCTTTTTAGCCGATGCGGTCGTCGCTGCGCATGTGGGTTACGTTGCGTTCGTCGTTCTCGGGCAACTGGCGATCGTGGTCGGTGCGGCAGTACGCGCACAATGGGCGCGGAATCCGTGGTTCCGCTTCGCGCACCTGACGATGATTGCCATCGTCGCCTACGAAGCGATTAGCGGCCTGCGCTGCCCGCTAACGGTCTGGGAAGAACAACTGCGCCAACTGGCGGGGCAGTCGTTCGACAGTGCCGAGACGTTCCTCGGTCGACTATTGCACAACTTGCTTTTCATCGAAGGGCAACCCGAGATCTTCTTCACGACGCTCTACTTGGCGATGCTCTTCGTCGTGCTGCAAGGGCTAATCATGTACCCGCCACGCTGGTTCCGATTCGGTCCGCCGAAACGGTCCGCCGAAACGGTCACAGTAAGCGTTCGCGGGGCCGCGGTCGAAGAGGGCTCGATTGACGACAGGGATCGTTAGTGCAACGGGGAAGCGGTGAGCGACAACCGGCAGCCGACAGCAACGGCGATCGTGCCGAGCGTCTGCCAAGTCGGGTTGGTGGCGGCTCCAGTTTCGAGCCGCGATAGCGTTTCCAACGCCAACCCCGTCTTACTGCTGACATCGGCGAGTGTCAGACCCGCCGCTTCCCGCGCGGCCTTCAATATAACCATCGTCGAACGGAGTTCGAAATAAAACGGGGCCGCATCCGCACGATCTTCGGGCGTGACGAGTTCCTCCGCACCCGGTTTATGAGCCAGTTTCGCACGAATCTCGTTCGCACGGCGGCGTATTGATTCGGATATCGCAGGCTTCGTACTTCGCGACATTTGTCGTCTCCTGTCAGTTATCGGCGCGGTGTCACTTCATAGGCCGTGATCGGGTATAAGATCTTTGGATCTTCGTTCACCTCATCCCAAATCACCACAATATGTTTCCCAGTCGACGTCCAACCGAATTTACATGGGCGACCCGAAGACTTGCTGTTCGCCGTTTTGAGGGAGTCGTCGAGTAGAACTTCATCGACTTCATCGGGCGTCAAACCATGGTCCGCGACGTGAGATGTATTCCCATCGATCTCGTCCTCTTCATCCCAAATCACCTGGGCGTCGGACATCATCGCGAATCCCTCTCATTAAGTTTGATTTTAACATCAAATGCGATCTAGTCAACACTCGTCGTTGCAGTAGTCGTGAGACTTCTGACGCAGGAGCGTCCTCGAAGTCTCACGACTATTCGCGGTCCCACATTTCATCGGTCGTGCCGAAGTCGAAGATGTTTTCCGCGTCGCGCAGCGCGATCACATTTGCGGCATCCGTCGAGGCGTTCCGAGTGGTTTCGGTAACCGCGACGACGTGGCCATCGACGAACAGGATATTCACGATACGTCCGAACAGGCGATGGTGAACCGTCGGTCGGCGATCCGATGGCGGCAGGCAGTACGGGACTTCGATCATTTGCGGAACGCTTTGGTCGACATCGACGGCGTTGAGGAACATGACGGTCTGACTGGTACTGCGAACGGTCGGCATTTTGACGGGCGACCAACGGCCCGTGACGGCGGGGAGTGCCACGCTGAGCGGCGCGAGGTAGCGATAGTTATAGCCGTACCCGCCGGTGAGGCCATCGACGGTCAGACGCACTTTCCCCGGCGCTTTCGCGGGGCTTTGCAGCGCCGATGCGTTGTTCTCCATGTACGGCATCAGGTGCCCGCCTGCGGTTTCCAGCGTGCCATCGCTGCGTTGAAGCGCGAACCACCACCGAGTGCCCGCCGGGTCGGGCGTGAAGATCGGCGGCAGCGTCTCGGCATTCGTCGAAGCGTAATTGTGGACCGCGAGGCCGAGTTGTTTGAGGTTGTTCTGATCGTGCAACCGCGACGCAGCCGCCCGCACTTTTTGCACCGCCGGTAGCAACAACCCGATGAGAATCGCGATAATCGCGATGACGACGAGCAGCTCGATGAGTGTAAAGCCACGGCGGTTCGGCATGAGATTCCGCTCTTGACAGCCACGCTCGATTCTCGCTACGTGCGACAAACCCTGCATTGGAGAATCGTTGCATGAGCCTGCTCAGTATACCGGCATTGGCGCGTTTCCGTGGCCTTTTTGCAAAAGCCGGGCGTAAGTCCATCGATGCAGTATCGGCATTGCCACCGGACATCGATTACGTGAAAGAATATGCGTCAGCCGACATGACTCGCGATTACTGGACTGTAACCGGGCCGGGCACGCGCGAAGCCTACGACAAGTTGGCAGACGAGAAACTTCAACTTTTGATCGATGTCGGACTGCAACCGCACCACAAGTTACTCGATGTCGGCTGCGGTACGGGGCAACTCGCGCAAGCCTGCGAACACTTTCTTTCGGACGACGGTCTATACGTCGGCACCGATGTCGGCGAGTCGGGAATCGCCTTCTGCCAATCGCGATTTCTACGCAAAAACTTTCGGTTCTTGGTGAATGAGGTGAATGAACCGACGACGTTACCGATACGGGACATCCGGTTCGATGGGGTTTGTTTCTTCAGCGTGTTCACGCACACCTACCCCGACGAAACGGTGCTGTTGATGGCCGAAACCGCACGGTTGCTGGCACCGTACGGTTGGCTGTACGCCGACGCATTCACATCGAACGAACCCGAACGCTACTCGGGAAACCGCGGAGCCATCGTCCTGAATCGCGCCCATTTCCTGCGTTTGGCCGCCGTCGCCGGCTTCCGAAACATCGACGCCGTGATGAGTCTCGACTGGCAAGCGGGCATGCGCCGCGAGTTCTTCCGGATGAAATTGAACTGACGCAACGAGCCACCGGGTTCATCCCGGTGGGAGACTCGTAAGCAATCGGCCCCATAACATTATCGTTTGCGCTCCTCAATTCCCCGGTGAACGCGATGCAGCTCGGTTTCGTCAGTGCCATTCTCGGCGACTTGAGCTTGGAGGAGGTCTTCGCCTTCGCGGCAGAGGAAAAGTTCGGCTGCGTCGAGGTGATGTGCTGGCCGCCGGGCAAGGCCGAGCGACGGTATGCGGGCGTGTCGCACCTCGATGTCACAACCTTCGGCCCCGAGCAAGTTGCGCGAGTGAAAGCGCTCATCGCACGCACTGGAGTGAATATCTCCGGACTCGGCTACTACCCGAACCCGCTCGACCCCGACCCGGCACACCGCGAGATGGTGGCCGCACATCTGAAGTGCGTCATCCGTGCGGCGTCGCTGTTGGGCGTGAATATCGTCAACACGTTCATCGGTCGCGACAGCAAGAAAACGATCGCCGAGAACATGGCCAGCGTCGAAGAGGTGTGGCCGTCGATCGTTCGCGAAGCCGAGGCGCACGGCGTGCGGATCGGCATCGAACATTGCCCGATGCTGTTCTCCGACGACGAATGGCCCGGCGGCAAAAACCTTGCGATCAACCCCGCCACGTGGCGACAACTCTTCGCGCGGTTCCCGAATACGTTGGGCCTGAACTTCGACCCGTCGCACCTCGTCTGGCAGTTCATCGACTGCGCGAAGTGCCTGCGCGAGTTCAAAAACCAACTCGTTCACGTTCACGCAAAAGACGAACGCATCGACCGCGACCGCCTGCACGATGTCGGCATCATGGGCCTCGGCTGGCACGAGCCGAAGCTGCCCGGCCTCGGCGACGTGAATTGGGGCGAGTTCTTCGCCGCACTCACCGACACCGGCTACAACGGCCCCGTTTGCATCGAAGTCGAAGATCGCGCCTACGAGCGTTCCCTCGACGACCGCAAACGCGCCCTGCGACAAAGCAAGCGATTCCTGGAACAGTACGTGAGTTGAGCGGAGTCGCAGACCTCGGCGAGTGCGGTTGACGCGAACCCCAGGAAACGATAGAAATGATCGAACGATAAGGCCCCTTAGCCAAGTGGTAAGGCAACGGTTTGCAAAACCGTCACCCCCGGTTCGAATCCGGGAGGGGCCTCTCAGACGAAATCCCTCGATACGCTGCGAAAATGCCGTTTTCGCAGCGTATTTCGATTCTTCACTCAACCCGGCGGTTCGTGACCAGCGTTCGAGTTAGTCGCGGGCACCGTCGCGAGCGTTCCCGGCTTGTCGTCGCATTTTTGCAACCGATCCACGACCGTCGCCATGCTCGACCGCGATGCGTGCGCGTAGACTTCGAGCGTCAATTTCGCGGAACTGTGGCGCATGCGTTCCTGGTACTCGGGCGCGGTCGCGCCGGCGGCAGCGGCGACTGGTATTGACAAGCGTAATTCGCTCGTTCCTTTCCCTTGGTTAAGCGAGTAGGATGAACGAAGCTCCTTCGGGGGCCGCGATGAGTGTACGCGCAGAATGTTTGGGTCGGAGGATCCACGTCCGCAGAAAGCTTGGGGAATTCTCCGTGGCAACAGCCGAACACTTAAAAGCACTGCTGAGAAGTCACACCTCGGGAGACGATGACCTCTTCCGTTCAGTGGCCCTTCAGATCGCCGCGTACGAGGCGACGAAGGGCAACGACCGACTTGCAGCTGAACTGCGTGACCTGGTTGGTCGGGCGAAACGGGGGCAGCAGCCAACTGGCAGTCCGCGGGCGGTCCCGATCACCCGACCGGTCGGCGAATTGGCTGGGCTGATTACCGCCTCTTACCCGTCATTGCGACTCGCCGACATGGTGCTGTCGGAGTCCGTAAAGAGCCGCATCGAGGAGATCATCCTCCAACACCGGCAATGCGACCTGCTACGGTCTCACGGTCTTACGCCGAAGAGGAAGATCCTCCTTGTCGGGCCGCCAGGCTGTGGAAAGACAATGACGGCTTCCGTGCTCGCTGGCGAGTGCGAGCTGCCGTTGCTCTTTGTCCAGCTCCACTCGCTGATTACTAAGTACATGGGGGAGACTGCGGCGAAGCTTAACGTCATCTTCGGCGCGATGGCCGAGACCAAGGGTGTCTACCTTTTCGACGAGTTCGATGCAATCGGCTCGGATCGTGGTGCGAACAATGATGTGGGCGAGATACGTCGCGTCCTGAACTCGTTCCTCCAGTTCCTCGAACGCGACGACTCAGAAAGCATCATCGTAGCAGCTACGAACTTCGTGGGGATGCTCGATGGCGCGTTGTTCAGAAGATTCGATGACGTGATCGCTTACGAGTTACCGGATAAGACTCTCGTGCGCCGTCTCATTGAAAACCGCCTTAGCACATTCGACCTGAACATTGTAAAATGGGCGGAAATCGGCCTTGCAGCGAGTGGGCTTAGTCACGCCGAGGTGGCCCGCGCCTGCGACGACGCCGCGCGCGGTGCCGTGTTGACTAACGAGACCGCGATCAGCAATGACGGCCTCTCCAAAGCCCTGAAGAATCGCAGCGGGATGCGTCCAATTCGGCGACATAAGAAAAGCTCTAAAAATGATTAATTTGCCTCACCTTCGCCTGGAGGGTACGGAAACCGCGGAGGCCTACGTCTACGCGGCGGGCGGGGGAGGCGGGACATTCGTACGCCCGAAACGTGACCAGCCTGCCCACGCGAAGAAGGTTTATCAAGAACTCGACAGAATCGATGGCGCGGTCAAGGCACAGCGAGAGAAGGAGGTCACGACACACCCGGACCTCGTGGAATACCGTACCGACGGAGTCGTACTCACTTTTCGTAGCGAACCGAACCACGAGCTCAGCATCGATCGCCTCGAGCGCGACGGCGCGAAGATCGAGCTACTCGGCGTGAAAATCGTCGATGACGTGCAGGTGGCACGTGTGTTCGTGCCCGACGGCAAGCTCAACGCATTCCTGAAGCTTATTGAAGCGTATGCGGCGAGCGTTGTGCTGACTTTTGTGGGCGATCCGGATGACGAGGAGGAACTTAAAGCCCTCGCTGACCCCGACAACAACATCAAGTTTCGCAGCCCGGTTCGCGAGGCGAAGCCAGACGATCTAGAGAAACTGAAGATCGGCTCGGCAGCTAAGATCAAGGTGAAATTCATCGTCGCCGAGGCCGAGGTAGAAGTGTTTGTGAAGAAGGTTGGCAAGCTGGCCACACTGCTCTCTGAAGACCGCCAGAACCAGGAACTCGTCGACAGCATTGCCTCGGTCCGGCTCGCCATCATCGAGGATTTCTGGCAGGACTCGCTCGACTTTCCCAAACCGAACGAAGTGATCTGGTGGGAGTTTTGGCTTCACGGCCCCCGAGGGACAGCCGACACCGTGCATCAGCGGTTCACGGACATCGCGGCGGCCGTTGGCATTAATCTCGTGAGCAAACTCCACGTCGCATTTCCGGAACGTGTCGTCATCCACGCGAAGGCCACTCCAAAGCAGATCTCGTCGTCCATTGACTTACTCGCGATGATCGGCGAGCTCCGAAAGGCCAAGGAACTCGCCAGCTACTACGTCGATATGGAGGGGGCAGAACAGGCTGACTTTGTCGCCGACGTGGTCAAACGGCTCGTGCTACCGGGCAAAAACCCGCCGTGCGTGTGCATCCTCGATTGGGGGGTCAACCGCAATCACCCGATGCTCAAGCCGGCCCTCGCCGAGGAGGACCAGCATGCATCGAAGCCCGAGTGGGGGGTGAGCGACTCCGACAAATATCAGCACGGCACGGGCATGGCAGGTCTCGCTCTCTACGGGTGCCTGACTGAGGTGATGAAGGAGACCGGAAAGGTCAAGTTGCGGCACGTCTTGGAGTCGGTGAAGATCATGCCGCCGCCACCTGCCGAGAACGATCCGCCGGACTACGGTCGACGGATGCAGGACGGGGTCGCCTTTGCGCACATCAAGGCTGCAAAGCGGAATCGCGCGATTTGCATGGCGGTAACGACGCCGGACCACCGTGACGGAGGAGTTCCCTCCCTCTGGTCTGGAGCTGTCGACGATCTCTGTTCGGGAGGGTTCGACGGGGCTCGAAGACTCATGTTCATCTCCGCCGGGAACATGCGGGACGAGATATGCGAAAAGACTTTCGTCTACCACGACTGGAACATGACGCGCGGCGGAGTCGAGGATCCGGGGCAGGCGTGGAACGCCCTTACCATCGGTGCGTTTACTGAGAGGATCGAGATCCGAGACGAGTCGTTGGCGGGATACGAACCGCTGGCCGAGACAGGAGGGTTATGCCCGACCAGCCGGACCTCACTGGCCTGGCCGGAGAAACGTCGGGACGGCTGGCCCATCAAGCCGGATCTCGTCATGGAGGGCGGTAACTACGCAAAAAAAGACGGACTAACGCTGAGCTGCGACGACTTATCGTTGCTGTCTACGATCATGAAGCCTGGCCGGTTGTTAACGACGATGCTCGACACCAGCCCGGCCACGGCACTCGCGGCACGAATGGCGGCCACGATCTGGAGCCATCACCCAGACTTCTGGCCTGAGACCGTCCGAGCGTTGATGGTGCATTCGGCCCGTTGGACCACGGCGATGCGACAAAGGATTCCTGGCAGCTCAAAGTCTGACATCCTGAAGCGCTTGCGATGCTACGGCTACGGGGTTCCCAACTTACAACGTGCGTTGCACAGCGCGCAGAACGCCGTCACCTTGCTCTACCAGGGGGAGTTTCAGCCGTTTCGGCTGGAGAAGAGCGAGGTTCGGACAAATCACATGAACGTCCACGACCTGCCGTGGCCGGTCGAAGTGCTGCAAGATCTCGGCGAAGAACAGGTTACTATGCGCGTTACGCTCTCGTACTTCATCGAGCCGAGTCCGGGAAACGTCGGCTGGGGGGTAAACCACAGGTATGCGTCGCACGGCCTGCGGTTCGATGTGATCCGACCGACCGAGAATCTTGATGGCTTCATGAAGCGGATCTCGCGGGCCTTTTGGGACGGCGAGATCCGCCCTACAAACACTAAAGAGACTCGTGGCTGGGTTGTCGGTGAAGATGCTCGAAGCCTCGGCTGCCTCCACTCTGATTGGTGGACCGGATCGGCCGCAACGCTCGCCCGGTCAGGGAAGCTCGTAGTTTATCCCGTGAGTGGCTGGTGGCGCGAACGAAAGCACCTCGAACGGCATACCCAGTCTGCGCGATATAGCCTCATCATCTCGATCCGGTCGTCGAAGAAGAGCATTGACCTTTACACGCCGATCGTCAACGTTGGCACGATCCAAACGGAAGTTATCGAGTGATGCGGTGCTGATCAAACTGCGGCACCAAAAGGTGTAAGTCCGCGAACATAGCTGATGACCGGGTGTCATCCGAGACTGGTAGGCCAGTCAGTGTCACGCGGGTTCGACTCCTGCGTAACTGTGCCCAATCATAGCCGACACACCGAGAATCGACGCCGACGCAAAGTATAGATAACAAAGCATTTGCGGCTAACGAGATGCAGTTTGCAAAACCGTCACCCCCGGTTCGAATCCGGGAGGGGCCTCTAGAAACCTGTGCCGACTACTCATTCAATTTGAGTTGTTTCCGAAACGCGCTCGCGTGCAACTTCAAGTATGGCGTTCCCGATTCGGATTTCTCCACTCGCTCCCAATATTGTTTTGCACGCTCGTTCTCTTTTCGGTTCCACAGCAACCAACCGAGGAAGAACTCGGCGTCGGGCTGATACTCTTCCGGTAGTGCGAGAAGGTCGCGCTTCCAAGTGAGTTCATCGGGTAGTTTTTTCAACGACATGATATTATTCACGAACTGTACGACGCCTTTGCTTTTCGATCCATTCCAACCGCCGATGACTTTTCCGCGCATCGCATCGCGTTCGTTGATATCACTCATATTATCGTGTGCGAGTGCGGCAAACAGGCTGTGATAATCTGCGAATGCGTCTTCTTTGGCGATGTCGAACATCCGTATTGCTTTCGCCATGTCGCCCTTCATTAAATAATATCTGCCTACCATAAACGCCGTTTCCGGCGATGGGGACTCATCGAGCATTCCGATGTATTCGCGCACCGATTTCTCGGCTGCCGCCCCGTTCAGTTCACCCGTGCTTTGGCTGAAGAAATACCACTCGAATCGACCCGAATCGTATCGTGCCGCCATGTCGCGAAAGATCGCTTCGGCTTCGTTGTTTTTACCCAAACCCAACTTGCATTCGGCAGCACAAGACATTGCCCATCTTGCGCCCGATTCGGCTGCGGCATCGGCGTACGGCTCCGCTCGGGGAAACTCTTTCGCCCGCATGAACCGTCTTGCAATCTTCACGCGCGTCCGCGCATGATCGAGACCCGCATCCTCGGCTTCTAACGATTTCTCCAGCGTTTTCAGCCACAGATCCGCTTTGCCCTGCTGCATATATCCGTCGGCCAACTGCTGGTACGTGTCGCCATCGGGCGATAGCGCCAGCGATCGTTCCCAACATTTGAAGGCATCCGCGAACCGTTTATTCTTGAAGTAGTATTCTGCTAACGATCTCTGTACGACTGCATGTCGAAGGTACGTTTTCTCGTACGTTGCCACTTTCGCTTCGACTTCCGGTTTGCCGCGTGCAATCAGTAGCTCGATCGTCAGCGGCGCGAGTCGACTTTCCGATTCGAGATTCAGTGCCATGCGTTTGCGATCGTCGTGCTCCCTATATTGGACGTTTATCGCTTGCGACTCGTAGCAATCCATCATACTGCGAATCCTTACAGTGTTGAATTCATCTGCAAGTTTGCCATCGACCGTTTCTAATCGCCACTCGTACGCCTGCGAACGCATGCCCAGCGTGTGAATGGGAACTGCCGTTAGTCTCCTCCGCACTTCGTCGGGCTGTCGGTTCGGATCGAACGCAAAACTTTCGATCAGCGGTAGAAAATAATGTCCATCGAGTCGTTCGATCTCGGACTTGACTTCGTTCGGTGCATCGACGCGCAACGCCCGAGAGAGAAAATCGAGCCGATGCCACGCCTGTGCGTATTGCACATCTTGGAGCAGATTCCCCAGCACCGCCCACGACGGTTCGCCGCGATCCTGCATCGGCGTTCCCGCTTTGCGCAACGCCGAAAACACCTTTGCAGAAGCGACTTCCGGATCTTCTAGAACGGTACGGCAATCGTCGGGTAGCCCGGGTTGTTCCTCGACGCGATCGCGAAAATGCTCTTCGAATACTTTCGCGCCCGACACCGTTGCCGAGTGCAAATTGGACACCCCACCGAGCCGACAAACCGAATCGTGTACGCGATAACACTCGGGATCGATCTTGAGATACGCATTCGCAGCCTGAACGGTCCCCACGCGCGATTCGGGGCAATAGAGTGCCAAATATTGGAGCAATCGCACGTACGGCGTATCGGTTTCACGTCGAATCGCATCGAAGCGGTCGAGGTCGAAATGCACGTAAGCGTCGATCATTTTCACCCACGTTGGCGGCGTCGAATCGCTTTCCACTTTGGCCAGTTTGGTTGCCGTGTCGAGATCGTCCAGTGCGACATTATGTTGCCCCGCGAGCGCCGCCGCATACGCGCGAACCCAGTAGGCGCGCGCGGACTTCGGGTTCAACTTGATGAGCCGCTGCGCGTAGAGCATACCGCGTGCCTTATATGCGCAGGGTGTAACCGCGTTTCCGGCGTCTGGTTTCTGGCGTTTTGACTTGCTCTTTACGAAAAGACGGCCTCTAACCCGGATATTTCATCTGCGGTTTCCAT
>JAYWCL010000180.1:0-70510 GCA_043780595.1 Limnoglobus sp.
TTGCAACTCACATTCTGGGAGAAACAGGCACTTTACGATAGCCGAATCGCAATCGCAAACAAACGCAAAACTGCTACCCACTTTTGAACCGTGCCCAAAAAACCGCAGGCGATCCGATGTAAGTCGATTTTTTGTCGTGGCGCGAACGTACGCAAAAGGGTCGCATTACGACGCAAAAGGGTCGCATTACGACGCAAAAGGGTCGCGAAATGACGCAAAAAAGGCGCATTCCGACGCGAAACTTTCGGAGCGTGCGGCGAGCGCCGCACGAACCGCGTCGACATAACCCACGACAAGAGTTCGAGATACCGCAAACCGATCGGGAAACATAACGGCAAGGTTCGATGCCGAGTGGCATTTTGGGTCGCAAAAACCGAAAAAACACCCCGAAAACCGGTTTTTGAGCCTCGAGAATTCCGACTTACGTCGATTCTGACGTAAAAACCACTTGCCAAATCGACTCCGACTGCTAACAAGTCTCAACTTATGTCACTCTCCTCGTTACAGGTGCTTACCGTGTCGCTGACGCTCTCCGCTACGCAACTCGATCTCATCGAAGAACTCAAACTCCGCCGTTGGGCACGCGAAAACTACGTGCCGCAGCCCGAACGCAACGGAACGTGGCACCCCGTGGTTCACGACGAAATGACCCGCAAAGATTCGGAATCGCCAGCGACATCGCTCGCCAGCTAATCCTGCGTAGACTCCGCAACCGATAAGTAACGAGGCGTTCCGGAACGCCTCGTTACTTATCGGTGTCTACGATGGAGGCGGTTTCGATGGGGTTTTTCACAGGCCGTGCCAGTTATCTCCGCTTCAAAGTCGATGGCCCGAAACCCCGCATGTTCGACGAAGATCACATCCAACGCCTGGGGAACTTCGCAGCCGGGCAGCAACGTATCGCCTCGGCGGATGGCGTCGAATGCGGTTGGACTGCCGGCGAGCATATTCTCGATGCCGATTTCGACCTCGCCAAAAACATCATCAACGACATGCTCAGCTTCGAGTTGCGCATCGATACGGACAAGCTGCCGAACGACTTGCTGCGAGCCTATTACGCCGTCGAACTCAAGGCGTTATCGGCAACGAACCCGAGCGGGTTGCCGAACGCCAAGCAGAAGCGAGAAGCCAAGGAGTCCGCACGCGATCGCCTCGAACACGAATCGCGCGATGGCCGGTTCCGCCGCCGTAAGTGCGTGCCGGTGTTGTGGGATTTGCTCACGAACGAGCTTTTATTCGGGGCCACTTCGCTGACGCACGTCGACCGTTTGGCTGCGCTGTTTCAGCAAACCTTCGGCCACAACATCGAAGCGATCACCGCGGGCAACCGTGCGTTCCAACTTGCGGAACTGCACCAACTCACGCGCAGCGTCGACGATTCCAGCCCCTCGGCGTTCCTGCCCGGCGTCAGTTCGCCCGATGTTGCGTGGATAGCCGACGAATCGAGTCGCGACTTTCTGGGCAACGAGTTTCTGCTCTGGCTGTGGTTCCACACCGAGATCGAATCCGACACGCTGACACTCGGCGACGATTCCGAAGCCACGATCATGATGGCCCGCACGCTGACACTGGAGTGCCCGCGCGGCCAGACCGGCCACGAAACGATTTCGCACGAAGGCCCCACGCGACTTCCGGAATCGAAACGCGCGATTCAAAGCGGCAAGTTACCGCGTAAAGTCGGGCTGACCGTCGTGCGGCAGTTGCAGCAATACGAACTGACGATTCACGCGGAAACGCTCGGGGTGGGTGCGGGCAAACTCCCGAATATGGCAGAGGAAGTGACGCAACCCCGCGCTCGCCTCGAAGAGCGGGCCAACCAGATTCGTGGCCTCGTCGAGACGATCGACCTGATCTACGATGCGTTCGGCAAAGTGCGTTTCGGCAAAGGCTGGTCGGAAACGCTGCCACGCATCCAGAAGTGGCTCGCGAAGGAAGAGCGCCGCGCGGCATAATGTTACGCAACATCGGCCAGCCCGTTTGAGCGCGAACAAATGAACATCCATTGCTTGCGGCTATTATTGCCGCACCTGCACTACTAACACCTCAAATACCATCGCCTTTCTCCGCTTCTGTCGCTCGAACTGTTTCCCTTGGGGGTGCGTACTGCTAGAAAGCCATCATCGTCTTCTTTTTGCGTCGTCTTCGGCAATCACAAGGACCGCTCCCGATGGCTGACTCTCCCAAGCTTCCTTCGACCAGCGATTCCACTGGTTACGCACCGTACTCTTTCACTGCGATGTTGGCGGCAGGGGTTGCGGGGGTATTCGCGGTGTCACTCGTCGTTTTGGGCCTGATTGCCTTTCTCGGCACACAACATTTCGTGAAACCGCTCATGCTCGCGATGCCGATGATTGCCCTCGTACTGTCGTTCGCGGCACGTCGGCAGATCACGAACTCGGAAGGCACGCGAATCGGATATTCGCTGTGTAATTTCGCGTGGTGGGTGGCGATGATTGGCGGTATGGGTTACGCGGCGTACTTGATCGGCATAGGCTTTGCAGTACGAACCGATGCAGCGGCGGCACTGAAAATTTGGTCGGATCACGTCGTGAAGGCCGACGTAACGGATCCCACGAATACCGATTTTTACGAGGCCTTTCGCGGAGTTGCACCGCCGGGCCGTCAGGCTTCGATTTCCGTCAAAACGCCGGCTGCCATTGCCGAAACGCTGAAGGAGTGGAAGGACGACATCGTCATTTTCCGTCAGATCGACGTGATGCGAATCGCCCTTCGTAACAAAGGGAATGTCGAATTCGTAGCGGGCGGATTGTCGCAGTGGGAACGCGACGTTCAGGGACAGGGGCTGACCTGCACGATAAATGCACTGATGAAGTGCCCGGAAGGCCGGTTCGAGTTGACGATTCAGATGCAGCAAGCACTCAACACACAACAGGAACTGACTTGGCAAATCCGACTACCAGCACAGGGTTTCGTGAATTCTGCGAAACTGACGAACTACGGCTTCCTCATTCGGGACATGGAAACTACGGCATCCGCGATGGTATACCAGGATATGCTTCCACTATTCGGCGTCGTCGGCCAAAACGCAGTTCTGGTGCCCGCGTTTGCAGAGCCGATGACGAACGTACCACACGGTCTGAAACTCATGCAGCAGGGCATCGGTCGCGTGGCAGCGATGGGTGGCCCTGGGTTCGTCTATCCGGAGCCAAAAGATTACGCGGAACAGATCGCAATGCGGTTTTTCACGCCTACGGATCCTTCGCGCGAACGTTTGCATCGCGAGCAGTTTCTCTCGGTTTGGCGTGCAGGTCGCATGACACCACCTGGCTCGATCATTACCGAAAATCGCGATACCGGACCGATCCTGACAATCACCGACAAAATCGCAGAGATGCGGATGCCCATCGAACTGCAACTGCCAAATGGCGCGACCGCCCAGACGGGTGCGCGGGGGGCGGTCGTGCTGGTATGCGACAACCCGACTTTCATGTTGAAATTGAAGGAAGCGCGGGTGGCCGCCGCGTCGGAGTCGGCCATGGAAATGCAAGATCGCACGTTAAAGTTTGAAAATATACCTTGGAAAATCGTGCGAATCGAATCGGATATGAAGCTAGTGGAGAAGAAGAAGCCACAGAGTGGCCCTGGCGGTGGCCCTCCCGGAATGTAGCCGAGTGCGAAAGAAATCACTCGCGAATCGAGAAACTCGCACGCTCGTTGGCTTATAATCGCAACATGAACACGAAAGACACAGCCACAGTTTTTTGCACGATCGACGAAGCGATTGCCGAACTGAAATCGGGGCGAATGATCGTCCTGGTCGACGATGAGCACCGCGAAAACGAAGGCGACCTCGTGATGGCCGCCGAGGCGATGACGCCCGAGGCCGTCAACTTCATGATCCGCGAAGCCTGCGGGCGGCTCTGCGTGTCGTTCGCCAAAGAGCGTGCGGACCATCTCGGTTTGGACCTCCTGCCCGGCGTGCATCTCGATCCGACGGCCACGCCATTCACGCACAACTTCGACGCCCGCTACGGTATCGGCACGGGAATCTCGGCCGCCGACCGTTGCCGCACGATCCGCGTCTGTGCCGACCCGCATTCCCATCCGCACGATCTCGCGAAAGATAAAGGGCATATGGACGGGCTGATCGCCCGTGCCGGTGGCGTGCTCGTTCGCGCGGGCCACACCGAAGGCAGCGTCGATTTGTGCCGCATGGCCGGGTTGAGAGAAGTCGCGGTGATCTGCGAGATTTTGAACGAAGACGGCACGATGGCGCGGTTGCCGGATCTGCGCGAATATTGCCAAAAACATGCCTTGAAGATGTGTACGATCGCCGACCTGATCGAGTATCGCCGTCGCACCGAGAAGTTGGTGAAGCGCGAAATCGCGTTGAAACTGCCGACGGATTACGGCGAGTTCGACTTGTTCGCATATTCGTCGATGGTCGATCCGGAGCCGCACCTCGCCCTCACGATGGGCGGAGTTGGTGGTTCCAAGCAAACCGAGCCGATCCTCGTGCGTATGCACAGCGAATGCCTCACCGGCGATGCACTGCATTCGGCGAAGTGCGATTGCGGGCCGCAGCTTCAGTACGCGATGCAACAGATCGCGAAAGAGGGTCGCGGCGCGATTGTATACATGCGGCAAGAAGGGCGTGGCATCGGGTTACTGAACAAGTTGCGTGCCTACAAATTGCAACAAGAAGAAGGCCTCGATACCGTCGAAGCCAACACGCGGCTCGGCTTCGCGCCCGATCTGCGTCAGTTCGGAATCGGCGCGCAAATCCTACACGATCTCGGCATTCGCGACATTCGCCTACTCACGAATAACCCGCGAAAAGTGATCGGCCTCGATGGCTACGGCCTGCGAATCGTCGAACGGGTGCCCATCCAAATGCAACCGGGCGAGTTCAACCGCAACTACCTGAAAACTAAGAAGGAAAAGCTCGGCCACATTCTCGAATCGCTCGACGACTACGGCCCCGGCGAGTGAAACGAAAGCCCAGGGTTCGACGTCCGCGTCGTACCCTGGGTAATATGCCCAATCAATACACCGAGTTCGGGTCCGATGGGCCTTTCGCGCCCGTGGAGGCGGTGCCGCCGGCGTAACGAGCGTGCCAGCCTTCGGCGGCGCGCATCCCGTGGAGGTCTTCCATCGTGTAGCCGTACTTCTGGAACCATGGCGTACCCGTTCGCACGATGGCATCGGTCTCGTTGACGCGACGCACGCACTCGGTTTCCGCGAACTTCTGCCGTTCCGCTGGTGTGGTGAACGTGAAGAACTCTTTCCAGAACGCTCGTCCGCCGAGAATGCCGCTCGCGCCGGCCTTCATCGCCATCTCGACTTGCTTCTTGTACTGGTCGTAATCGACGCCCGCACTCAGCAACACCCACGGCTTCACGCAGACATCGTTGAGCTTTTTGAGGTTGTCCAGCAGCTGCGCATCGGACTCGACGCCCATCGTGCCGGGGAACTCGGACTTGTAAATGTCGCAGTATCGGCTGAGAATCCGCGCACTATCGATGACGGTCTTCGCTTTGCGCGCGAGTTTCGATGGGCTGTTATCGACTTCGGCGTTGTACGCGAAGTGGATCGGCTCGAGCAGGAACAAAATGTCGTGCTGAATGCAGGCGTTGTAAATCTGCTTCGTGAACTCGAAGTTGTGCTCGGCGGAGTCGAACTCTTCTGGCTCGAACTGCGCGAGCAGTTTCACGGCGTCGGCACCGCACTGCTTGATCTTGTGGACGCCCCAGCCTGGCTCGACTTCGCCGCATGGCGCGTTGACCGCATTCTTCGATGCACCGGATTTTTCGACGCGAATCAGCAGGCCCGTGCTGGATGGCACAGCGTTCGCCGCAACCGTGCTCCAGTAACCGTAATAGCCATCGACGAGCAGGCCGGAACAGTGCGGTGACAATGCACGCGACAGCATCACTTTCGCATCGCTGATTTCGGCGTAGGTCGCTTCCTTACCGGTCGCTTTCTTCATCATCGACATCATCGAACTGTTCTGATCGGTGGCCACCATCGTCAGGGTGCCGTTAGCGTTGCTAATGCGTTGCAGCCCGCGCAGTTTGCCGGGTGTAAGACCGAGACCCTGCAATCGCGTGACCGAATGTACGGAGGACATCGTGGGGGAAACTCCCGTGGTGATAGTGAAACAATGAGAGGTTTATCGTTAGTTGTTTACGAACACCCACCCGAACCGGCGAGTCTGGCCGGTTTTGTCGGTTTCCCTACGAACTGTCGGATGACTTACTTTCCGGTTAATCGCTTAATCGCGATGTTCCGAAAGGCGACGGGGTCGTTGTGCCCACAAAACCCGAAATGGCCACTCGTGCGGTTCATGCCGGGGTGTGGCTCGGAGGTTTTCATTCCGATCAGCGTCGTGAAATCGACATCGAGAATCTGCGTGCCGTTGAGTTCGACTTGGATCGTGGTGCCCTTTACGGTGACTTCCTCGAAATTCCACTCGCCGGTCGGGCGCGTGTATCCGCGATACGCCGCCGCCAACCCGTAGGCCGAGCCGTTGTATTGCTTCGGGTTGAGCTTTTTGTGTTTGGGGTCGTTATCGTCGAGCACCTGAATTTCGCACATCGCATCGACCGAGGCACGTCCCTTTCCGGGATGACGAATCGCCAACCCGTTATTGCCACCCGGTGGCGTTTTGTATTCCAATCGAACGATGAAGTCGTCGAATTGCTCTTTCGTGAACACCACGCCGCCTTTTTTCGGTTTGCAAACGATCGCACCTTCGACGATTTCGTGGTTGCTGAGGTCGCCTGCCCAACCGTCGAAATCTTTGCCGTTGAAGACCGATTGAAAACCATCGGCGGAATGTTTCGAGAGAATAGCGTTCGCCTCAGCCGATGGAATTTCGCGGACGAACGCATTCCGCCAGCGAATTTCGCCGCCGTGCGTTTGCAACAGGATCGCACCCGATTTCAGAAGCGGGACTTTGCGGTCTTTTTCCCAGAAGTTCTCCATTCGTGCATGATTCACGACGAGTTTATCGTTGAGGTAGACCGTCGTGCGTGCGCCGATCTGGATGATGCGAAAGCGGTTCCATTCGCCGAACGGCTTGTCCGCCAGCATCGCGGCATCTTTGCCCGGTGCCGCGTTACTGTTGTTGAACAATCCGCCGCTACCTTTATCCGCGCCGATCCCGAACTTGGCCTTCTCGGTCGAATCCCAGATTTGCACTTGCGGGGTGCCGCGCAGATAGATGCCCGAATCGGCTTTCGCCACCGTTTTGTAGTCGATCAACAGTTCGATATCGCCGTAAGATTTTTCTGAAGCCAAGTAGGCCCCTTTGCCATCGTTGACGAGTTCGTCATCCGCAACCGACCAATGCTTCTTGGCATCATCGGTCCACGCCGCGAACTTCTTCGCACGATCCTCGGCAGACAATTTCTCCATCTCAGCGGGTGACGCTCCCTTTTCGTGGATCGCCCAACCCTGCCAACCGGAAAGGTCTTTGCCGTTGAAGAGTGGCGTAAACCCTGCTGGTGGAGCAGCAAATGCGGGGGCCATCGTCGCGATCACGAAGAGAATGAAACAAAAACGATTCATGACGATTCTCGTGGGCTGGGAGAGTTGGATGTATTGTGACGGATCGCGTGCGAGAAGTCTATGGGCTAAACGCGATCCGACTTGACGCGATTCCGGCAGGTTGTCATATCGTGCGAGCGAAACTGCCTGGGGGACTTCAGATGAATCCGTACGTTCGAGTGGCGGGAATATTGGCGATGACTTCCGCCGGGTGCGCTTCCGTTGCGCCACTCGACAACCCGATTGTCGTTCGGACGGTTCCTGCAAACGTCGAAAATCCGTTGCTCGTCTCACCCGGTGAACCGGACGCCAACGGCTATGCGGAAGTCTACGAACGGGTGATCGATGTGCTCGACGATTACTTCGATATTAAGCCCACTTCGCGTTACGCCGGTCACATTGAAACGTTTCCGCACATCGCGCCGGGATTCGAGCAGCCTTGGAAAGCGGGTAACCCCGACCACCGCGAACGCTTGATCGCGACGTTCCAGACGATGCGGAAGTACGCGATCGTCGACATTTGGGCGGGCGAACGTGGCGGCTATAAAATCTCGCTCGAAGTCCGCAGAGAACTGCTGGATATCGAACGGCCGTCTCGCGCCACGGCGGGGGGGGCTGTGTTTCGCGAAGCCCCAACCGTCGATCGCCGCAACGAAGTGATTCAAACCGAAGTGGCTTCCAATCTCGGATGGATTCCCGTCGGTCGCGATTACGCACTCGAGCAACAGCTATTGGCTCGCATTCGCGATTGTGCGATTTTCAAACAGTAACGTGCCTCCGAATCGACGTAAGTCGGAATTCCGGAGGCTCAAAAACCGTTTTTTTGCCATTTTTGCGTCTCAAAATGCCACTTTTCGATCGTAAATCGCTGATCGGTTCACGGGCGGTTTGCCGTATCTCGCACTTTTATCGCGGGTTACGTCGAGGCTCGCGATTACACATCAGTGGAAACTACTGGTTTTTTCGCGACCGAATGCGACCGAAAATCGACCGGACCCGACACAAAATCGACCGGATGCGACATAAAATCGACCGAACGCGACATTTTTGCGTCACTCCGTGCACGACGAGAATTCTGACTTACGTCGCATCGCCTCCGATTTTTTGACTTCGCGAATTCGTGTGGGTGCGCGTTTTGCGATTATTTTTGCAAAATGAAATGCTTTGCCGTACGAATAAGCGTTTAATGTCGTATCCCGCCCTTCCGGAGTTGCGCGATGGCTGTCGTCAAATCTGCGTTGAAGTCGATCGCCGAGCCGCTCATCTCGGTGGGGCTGCGTACGGTGTTGTCGATTCCCGTCGATGGGGCGATTGAGTGGGTCAAGCAGCGGTTTACCGACCATAGCGAAGCGTTGCCGAAGGCGATTGCGGCCGCGAACGATCGCGCGTGGCAGGCGCTCGCGTTGGCGCTGGCTGGCGACAGTTTGCTCGACACGATATTCGGGCGATTCCGCGATAGCGACATGAAAGCCGTCCGCACGCAGATTCGCGCGTTCGTGGACAATTCCGATAGCGGTCTCGAACTCTCTCCTGCGGGGCTACGTGCAAAAGCGTGCGAGGAGCTGAACCAACTCAAAAGTGCCGGGCGGTTGGGTGCCGATGTCGAATGGACTGCGCTGGATTTAACCCGCTTTGGCAGCACGGCGAAACTGTCCGACGATGCCCATCGTGCGGTGTCGCAGATCGCTGCCGAACTTCAAACCGATGCCCCACATCTCTTTCAGGTTCTCACGCTCGCGCCACCGGGTGGCACGCCGTTGCTGGCCACCGCGTTCGCGTTTTTCCTTCGTCGCCAGATCGCCACAAACCCCGAGCTCGCCGTCGAACTCACGCACGATGGCCTGCGTTTGCTCTCGCAGAAGCAGCAAGCCGGTTTCGAGAACCTCGAACAGTCGCTCGATTCAAAGTGGGGTGAACTCGGCGAGATGCTGAGCGGCTTCCTCGCGGACAACCAGAACAACCAGTCTGATATCATCGCGAAACTCGACCGGATCCTCGAACAGAACCAGGTCGTCACAAAGCCCGAATCGCCGTTGCGCGTGTCGGTCAACAGTGAAAGCGAACGCGACCTCGTGCGGCAACTCCGCGACCGCGTTCGCGAACTGCCCACGGAACTGGTGGGCGCGAAACTGCACTCGCTGCTGGGTGACGGCCTCGCTGCCGCCGGGGAGTTTGCCGATGCCCAGCAATCGCACGCCGCCGCCGCCGTTGCCGCCCACGCATCCGCCGACCGCACCGCCGAAGCCGAGGCCGAGTACAAGCAGTTCAAGGATGCCTGCGAAATCCAGCAGTGGGAACCCGCACTCGCCGCACTGAACCGCGCAATTGTCCTTGATGAGAAGCGGTTTCGCCCCGTCCCAAAGCACTACGCCATCGAATCGATTCTCGGTGCCGGTGCCTTCGGCGTCGTGTTCAAATGCCGGAATACGATTTCGTTCGACGAAGACGACAACGAACTGATCGTGGCCGTGAAGACCTTCCGCGAATCCGACCTCGACCGCCCATCAAAAACCATCTTTAGTGAAGCCAACATACTCAAAAACCTGACGCACGAAAATATCATCCGCGTCATCGAACACAACTACGCCGATCCCGATACGCAAATGCGTCCCTTCCTCGCGATGGAATATTTCTCCGGTGTTACGCTGGAAGAACACTTGAAGCAGCATGGGAAATTGTCCGTCGAAAACTTCTTCAAGCTGTTTACGCAGATCGCATCCGCATTGCACGCAGCGCACTCCGGCAAACGTCCGGTCTTCCACCGCGACCTGAAGCCCGCGAACATTATGGTGCGCAAAGACGGCGAAATCTGGACCGTAAAAGTGATCGACTTCGGGTTGGCGATTCACACGTCGGTGCGGAAAGAAAGTGTCAACCTATCGCACGCACTGCGTGTCACTCGCGACAAGTGCATCGCCGGCACGATCAAGTATGCCGCCCCCGAACAATTGGGCGAGAAGCCGTATCCCGTCGGCGCACATTCGGACGTGTTCGCCTTCGGAAAGACCGCCCTCGATAGCCTTTTCGCTACCGGTCACGTGACGCTAAAGCACTGGAAGTCACTTCCCGATAGCCTCGCCAATATGCTCGCTCGCTGCGTCGAGGAAGAGTATTTTCCCAAGCACCCCGACGAAGGTCGCTTTCACGGATTCACGCCAATACTTGTCAGCTTGGCACAGTCGGTCGCTTCTGCAACTGCGAAACCAATTGTCAAATCGGTGCAAACACCCGCAGTGATCAAACCGGTTGAGCCGATTGTCAATTCGGTCCCGGTTACACTGACGCCTTTGGTTTCCAAACCGAGTTTGAGTAGTGTCGCGAGTGAAACACGTCCTGTACCTTCACGCGTAACCATACCTGCAAAACCGGTTGAACCGATTGTCAAACTCGTACCGGTTGCAATGTCACCTGTTGTGACCAAACCGAGTTTGCCCAACATTCACAAGGAAACGCAGACTGCGTCCGCAGTTGCCAAACCTGTTGGAACGATTGTCAAATCAGTACCGGCTAAAGAAAGTCGGCTGCCAACAGTCCGCCTATTCACACTCGCCAAAGATCTCAATATTGCTTCGGGTGTGCCCCGTCGCTCAGGTACAGCATCCTTGGCTTTCGCTGCGTGGCAGGTCTGTGAGTTGAGTCAAGAGCCGGATACGCGAAGTTGGTAGCGCACTGGAGCGGATGCGAAGTGGAGGGTACCGCCCGGAGCGTCGGGGGTCGAGGACGTTCGAGACCAATAATACTTCACGCAAATCCCGGCGCAAGGCGAGCGGGGGAGGTCACTCCCCTGATTCTTCCTGCGTCGTGGGCCGTGTGCATTTTCGATGACGCGATCTTTCTCCATTCGCGTTGCATATGATGATGGCTGGATCAGTGGGCTTACGCCACACCGCTCGCCTCCGAATAGATTGACCTCTTGGCGAGCGGGGGAGGTCAGCCTGTTCATCTCGGTGGGAGTCTCCCATCTTACGAGCCACCGGGTTCATCCTGAACCCGGCGTACCCCGCAGCTCGTGGTAGTAATTGCTGGTTCCGGTAGGGTCTTTATTAGTTTTTGTGAAAAAAGAGAACTCGGCGTTTTTGGCATCCCACTTCACTGAGCCAAGAACTTGCTCGGAAGCGACCGTGACCCATCCCATATCTCGACCCGCTCCACGTCGACGAATACGCATCGAATATCTCCGGTTTTCGTTCCTGCTATGACATGATGGAATTTAGGCAATTACTATCAATTTACGGCATTGTTTACCGGCGAGTTTTGGATGTCAAGATAATTATTGCTGGAAATGTGCTACTGCTTACGAGTTTGAAACCCGCGAAGGTCATTCAACTCCTGTTTCGCCGCTTCGCTACGCAAAGCCTACGCGGCGCGGCTAAACTTCCCCTACAATACACTCCATGATGACCGTGGAATCCGACATCATTCTGAAACGCGACGCGCTGCTGGCGATTCTTCGGCGGTTGCCGGGGGTGGCGGTGGCGTTTAGTGGGGGCGTCGATAGTGCGGTGGTTGCGAAGGCGGCGTTCGTGGCGCTCGGCGATGCCGCGATTGCGGTGACGGCGGACAGTGCGAGTGTACCGCGGAGCGAGTTGCTGGCGGCGATTCAGTTGGCCAAGCTCATCGGCATTCGGCACGAAGTCGTTCGCACCGATGAATTCGCGAACCCCGACTACATCAAGAACGATGGCAGTCGATGTTATCATTGCAAAACCGAACTCTATTCGCGAATCGATGCGATTCTGCCCGCACTTGGCGTGACGATGATGTGTAGCGGGGCGAACCTCGATGATGCGGGGGATTATCGGCCGGGGCTGCGTGCGGCGGCGGAACATTCGGTGCGACACCCGTTGCAAGAAGCGGGATTCACGAAGGCCGATGTGCGGGCGCTCGCGAAACTCTGGGAGTTGCCCGCGTGGGACAAACCGGCTGCGCCGTGTCTCTCGAGCCGGATTGCGCCGGGGCTGGCGGCAACGGCGGAACGAACGTTGCGGGTCGAACGCGGCGAGGAATATCTGAAGTCGCTCGGGTTGCGAGTCTGTCGGGTGCGGTACCACGAAGGCGACATCGCGCGGATCGAAGTACCTCCGGTGGACATCGCCCGGCTCAGCGCCGAACCGATTCGTAGCGAGTTGAGCCGCACGTTCCGCGAGATCGGCTTTCAGTTCGTGACGATCGACCTCGAAGGGTTCCGCTCGGGTAGTTTGAACGACTTGATTTCCCTCGATGTGAAAGTCCGCTACGGAGCTTTGCGATCATGACCCCGCTCGCCGCCGATGTTGCCCTCGATCAATTTTTTCTCGAAGCGCGCTGTCAGTTACTCACCTTGGCGGCGATTCTCGATCGGATCGACCGCGGCAGCGGTGCGGACGAGGCGAACGACGACCCACGGACGCAGCGGATTCATGCGGCAATTGCACTTTTAACGAGCGCAAATCTCGATCGGGCCGCACAGATTCAACGTCTGTTTTCGCTCGAATACGATCCCGAATGGAAACGTCCGCAGCCACGGTAACGATCGCGATTTCGTTGCAAGATTGATTTTCGTGCATACAACCCCTGCACGCGGCACGCCAGACTTGTAAACTTCCCTGAATACATATCGGGCTTCGCACGGAAACTTGAGGGTTGACATCCATGCCGATCAAAGTCACCTGCAACAATTGCGGCGGCGTATTGCACGCGCCGGATGACTCTGCGGGCAAAAAGGGACGCTGCCCGACGTGCGGCACGGTCCTGACGATCAACGCCGATATGCCGAACCCAACGGGGGCATCGGTGTTCGGCGCGCCGATGGGCGGCATAGATAATTCGGACAAGGCCAACCGGCCGTTGCCGTTCCCGCCTGTGGGTGGGCCGTGGACGGGGACGCCGCCCGTGTTTGGGAAAGAGAACGCGACGCAACCGGGGCCAAAACCGGCAGCGTTTCCGCCTGCGTCGAACGAGCCGCGTTCGTCGTACGACATTGCGGGGATGCCGGAATCCGAACCGATTCGGCCAGTACCCGGCACGCCACCGAACACGCACGGGAGCCGCGTGCCCCCCGACCCGCGTAAGTATTCCGAGCCGATGGCGAAGCCCGGTCGGCCTGCGACAGCCAAGAAAACCGAATCCGATGACACCCGATGGAACCGCGTTCGCAAGGGTCTCGGCTGGGTGCAGTTCGCCGGACTGTTCGCATTCCTGGCGGTCGTCGGCGCGACGCTGATACCGATCCTCGCACAGTTCGGCGTGAATCTTCCCGATAAACTGCCGGGCTATCTCGGGATGGATACCGTTTCGAGCACGACCGAAATCGGCGTCGGTGCCGTGATGGTTCCCGTCGTGTTAGCATTATTCTGCTTGTTGATCGGGCGGATGGGTGTCTCGGCGGCACCGAGTTCGTCGTATGCACGCGGACCCGCACTCGCTTCGTCGTTGGCGACGCTCGTCGCGGTCGGGGGGGCGATTGCCTTGCTCGCGATCACCGGCCTCGGCGTCAAAGATGGCTTCGTGCCGAAATTCCAGGCGTCACCGATCGTCGGTGCGAACCTGCAAACGAAAGCTCACGACTTCACGCAGTCGAATCTGTTGCCAACCGACGGCATCGCCGGGGTGATCCAGCGATTCGGCCTCGCCGCGTTCCTGGCGTTCGGCCTCGTTGCGGAAATCTGGTTCTTCGCAGCACTCGGGCGGATCGCCGCATACCTCAAGAATGCGACCGCCAGTGCCCGCATCAACTGCGTGCTGATCCTCAAAGGTACGCTGTTGGCGTTTGCGGTTCTCGCCTGTGTGGCCACCCAGATTTACGGCGATTGGATCACCGCGAATATCTGGTCGAAGTGGAACGGCCTCGACGCCAAGACGCAGGCGATTGCGGTCCCCGGCATCGTGCTGTTCGTCGGCTTCGCGATTTTCTTGATTCACACGCGAATGGTCGGCGGCGTGAAGCGTGCCATCCGCGATCACGTCGATCCGGCCAGTATTTAAACACACCACTACGCGAGTAACCCCGATGACTTCGATTTTCCGCACACTGTTCATCGTAGGTTTGCTCGCGGTCCCACACATCGCGTTCGCGCAGGCGAAGCCCGATGCCACGACCGAGTTATTCAAACCGGTCGGGCCGGTGCCGACGTTTAAGATCACCGTCGATGCCGACAACTTGAAACAGATGGCGAAAGACGCGCGGAAGTACGTTCGGGCGACGATCCGCGTCGGCGACCAGAGCTACGCCGATGTCGGTTTGCACCTCAAAGGGGCCGCCGGATCTCGGCGAGAATGGAACGATAAACCGGGCCTGACGTTGAACTTCAACAAGTTCACGAACGGGCAACTCTTTCGTAGCGTCGACAAGTTGAACCTCAACAATTCGGTTCAAGACCCTAGCTACATGAACGAACTTTTGGCGAACGAACTCGCGCTCGCGATGGGCGTTCCCGCCTGCCGTTGTACGCACGCGCTCGTCGAACTGAACGGACGCAAAGCAGAGTTGTACGTTCTGAAAGAGGGCTTCGACAAAACCTTCCTGCGTCGGCATTTCGAGAACCCCAACGGCAACCTCTACGATGGCGGATTACTCACCGATATCAACGGCGCCTTGAAGCTCGATTGCGGTACCGACAACGGCCGGAAAGACCTCAAGGAACTCGTCAAGGCGTGCAACGAGGGCGACGCGAACAAGCGATACGCCCTCATGGAAAAGCTCGTCGATGTCGATAAGTTCACCGCGAGCGCCGCACTGCAAATGATCACCGCTGACTGGGATGGCTACATCCGCAAGCCGAACAACTACCGCATCTACTTCGATCCGAAATCGGGCAAAGCCGTGGTCATTCCGCACGGCATGGACCAGATGTGGCAGAACCCCGGCGAAGGACTCTGGCACGGCTGGGGCGGCATGATCGCCCGCGCGATTATGGACCACCCCGAGGGGAAGAAGAAGGTCATCGCGAAACTGAAGGAACTCACCGAGAAGCATTTCACCATCGAGAAGATGCACAAGCGGATCGACGAGATTTTCCCGCGAGCCAAAGTCGCGATGGCGACTATCAACAAAGATTGGGCGTTCGAAGGCCAGATGAAGGCACTCAAGGAACGCATCAAGCAACGGGTGGAATTTCTCAAAGTGGAACTGCCGAAGTTGAAGTAATCGCCAACCTCTCCAGCGAGAACATCGGTCATGCCAATCACCTTCTCCTGCGGTTGCGGTCGATCCTTGAAAGTCGCCGACGAACTGGCGGGGAAGCGCGTTCGCTGCCCCGCATGCAACAAAGCCGCCGAGGTGCCACCCGCCGATGACGGAGGCTTTGAAGTCGTAGACGACGAACCGCCGAAACCCGTCCGTGCGACGGTTGCGAAAGCGGTTCCGGCGAAAGCCAAGCCGCCCGAAGATGATTTTGAACTCGTCGACGACGACGAAGAAGACGTGAAACCGAAAAAGAAAAAACGGCGCGACGACGACGATGAGGACGAGCGGCCCGCAAAACGAACGAGCCAGAAATCGAAGCGATACGACGATGACGACGACGAAGACGATCGACCCCGCAAAAAGAAACGGAAGTCGCAACCGGCCGAGGCGTCTGGCGGCATGCGGTTACTTTACATCTTCGGCGGTATCGCCTTAGTTATTGCCGGTGGGGCCGTCGCTTACTTCTCGTACCAAAGTGAAGGGCGGCGTGTCGGGCGTGGCATCGGCCTGGGCGTCGTGCTCGCGATCGTCGGCACCATCGGCGTTTACCGAGGCGCAACGGGCGAGATCGATGTTGGAGAAGATGATGACGATGACTGAGGCACGAATGGTAACTGATAATACAAGATAGCGATTGCCCTGAAGTTCACCGACCACTCCGGAGTCCGCACGCATGTCCGACGTTCGCGAAACGCAGCTCCTCATTATCGGCGGTGGCCCCGGCGGTTATCCCGCAGCGCTCCATGCGGCCGATCATGGCATCGCGGTGATCCTTGCCGACGAAGACCCGAAACTCGGCGGCGTGTGCCTCAATCGCGGTTGCATTCCCTCGAAGGCGCTCCTCCATGCCGCGAAGATCATTCGCGAAGCCCACCACGCCGCCGAGATCGGCATTTCGTTCGGCGAGCCGAAGCTCGACCTCGAAAAACTGCGTACGTTCGTCCAAACGAAAGTCGTCGGCAAGCTGACCGGCGGCATCGCGATGTTGTGCAAAGGCCGCGGCGTCAACGTGATTCGCGGCCACGCGGAATTCCTCGATGCGAACACCGCGAAAGTCAACGACGAAACGATTCGCTTTCAACATGCCATCATCGCAACGGGTAGCGTGCCGGTGATGCCGAAGACGTTCGCGATCGACGATCCGCGCGTCATGGACAGCACCGCCGCACTGTTGCTGCCCGACGTACCCAAGACGCTCCTCGTCGTCGGTGGCGGCTACATCGGCTTGGAGATCGGCAGCATTTACGCGGCACTCGGCACGAAAGTCACCGTCGTCGAATTCATGGATGGCCTGCTGCCGATGGCGGACCGCGACCTCGTCAAACCGCTCGAAACGAAGCTGCGCAGCGAGTTCGCAAACATCTACGTGAATACGAAAGTCGCGAGCATCGCCGCGACACCCGCCGGAATCGTGGCCACGCTCGAAGGCAAAGACGTGCCCGCGACGATGACCTTCGACCGCGTGCTCGTCTCGGTCGGACGTCGCCCCAATTCGGCCAACCTCGGCCTCGATAAAGCCGGCGTGACCGTAACGGATCGTGGCTACATCCCGATCGACAAACAACGCCGTACGAACGTGCCGCACATCTTCGCCATCGGCGACGTGGGCGAAGAACCGGGACTGGCGCACAAGGCCACTGCCGAGGCCCGCGTGGCCGTGGAAGTCATCCTCGGCGAACCCGCCGAGTGGAACCCGCGCGCCATCCCGGCGGTGATCTTTACCGATCCGGAAATCGCCTGGGCGGGGCTGACGCAAGTCGACGCCGAGAAGGGCAACATCCCGCACGAGATTCTGAGATTCCCGTGGGCCGCAAGTGGCCGGGCCGTGGCACTGAACATCACGAACGGGCTGACGAAGATGCTCGTCGACCCGGAAAGTAAGCGAGTTCTCGGCGTCGGGATCGTTGGCACCGGGGCGGGGGAGTTGATCGCCGAGAGCGTACTCGCCATCGAGATGGGGGCCGTGGCCCGCGATATTCTCGAGAGCATCCACCCGCACCCCACACTCAGCGAAACCGTGATGGAAAGCGCCGAACTCGCGTATGGCGCGGCCACCCACGTCGCCAAACCGCGCAAGGCAGTTATCTAAGAATCCCCATGAACCGACGTCAGTTTCTTGCTTCTTCCGTATTGCCGTTGGCGCTCGGTTGCTCGCGCCGCGAGGCGAAACCGGCGACGGGGCCGGTGGTGACCGCTTCCGACCGCGAGCGCATTCGCAGCGATGCGGAAGCGCGAGAGAAGCATTTGTTACTTCGTGAAACGTGTCGCGTGCCATCGAGTGCGGTACGAACCACGCCGAAGCCGGGCGTCGATTTGTTGAAGGAACTGCCCGAATTGAAGGTGTTGTTGCGTATGACGCAGCGATTGCATCCGCGTTTCGGCGACGAACCGAAGCCGGATCGCACGAAGCTCGGCGGGCAGTTTCTTTGGCCGTCCACCGAAGCGTGGCCCGATTGCCCGACATATCGCATCCCGCTCGTTCCCGTGTTGCAACTGCGAATCGAAGACGCACCCGCCGCATTCGCGTTCCGCCCCGGCACCGATTTGCTGCAACTGCTCTGGTCGCCGCGCGACCCCGTGAACGGCGTGATTTCGTCGCGCGTTATGTGGCGGAAAGCCTCATCGGTCGGTGCAGATTTGGCGGCACCGCCATCGTTGGAACACGCTTACATGGGCTATGTGCCGGTGCCATGTGCGATCTTCCCGGAGCGCGTGATGGAGTTCCCGCCACTCGCGATCATGCCGCAACAGATGCGCGAAACGATCCAACTCGGCAAGCCGATCGCGCCCGACGATTACACGAATTTTCTGTCTTCGTCACCTGGCACAAAAGTCGGCGGTTGGCAACGCTACGCCGCCGACGGCACCGGTTGCCCCACCTGCAAACACCCGATGGACTTCCTGCTCGCGATCGACTCCGACGAATGGCAACCGCCCACCGCGAAGCGCTGGAAGCCAACCGAAGACCCCGACACCGAAGGCCATCGCCGCGCCGCCGGGTTGACGTTCGCGAAGCCCAACGCCACCGTGCAAGTCTACATCTGCCGCCGCTGCGAAGCGATGCCGACAACGGCAATACTCTGTCGCGAGCCTGGGTTGTCAGCCACATGATTCTACCTGCATCCGTAGCCTATCTACTCATCCGACGATTCGCGTCACTCGATGCTTCCGCACGGCACGTTGCAACCCTGCCATTTCTATAAACCATCGCGTGCGGACCGTTGCGAACGGTATCTCGATGCCCGACGCCAACGTGCGGTCGTCTGTCGTTGAGTCGGTTGCATCGTTCGGTTTCAACCGGCGACGATTTGCGGTGTTGTATATTGAGAAGATCATTTTCCGAGGCGATCTACGATGTCTGCGTCGAATCGATATTTACTGAGTTTCGATAGCCGGACGGCACTTCACCGGTTTACCGATGTGCTCGTCATCGGGGCAGGGATTGCCGGATTGCGCGCCGCGTTGGAAATTTCCAGCACGACGGGCGTTCACGTCGTCACGAAAGATCGCATCACCGAAAGTAATAGCTCGTACGCGCAGGGTGGCATCGCCAGCGTGCTTTCGCCAGAGGATAATTTCGCGAACCACGTCGATGACACCATGGTGGCAGGCGATGGACTTTGCGATCGTACCGTCGTCGAAACGGTCATTCGCGAGGCACCCGCCGAGATCGAAAAGCTCATCGAGTTCGGTACGAATTTCGACCAAGAGAACGGCCAACTCGCACTCACGCGCGAGGGTGGCCATAGCCACCGGCGTATCGTTCACGCGCTCGGCGATTCGACGGGCCACGAAGTCATGCGGGCGATCATCGCGAAGGCAAAGGCGGCGAAGAACGTCACGATGTGGGACGACACGTTCACGATCGACTTGCTCACGCACGAAGGCGCGTGCGTCGGTGCGGTCGTGTGGCGGCCGAACGTGGGTACGATTTTGCTCTGGGCGAAGCAGGTGATTATGGCATCGGGCGGTTGCGGGATGGTCTACCGCGAGACGACGAACCCACCCGTGGCGACCGGCGACGGCATGGCGATCGCTTATCGTGCGGGGGCGGCCCTCCGCGATATGGAGTTCATGCAGTTTCACCCGACGGTGCTGTACGTGGCCGGTTCCGCGCGTTACCTCGTCAGCGAAGCGGTGCGCGGCGAAGGGGCGTATTTGCGCGATATTAACGGCGTGCGGTTCATGCCGAACGAAGATCCGCGTGCCGAGTTGGCCCCGCGCGATATCGTATCGCGGGCGATCTTCCGCACGATGGAACGCACCCAACACCCGAACGTCTACCTCGATTTATCGCACCTCGAACGCAACCTCGTCCTCACGCGATTCCCCGGCATCAACAAGGTGTGTCGCGGGTTCGGGCTGGACATCACGAAGGATCGCATCCCCGTGCGGCCTGGGGCGCATTACATGATGGGTGGCGTCACGGTCGATGCCGAGGGACGGACGTCGTTGCCGAATTTATGGGCGGCGGGCGAAGTGACTTCGAGCGGGTTGCACGGCGCGAATCGACTCGCATCGAACAGCCTCATCGAGGGGCTGGTGTACGGTGCGTCGTGCGGCCGCGGCGCGATGCGGGCATTGGAGGCAAACTCTCGCCCGCTGCAAGCGTTGCCGTTGCACTACACCGTGCGCGACGACGACCCCGACGATCACCTCGATGTCGCCGACTTGACGAGTTCACTGCGTAGCCTAATGGTGCGCAAAATGGGCATCGTCCGGGATCGCGCGCGGCTCGACGAGGCACGGCGCGATGTCGATTTCTGGTGCCGTTATGTGCTCGGTCGCGAGTTCGACAAACGCCAAGGATGGGAGTTGCAAAACTTGCTCACCGTCGCGCGGCTGATGATCGATGCCGCCACGACGCGCGAGGAATCGCGCGGGACGCACTTCCGCAGCGACTTCCCCCAACGCGACGATAACGCCTGGGGCCACCGCCACGTCGAGAGCCAGCCGGCAATTATGCAAATCGAAGTGTAGTGAGTCGATGCACCCGGTGCCGAGAAGACGCGCGAGAACCGTTTCACGGAAAGAACCTCATTGTGCGGGATTACCGATTCGAGTCGTTATGAGAAATGGAAATCGTGCCACTCGTATTGGTGAACGTATAAAACCCATTGGCACGTGCAGGATCATTTGCAAGCAACTGGAATGATCGAGGCTCACCGGCCGCTGCCGGCAACGGAATCGTTTGCAACTCCGCAGTAGTTGGCCATGCGGAGAAGAGCCTTCTCGGAGTGATTATCGCAACCGGATGTCGGCTATTATAATTGGGATTCCAGTAATTCCCATTCGGGTAAACGGGTGTGTGAGTTGTACCCGGTTGACCGGGTAAGAGTTTGCCGCCCGTATCGTAGAGGACTTTTTCATATCCCGCATACGAAAACGAACGAAATCCACCTCGCAATATTGCATTCGACGGCCACACTTTTTTGTGCAGAATCCCTTCGGTCACAGTGATTACACGCGGTTGGTCCTCATAAGGCATCGACACGCCAAGGGACTTCGGGTTGCTCGTATTGAGCTTTATCGCCTGCGCAATCATGGTATGGCTGAACGTCGCAGAACCGTTCTGGTTGAAAAAGTACCAGTTTGGCTCGAATTGAATAATCGCAGCGGGATTCGCAGGATTCTGCGCATCATTAACGAAGTCCACGAGGTAGGAATACGGCATGTATTCCGCTCGATACCATTCGACGGATTTATCTGTTGTCGGCTCCGACGCGCCGGTCATCCACGACTGGACGCTAAGACCGACCCCGCGTACTCCGGGGTGAGTGACTAAAGTTCTCCAGGGAGTGAGAGGCCCACTCGCTTTTGTCGGGAATAAGCGTATCGTGTTTGAGCCTTCATTTGTTGCATAAGTCGTCAAGATAACTCCCGGATATGTTGCGGCCAGGTAAATCGCGGTGTTTCGTGTTTCTGCAAGTACATCGCGAGTAAGTGTAGGTATAAATAACAGGTTTTCAGGGCGATCTGCCGGATTGAGATTCGGACGATTCACAACAACAGGATCCGGATCGGGAGGATAACGGGTATTGTCCCATGCAATACTATTATACTGAACAAAAAGTCCATTCTGTTTGGCAATACTCGTAAAACGCGAGAACCGAGCCCTCGCGTTCTCGTAGCCCCAACCTAAATTTTTATACTGCTGAATAATCCATTCCGGTTCCATCATCCGAAAGCCAACCATACCACTGCCTTGCCCATTTTGATCCACGAGTTTTGGATAGCGAGTCAGATAGTACTGGATCATCATTGGGTCGGTTGTATTGCTGCCAATGTCGTCCGATAATGGCATGCCAGTATGTGCAGAAGCCGCTTCGTTGACCGGGATTTTTTTCCGATTACTATCCAGCAATGGTTTGCCATCAACGCCCAGCTCAACGACAGTTCCACAAAGCGACCAAGGCAGGCTTTCGGATGCAATCACGCTCAAAATAAACGGGACATTCCGACTGGTCAGTCGATCGAGCAAGTATATGACTTTATCCTTGTTTTTATTTTGAGGATTGATCACAGGATATGCAGGATAACCAGTGGTGTGGTAAATTTTCAGGACATCGATCATCCGCTCGATTGCGGCGTTGCCGCCCGGTGCGTGAATCGGCTTCTCTGGCTCTGCCCTGGCGACGAGTTCGTTCGACCGACCTTGTGCCACGCTGAAAGCAAGAATTGGCTTGGCTGCCGCCGCATTATTTGCGACCGCCATCGCGAATAGGAGCGACAGACAAAGTCGCAACAGGAAATGGAAACGCGACATACGTTTGTCTCCAATACTGTAATAGTAGAATTCCGCGAAATGGAATTCGCTTCCTTCATAGTTTACGCATGTCTCCGACGTGGCGCAGCGGTATTGTTGAAATTGTTACAAATCGTTTCCAGTTCTCTTTGGTGGATCGAAAAACAGTAACCGCAGTGAACGCAAAGTACGCCCACTGCGGTTAAAGATTCTGCATCGTTTTCCATTGCGAATCGGGCTACTTTTCGCCCTTTTCGACGGGTGGGCGTTCGGGGCGGTTGCCGCGACCGGGACCGCGTTCGCGCATTTCCTTCAACATTTTCTTTTGATCGTCGGTGAGCAATTTATCGAGCTTCGCGTCGAGGTCTTTCTGTAACGCATCGAGTTGCTTCTTCTGATCGTCGGTCAGCTTCAGCTGTTCTTGCACGAACTGGGGCAGAATCTGTCCGGGCATTGGCGGTCCGCCTCGTGGACCTCTCTCACCCTTTTCGCCCCCTTTGTCGCCACCCTTACCGGCAGGGGGTTGGGCCGACGTGTCGAAGGCCACGATGGCCAAGCCGAGTGCCGAGAACAACAAGACGCGCGAGAAACGTTTCACGGGAAGAACCTCAGATGAGTGGGATTGACGATTCGAGTCATTATGAGAAACGGAAAGCGATCGCGTTGGAGACAGGACCGCCATTGATTTCTCAACGGGCACGTCCGCGTGGATCACCTATACGAATGCCGTCGGTCAACCCGGCGAAACGCGATCTGACGTAAGTCGAATTGGCATGTTTACACGAAGTGACGCAAAACGGTCGCATATTGACGCAAAACGGTCGCATCCGGTCGCATTTCGGTCAATGTTGGTCGATTTTATGTCGGGTCCGGTCGATTTTCGACCAGTAGTTTCGGCTGATGTGTAATCGAGATCATCGACATAAACCACGACAGGTATGCAGGATACGGAAAATCGCCCGAAACCGATCGGCGATTTGCGATCGAAAACTGGCGTTTTGGGACAAAAAAACACCCCAAAAAACGGTTTTTGAGCCTCAGTATTTCCGACTTACGTCGATTCTGGCGAGTGAAAACGGTAGCCAAGTTTGAACCGTGCCTATTTTCGGCTACAACAGCAACGATGCGTCTGCCTCTCTCCGAAGGAGTTCCCATGCGACGACTTTTCGCCGTGGCTGCGATGTTAGCGTTCGGCCCATTTGCGTCGGCAGCCGAACCGATTACGCTCGATCTGTGGCCCGCGAAGGTGCCGGGCGAGATTAAGGAACTGCCACCCGAAGGACTCATGGAAGCCAAGCCCGGCCAGATTACCGTGGCACGGCTGGCGAATGTCTCGAAGCCGCAGATTAGCGTGTATCGTGCGGAAAAGCCAAACGGCGCGTGCGTCGTCGTGGCCCCCGGCGGCGGTTACAGCATATTGGCGATCGAACACGAAGGCACCGATGTCGCCTCGTGGCTGAACTCGCAAGGCGTTACGGCTGTCGTGTTGAAGTACCGCGTGCCGAAACGCGAGAAGCAATCGCCGGAGAATCTGGCGATGTTGCAAGATGCCCAGCGAGCGATTGGCCTCGTGCGGTCCCATGCGAAGGAGTGGGGCATCGATGCGAACCGCGTCGGTATGCTCGGCTTCTCGGCGGGCGGCCACCTGACGGCAACGCTGTGTACGAATTACACGAAGCGACTTTACGACGCCATCGATGAAGCGGATACGCTTTCGTGCAAGCCCGATTTCGGCGTACTGGTGTACCCCGGCGGGCTGGTCGAGAAAGACTCGGTGACGCTGAAAGCCGAGATTGCGGTCGATAAGAACACGCCACCCGTATTCTTCGCACACGCCAGCGACGACCCGGTTTCGAGCGAGAACAGCATCGGGATGTACCGGGCGCTGAAGTCGGCGGGCGTGCCGGCGGAACTGCACTTGTACGCGAGTGGCGGACACGGTTTCGGGCTGCGAACGGGCAAAGGACCAGCGAGCGATTGGCCGAAGCGATGTGCCGAGTGGATGACCGCACGCGGCTATTTATCGAAAAAGTCGTAAGCTCACGACGAGATTTACCGACAGAATGCGAAAAATCAATCGAGTGGACATGACTCTCGACCGATCTCTATGCATAACTTGTCTGTAATGATCGCGACGCGATTACCATTACTAAAGTCGAGAGTGTTCTCGGACGGCGGATATTCAAGGAGTGGTTGACATGGCTCATATTGTGACGGCGAACTGCAACGATTGTAAGTACACCGATTGCTGCGTCGTCTGTCCGGTCGAATGTTTCTACCAAGACGAAATGATGTTGTACATCGACCCAGACGACTGCATCGACTGCGAAGCGTGCGTGCCCGAGTGCCCCGTCGAAGCGATCTTCGGCGAAGCGAACATGCCCGCGCAGTGGTTGAGCTACACCGAACTGAACAAGCAAAAGTGCATCACGCTCAAGGCGGGCGATGGCCACATCACCGAGAAGAGCGACCCGCGCGAAGGCCCCGATTGCAAGAAGAAGTAAGCGAAACTGCACGCGATTCCGTACGGGGTTTGGGGTTCGGTTAGGCGACACGCCTACCATGACCTCAGACCCCGCGTGCGTTGTGTTTCCGAGGTTTTTCATGACCGGCATCTTGCTCATTCCACTCGGCACACCCGATGCGCCGACCGGTCGCGCCCTGCGACCTTACCTGCGTCAGTTCCTGTTCGACCCGCGCGTCGTCGAAACAAAACCGTACACCCGCAGTTACCTCCTGCCCGGCAAAACCCCCGCGCCGCGGAAAAGCCCACCGGCGTGGCTGTGGTCGATCCTCATGAATGGCATCATCTTGCCGTTCCGCTCGCCGTCGTCCGCGAAAAAGTACGCGCGCATCTGGGACGAAGCGACCGGCTCGCCGCTCATGCACCACTCGATTCAGCAATCCGAACTGCTCCAGCAGCGCTTCCCGAACAATCCCGTGCGGTTCGGCATGATAGTCGGCAATCCGTCGGTCGAATCCGTCGTGACCGACATGCTCGCGAAAGGCGTCGATCGCATCGTGGCGATCCCGATGTTCCCGCAATACTCGTCGACCACCACCGCGAGCGCCACCGATGCCTTGTTCAAAGTCATGTTGAAACTCCGGATCGTGCCCGCCGTGCGGTTCTCGCCACCGTATTACGAACACCCGACGTATATCCGTGCGCTCGCGCAGAACATCCAGGACGACATCGCAAAGCTCGATTGGGAGCCGGAGCATTTCGTGTTCAGCTTCCACGGCATCCCGCAAAAGTACGCCCAGCGCGGCGACCCGTATGCTACGCACTGCGTCCACACCACGCAGGCGCTGGTTGCAAAGCTCGGTTGGAGCCGCGACCGCTGGACGCGCACGTTCCAGTCGCGGTTCGGTCGCGACCCGTGGCTGAAGCCGTACACCGACGATGTCCTCGAAGAGCTTGCGAAGAAGGGCGTCCGCCGCGTCGCCGTGTCGTTGCCCGGCTTTACCGCCGACTGCCTCGAAACCATCGATGAAATCGGCCACGAATCGGAGGAAGTGTTCCACAAAGCGGGCGGCGAGAAACTGCGAGCCATGCCGTGCCTGAACGAGCACCCGATCTGGATCGACGCGCTCGAAGCGATCGCCCGCGAAGAAGGCCACGGCTGGCTGTAGGTATCGATTCTTGTCTCAGGCAGCAAATCGGCGACGCGAATCGTCGCCGTTGGATTTGCGAGTGACCATACGCTGGGATTATAGGTTATAGGCTCATGCCACTCCGGCGATGTTCACGTAGGTGTGAACGTGTGGCAGTACGCGGAAGTTCCAGATGAAGCCGGGGCCTTCGAGCCGCCAGAAGTGCCACTGGATCGCATCGCCCGCTTCCTCGTAGTAGAATGCGAGGTGGATTTTCTCCATGCCGCCATTCTTCTTGAGCAGGTCCATCACCTCGTCGGCGTCTTCCTTGCGGAACGGCGACAGTAGCTCGCGCATCACCGATTCGACGAGTGCCCGCTGATCCTTCGACAACTCCTGAATGCTGAGGCCGGGGAACTTCATGCCGTTCTTGCGAAACTGCACCGACGGGGCCAGTTCGCCCGGCGTGCCATCGATCGACGCGGCCTTACGTTGCTTCTCGCTGAGCGCATTGAAGACACTCCAGACGGCTTGCGTTTGATAATAGAAGACGTTCTCTTTCGACGAGCCGTCCGGCGTGTGGCCGTAATACATCGGCCCGCCGAATGCCGCATCCGGTTCGGAATTCCCATCGCAACGCACCGTCAGGTGGTGCCCCGCGAACACGAGCGAAAATTTGTTCTTGTCGGTCGGCTCGCCGTAGATCGTCGCGCCGATTCCCGTGAACGAACCACTCGCGTCGAAGTTTCCGCCCCGGCTAAGGCGATGATAGCCTTCATCCCCGGCGGCGATGCTGCGGAAGATGCGGTCGAGGAGTTCTTGTTGCGGCTTCGTGTAGACGTCGCGGATTTTCTTGCCGATCGGCGCGTTGTACATGCCGAGACGGGTCGGGATGCCTTTCTTGATGGCATGATCCCAGGGGAACACGACGAGCGGTTTTTGCTCGGCGGACAGCGTCGCGAAGAGTTCGCGGACGAGGTCTTCGGCTGGCTTCACGACCGCCATCGGCTTGACGGTGTCCAGCGCCCTCGCGGCACCAGCGGCTCCGCCGATGGACAGTATCGCGGCGGCGTGACCAACGGTGCGAAAGAACGAGCGCCGATCGACCGGCGGCATCCCTTCGCATTCGGGGCATTCCCGCTGTGGTTCCATTCGGTTCATGGCAATCTCCAGAAGTGTCAGAGAGGCAGAAACAGCACGCGCCCCAATCCTAACGCGCCCATCTCGCCGCGTCGAAGGAAAAATTGCTCGACTGAATAGGGCGTTCGATCGAATTGCAGTACTCTCACCGAATTTTCCTTCGCACTTGGACGCGGATTGAGATATATTGCATCCGAACCGGTCGATGGTCGTTCCGGGTCGAGTGCCGTTACTTTTTCGGAGATCGTAGAGATGATTTCGCTGGCTCGTCGATTGGTGGCCTGTTTCACGGTGGGTGTCCTCGCGGTGGCGTTCTCGGTCGGCTCGTTTGCCGCCGACGACAAAAAGAAGGACGACAAGAACCCCACGATCAAAGAGATCATGAAGAAGGTTCCCCTTAAAGACGGGCTGGCCGCTAAGACCAACGCCGCGGCCAAGGTCGAAAAGTGGGAAGACGCGCAGAAGATGGCCAAGCAACTTGCCGAGTACGGCGAAGCGCTCGGCAAGAACAAGCCGAAAAAGGGCGACAACGATTCGTGGGAAAAGCACGCGAAACTCTTCTCGGAATCGATGACGTCGATCAGCGATGGTGCGGAGAAGAAAGACAAAGACGCGGTCAATGACGCAGTAGCGAAGTTCGGCAAATCGTGCAAAGCCTGCCACGATTCGCACAAAAACTAACGCGAACGATAGTCAGTACCCAACGCGGCCCGTCAATTGGCGGGCCGCGTTGCGTTGGAAGCGGTCCCCAGGATGCTGTACGGCATAGGCGTCGGTGGCGAGGCGATAGACGTCGAAGTATGCGGCGAAATCTTTGGAATGACGCGCGAACAACATCCCCGCAGCGGCCGCGCACCCAGGCGACGACTCCATGTACTGGTGGGTCGGCCCATCAATCGGCGGGAACAAGCCACCGCAACCGTCGCACGCAACAGGTTCGTTTCCGGCCATGATTTTCGAGATTCGCCTTGAGTCCGCACGCGGCGAGTGCCAAGTTGCGATTTTACACGGTGGCCGGCAACCGTTCGCGAACGGCGTCGAGGTCCGGTGCTGTCACGAGTCCTGAATCAAGGAAACGCGCGGCATCAATGCCACGCCGGCTTCGCCAAACTTCACATCGAGAATCGACTCGATGTTCTCATACGCATTCTCATTACGTCCTTTACAGGGCAGCTTGCGCCATCAACACCCGTTCGTTACGGACAGAGGAATTATCCCATTCTTGGCGAGCGGGGGAGGTCACTCGGCTTACACCCACCGCTCGCCTTAACCTCACTTATCTCAGCATTCGCACGAGACGCCATGTGCGGCTTTACGACCGCGTAAGGTGGCATACAGGAACGTCGCGAAGAAACAGGCGACGCTGAGGATGATGATCGTCCCCGATGGCCGGAGCGGGATCGAACGACCGTCGGCCATTGGAATTTCATACTGGCTGATGCGATAGCCGATGAGGCCGCAACCGAGGTTGATGCTGAGCGTAAGCAAGAACATCTGGCGTAAGTTTCGTGCGCAATTTGCAGCAGCGGCGGCGGGAACGACGAGGAGCGCATTGATCAACAACACGCCGACCGCCTTGATCGACAAATTCACGACGAGCGCGAGCAAGATAATGAACAGGTAATTGTTCAACCGCACCGATACTCGACGCGAACGCGCGAGGCTCGGGTTGAAACTCGCGAACATCAAGGAGTTAAACCGAAGCAACAGGAACGCCACGGTGACGATGGTGAGAATCAACAGGAACAGCAGGTCGGCCGGCGTGGCATACACCGGCGAGCCGAACAGGAATTGCTCCGGATCGAAGCGAACGCGCTTGGACAGTTCGGGGAGTAACATCGCGCCGAAGCCGACGGCGAGCGCGAAAAACACCCCGATGAGCGAATCGGCAGACAAGCTCGTGCGTTCGCGGAAGAATGCGATCGCCGTACCCGTAATCGCCCCGAACGCGACCATTACGACGGGAATCACCCATTGCAGCGGGGAACTGTCGAGAGCGGTGAGACGCGGATTTAAGATCAGGATGGTCAGCACGCCGAGCGCGGCCCCGGCGAACGCGGTGTGCGCCATCGCATCGCTGAAGAACGCCATGCGGTTGCCGACGACGAGCGAGCCAACCAACCCGCACACGATGCTAACGAGCGTAATCGCGATGACCGCTTTCACGTCCCAGATCGGGACATCGAGGCCATTCGCGAGGTTTTCGATGAGAGTCTGAAATGCGTCGATCACGCGACCGCCCCGTTTTCGGGTGAGTTTCGTCCACTGATGTGTGTTGTACGACTTTGTATAAACAAAAGATCGAACGACGGGAGTGGAAAGGTTGCCGATTAAAGAATGACAGGATTTAAAGGATTCACAAGACGTAAGAAGCAATATTCAGTCCAGGTTTATCTTTCCTGTTCCATCCTGCAAATCCTGTCCGAATAACTGGTAATCGGTTGCGAAACTACCGTGCGAAGTAGACGGCTCCGACGACAATCGACGCGAACACGAGGATGCCGAGAAGGATCGCCGCGATCAGCCAGAGCCGCGATTGGCCCGATTTCACCGGCGGGGCAAGGGCTTTGGCTTTGCTCGTCGAACCGCGAGGAATACGTGCAATCGCATCGGGGGCTGCGTTCGAGTTGGAGCCTTTTAGCGGTTCGGTCGTGCTCGAACGCATCGTCGGCATGGTCGCTTGATCGTAATCGGCACCGACCTGCACGTTTGGCGTTCGCGGGCCGCTCTTGTCAGTCGTGACATCGTATTTGTTTGAACTCGCGCCGCCGCGACGTGGGCCTCTTGCGCCCCCACGGCTCGATGCGCCCGCCTTCACTTTGTCTGCCGAGTGCCCGGCCAATGCGAGAACTACTGCACACAGTTCGGGCATCTCGTGATCGGGCGGGGCTTCGATCGGCAAATCGGCCCACTCGGCGAGCGCCTCGGCCACTTCAATCGGCGTCTGGTAGCGGTTCTCGGGACGCTTCCGCAGCATTTTCTTTAACACTTCGAGCATGCCGGGTGGCACATCGTCGCGGAAATCGTTGACCGACTGCGGCTCGGATGTCTGATGGAACACGAGCTTCTGCGCGATTGTGCCTTCCGGCACCGGGGACTGCCCCGTCAGCATGAAGTAGAAGGTTCCACCCAGCGCGTAAATATCGGCGCGGATATCGACGACGTTGCTGAGTGCCTGTTCGGGCGCGAGATAATCGGCGGTGCCGAGTACGCATTTATCGTCGTATTTCGCGGTCAAGTTGTCAGTTTTGTCGTTGAAAAAGCGTGCGAGGCCCATGTCGAGTAGCTTCACGGTACCAGTGCGGTCGAGGAGCACATTGCCGGGCTTTACGTCGCGGTGAACCATGCCGAGATCGTTGGCATGATGCAGCCCCACAGCCGATTGCGCGATGTAGTGCGCCACGCGGATCGGGTCCATCGGGCCGAAGCGGGCGACGATCTCCTGCATACTCGCGCCATCGACGTATTCCATCACCAGGAAGTGCAGGTTCTCGGCTTTGTCGATGTCGTGGGCACGAACGAGGTTCGGGTGATCCATCGCAGCCACCGCACGCGCTTCGCGGTAGAATCGCTCGAGGTTCGACGGATCGCTGAGTTTTTCGAGCGGAAGCACTTTGACGGCCACCAGCCGCTTCATGAAGACGTGTTCGCAAAGGTACACCGCACCCATGCCGCCGACGCCGATGAGTTCGAGCAAGCGATATTTGCCCGCGACCATAAACCGCTTGTACCGACCGAGTTTGAGCTGCTTCGACTGAAATTTGGTGATCAAACCTTCGCGAATGAACGTAGCCGCTGTCTCGTCAATCGTATCGAGCGGCAGCGATTCATTGGTGAAACGCTCCATTTCGGAAGTCAATCGGTCGTCGTTCACTAGCCCACTCTTGCGGACGAAGTCGACGAATTCGGCAGTATTCGCAGGCGCGGGCATGATGTTGCGAACCTGTTCCAAGTAAATAAAAGTTCGGACGTTTCGCGCGTCAATCTCAATGCAATGTAGACAATCTTGCGACGGGTGTAACCATATCGCAACTCCTTCGGTCACTTTTTTCGGTTTTTTATCGCACGCTCGCCGTCGAACACCATCGCGAATGGCGCGGAAATCCCGTATTCTGACCACAGAACGAGGTGTTTCCCATGCGATCTGAATTGAAAACCGTCAAAGCCGTCTGTCCGCACGATTGTCCAGATACTTGCGGAATGGTTGTGTCGGTGGACACGACCACCGGCGTGGCGGTCAAACTCCGTGGCGACCCCGACCACCCGTTCACGCAGGGTTTCCTCTGTCGCAAAGTGAACCACTACCTCGAACGAGTCTATCATCCGGATCGTTTGAAGTACCCGATGCGGCGCGTCGGGCCGAAAGGCGAAGGACGCTTTGAACGCATCAGTTGGGACGAAGCGATTCGCACCATCGGCACGCGGATTCGCACGATCGCACAGTCCGAACACGGCCCCCAAGCGATTTTGCCGTACAGCTACGCTGGCACGATGGGCAAGATTCAGGGTTCGAGCCTCGATCGGCGCTTCTTCCACCAACTCGGTGCGTCTTTGCTCGACCGCACGATCTGCGCCACGGCGGGGAGCATCGGTTGCGAAGTCACGCTCGGCATCGGGAAACGCGCCGTCGTCGACCCCGAAGCTGCCGTCAATTGCCGGTACATCGTCAATTGGGGTTCGAACACGGTCGTCACGAACGCACATTTCTGGGTGATCGAACACGAAGCTCGCAAACGCGGCGCGAAGATCGTCACAATCGACCCGTACCGCTCCGTTACCGCCGAGAAGTCCGATTGGTGGATCCCAATCCGCCCCGGTACCGATGCCGCACTGGCGCTCGGCGTCATGCACATTCTGTTTCGCGAAGGCTGGGAAGACCGGGAGTATCTCAACGAATTTTGCCTCGGTGCGAGCGAACTCGAACGGCGCGTTCGGGAGGAATACACGCCGGAGAAGGTGTCGTATATCACGGGGCTGCCCGTCGCGGACATCGAACGCTTCGCACGCGAATATGGCCAATCGCAAGAGTTATTCGGCGGTCCCGCACTGATTCGCCTGAACTACGGGCTGCAACGCCACGGCGGTGGCGGGATGGCGGTGCGTACCGTCTGCTGCCTGCCAGCGATCACCGGCGACTGGCGTTACCCCGGCGCAGGGGCGTTCCTCAGTAGCAGCAAGCTGTTCCCGTTCGACCAGGCCTCGCTCGAACGCCCGGACCTCATTCGGCCGGGAACGCGCACCGTCAACATGGTGAAGTTAGCCGAGGCACTCAGCGGCGAACTGCCCGGCCCACCGGTGCAAATGCTCGTCGTCTACAACTCGAACCCCGCTTCGGTTTGCCCCGATCAATCGCGTGTCATGAAGGGGCTGCGCCGCGAAGATCTGTTCACCGTCGTACTCGAGCATTTCCTGACCGACACCGCGAAGTACGCGGACATCGTACTGCCTGCAACGACGCAACTCGAGCACTTCGACATACACAGCAGTTACGGCCACCTTTACGTGCAAGCCAACCCGGCCGCGATTGCCCCTTTGGCGGAAGCGAAACCAAACACGGAAATCTTTCGGCTACTCGCGAAGGAACTGAATTTCCCGAGCGAACTGTTCGAGGTGAGCGATGAGGAACTGGCGCGGCAATCGATGCCGACCGACGGTGCGTTCGAGGGGATTGCACTCGAAGACATCGTCGATGGCGCGAAGCGGTTGAACTTGCCGGAGAACTTCGCGCCGTACGCCCACGGTGGTTTCGGCACGCCGAGCGGGAAGTGCCACCTGTACAGCCCGTCCGAGGCCGCAGCGGGACGCGACCCATTGCCGTACTACCACCCGCCGCACGAAGACCCACAAACGAAGCCCGAACTCGCGGCACGCTACCCGCTGCAAATGCTGACGCCACCATCGCCGTCGTTCCTGAATTCGACGTTCGTGAACGTCGATAGCCTACGCCACGAGGCCGGCGAGCCGATGGTCGAGATTCACCCCATCGATGCCGCAACCCGGAACATCACGCACGGCGACGCGGTACGGATCGTCAACGATCGCGGGCAGTTTCAGGCGAAAGCCGTTGTAGCCGAGACCGTGAAACCCGGCGTCGTCGTCACCACGGGCTGTTGGTGGTCGCAGTACACCCCCGACGGCCAAAACTGCAACGCCCTCACCAGCACCGCCGGCACCGACTTCGGCGACGGCGGCACCTTCTTCGATAACTTGGTCGAAATCCGACGTCTGGAATCGACGTAAGTCACAATTGCGGAGGTTCAAGAACCGTTTTTTTGGGTGTTTTTGCGTCTCAAAAGGGCACTTTTTGATCGCGAATCGCTGATATGATACGAGGGTTTTTGCCGTATCTCGAACTGGTTTTATGGGTTACGTCGAGGATCATTCGATTGCCCCTTTGCGCAAGTACCGACCGAAAATCGACCGAATGCGACCAAAAATCGACCGAATGCGACAATTCTATGTCATTTGCGCGCACTTCTATGTCATTTCGCGACACTTTTGCGTACGTTCGCGCACGATGGGAATTCCCACTTACGTCGGATCGCCTCCGATTTTTTGACTGATCGGAATTGTGTGGGTGAGACGGGATCGGTTCTGTTAGCCCGACGCGCCAGCGAGGGGAACCCACATTGATATGCACATCATCGCAGAAGCGATTGCATCCCTCGCCAGCGATTCGCATTACCGCGCGAAACAATTTCCTGAAAACCATCGCTCGTTGTTCGATTCCCGTGGTGTGTGGTATAGGATTGCAGAAACATGTCTCGGACGCGCGGAATACCACGGTCGTTATCTCATGAGCTTACCGCAACAGACGGTCGCGTTACTTCAGGCTGCACGCGACCTCGTGCGCGGGATGCCTGCGGATGCGGTGCTGCTCATCGCGGAAGCGCCGCTCGATTGGGACGAAGTCGCCGAGAAGCTGTTCGGGTGCAAGCTGTTCGTGGCCGCCGAAAATCCCGCCTACGTTAAGCACCTTCGCGAGAAGGAAAACTGGACGGTCATCGACCTCGACCCCGATCCGCTGCCGACGCAAGAACGGATGAGTAACGCTTTGTTGAAAGCGGTAACCGCAGAGCAACTCAAACCCGGCGCGCACGTCGTCGTGCTTTACAACGGCATCGCGAGCATGGACGATGCCCCCGAACCGATCGACAGCCTGAGCGTGATTCACCTCGGCGAGCACCTCGAGAAAATGACCTCTCAAGACTTGCGTAAACTCGGCACATCGGTCCCGCAAGACGTGCTGAAGTACGTCGTCGAATTGGCTACCGAAATCGGCCGCGAAGGCCGCGAAGGCCACCCGACCGGGGCGATCATCGTCGTCGGCGATTCGCGCAAAGTTCACACGATGTCGAAGTTCCGGAACTTCAACCCGTTCCGCGGCTACACCAAAAAAGAACGCGATATTCGTCGCCGCGATGTTCGCGAGCAAATTAAAGAGATCGCAAAACTCGACGGCGCGATCGTCATCGACCGCGATGGCATCGCCGAGGCGGCGTGCGTGTATCTCGATGTCCCCACGGACGGGATCGACTTGCCGAAAGGCTTCGGCAGTCGCCATCTTTCCGCTGCCGCCATCAGCAAGAAAACGAAAGCAATTGCGTTCTGCGTGAGTCAATCGTCGGGCACGACGCGCGTCTTTCAGGACGGCGTCGAGAAGCTACGCATCGAACCGCTCGACCGCCCACACGTCTGGCAACCGCTGAAACTCGAAACGCAAGACGACGCCGAGTAGCGAATGCGACCCATGGTTCCAACATGGGCTGGAAGTGCGATGCCCTTCAGGCAACGCCGTGAAGGATTTCCAAGTTGGCGTTTTTCTTTTCGTGTATTTCGTGTGATTCGCGGTGAGTTCGGGGCTGGTACGACAACGTGTTGCGTTTTGTGGGTTTCCCTCGCTTGCGCAAGCGAGGGTGCGCTTTCCACGTTCGAGGCACGGCATGGAGTGATACGAGGGTTCCCCTTGCTTGCGCTGCGGGCTGGCATGATGGTAACCGTTCACCGACAGCCGGCGTGCCGACCAGATCGGCGTGCGTACCACTTTACAGCCACGTTGCGATGCTCGCCGCCTCGGCGTCGGTGAGCCGCCAGTCGACCGCACCGATTAGCTCCTTCAATTGTCCGGGTTTCCTCGCACCGACGATCGCCGCAGTGACAGCGGGGTGTCGCAGCACCCAGGCGATGGCCACTTCGCCCGCCGATTTGCCGTGCGGTGCGCCGACTTGTTTCAAATGCTCGACGAGTTCGAGGTTGCGCGTCAGGTTGGGTTCTTGGAACCACTTGTTTTTCTCTTTACGCCAATCGTCGGCAGGAAGTGCGGCAACCCGTTCGCGGGTCCAGGTACCGGTCAGCAACCCCGACTGCATCGGCGAGTAAACGAGCGTACCGATCGAATTGGCTTCGCAATAAGGCAGAATTTCGGTTTCGATTTCGCGTCGCAACATCGAATACGGCGGCTGGAGCGACGTGATCGGCGCGATTTTTGCTGCGCGTGCCATCTGGCTCGCGTCGAAGTTCGAGACGCCGATCCAGCGCACCTTCCCCTCGCGTTGCAGTTTCGCGACCTCGGCCCAACCCTCCTCGACATCCTCGTCGGGTTCGGGCCAGTGAACCTGATACAGGTCGATGACATCGATGCGTAACCGTCGCAAACTCGCCTCGCATTCCTTACGAATCGAGTCCGCCTTCAGGCTTTTGCCGATGTTCCGATTGTCGTCCCAAACGCGGGCGCACTTCGTGAACACGTACGGGCGTTTTGCGATTCCATCGAGTGCCATAGCGACGACAGTTTCCGAATGGCCGAGGCCATAAACCGCGGCCGTGTCGATCCAGTTGATGCCGACGTCGATCGCTTCGTGGATCGTCGCAATCGATTTCGCATCGTCTTGCGGTCCCCAACCGAACGCCCACGCGCCGCCGCCGATCGCCCACGCGCCAAAACCGATATACGATATCATCAAGTCACTGTTGCCGAGTCGTCGAAGTTTCATGATCGTTCCTGGTTTGGTGATAGTCGCAACGGTTCATTATGCAGGAAGCGCCCAGCGACGGTCGTCGCTGGGCTTTCAAGTCGATGGAATTTAAGCAATCGTATGAAATCCGGTAATTCTTTCGCTCGTTGTGCGTTTAGGATACTGACACTCCTTTTGTGCCAGAGACACGTGCCATGCGAATCCGAATTGCTGCGTTCATCGTCGTGGCTGCTACGGCACCGTTGCGTGCGGCGGACGTGCCGACGCAGGAGCAATTGCACTTCTTCGAGAAGAAGATTCGCCCCGTTCTCGTCGAGCAATGTTACAAGTGCCATGCCGCCGATGCGGAGAAGATTCGCGGCGGATTGACGCTCGATACGCGGGACGGGTTGCGGCTGGGCGGCGATGGCGGTGCGGCGATCGTGCCGGGGCAAGCGGCGAAAAGTTTGCTCATCGATGCACTCAAAACCAAAGACGAAGATCGCCAGATGCCACCGAAAAAGCGGTTGCCCGATGCGGTGATTGCGGACTTCGAGACGTGGGTGAATATGGGCGCGCCCGACCCGCGCGATGGACCAGCGAAGGGCGCGAAAGTTGAGATCGACATCGAGAAGGGGCGGCAATTCTGGGCGTATCAAGTACCGAAAGTCACGCCGTTGCCGACGGTTCGCGATGCGGTGTGGCCGAAGGCGGACCTCGACCGCTATGTGCTCGCGGCACTCGAAGCGAAGGCGTTGAAGCCAGTCAAAGCGGCCGAAGCCGCGACGCTGGTTCGCCGCGTGTATCTGGACCTCATCGGGCTGCCACCCACGCCGGAACAAGCTGCGGCGTACGCGAACGACAAGTCGCCGCAGGCACTGGAAACGCTCGTCGATAGTTTGCTGGCATCGCCGCACTACGGCGAACGCTGGGGCCGTCACTGGCTCGATGTCGCACGCTATGCGGAGAGTTCGGGCAAGACGGTCAACTTCAATTTTCCCCACGCTTGGCGCTACCGCGACTACGTGATTGCCGCGTTCAATTCGGACACGCCGTTCGACCGGTTCGCGAAGGAGCAACTCGCGGGCGATCTGCTTCCCGCGAAGGACGATGCCGCCAAAGCGAGGCAAAGTATCGCCACCGGGTTCCTCGCCATCGGCACGAAATCGTTGAACGAACGGAATCGCCTCCAGTACGAAATGGACGTCGTCGATGAGCAAATTGATGCATTCAGCCTCGCGTTTCTCGGCACGACGGCGGCCTGCGCGCGGTGCCACGATCACAAGTTCGACCCGATCCCGATGAAAGACTATTACGCACTCGCTGGGATCTTCCGCAGCACCGAGACTTGCTACGGCACCGTCCGATTCGTGCAGGCAAACCACCCCTCGCCGCTGGTGAGCCTGCCCAAAGGCTCCGCACCCGACGTGCTCGAACCGCTCGGCAAAGACGACCGTGCGAGCATCGAAAAACAGATCGCCGACGTACAGGAAACGGTGCGCAAACAGACCGATCCGATTCGCAATCTATTCTCCCAAGCGACGATTGCGATCAGCCGCGCGAAGCTCGACCTGTATGAAAAAGATGGCACGCCGAAGGTGCTGGCGATGGGCACGCGGGAACGCTACCGTGCGAACGATAGCCCGATTTACGTTCGCGGCGAAGTGCAAAAGCCGGGCGCGATCGTACCGCGGGGCGTATTGCAGGTCGTGAACGCGAAACCGCCGAGCGTGCGAAAAGGCAGCGGGCGGCTCGAACTCGCCGAGTGGGTGGCATCGGCCGACAACCCACTCACCGCACGGGTCTACGTCAACCGCGTCTGGCTGCACCTGTTCGGTCGCGGCCTCGTCAACACGCCCGATAATTTCGGCACCACCGGAACCGCCCCGAGCCACCCGGAATTGCTCGATCACCTTGCCATAAACTTCATGAAAGACGGCTGGAGCACGAAGAAACTCGTGAAGGCCATCGTGCTTTCGCAGACTTACCAACTGGCGTCGAACTACGATGCGAAGAACCACGAAACCGACCCGGACAACGTGCTTCTCTGGCGAATGTCACCGGCACGTCTCGATGCGGAAGTGATCCGCGACAGCATTTTGGCCGTCAGTGGGAAGTTGACGGTGCTGCCGCCCGTGGGTAGCGCGGTAGCGAAGGCCGGTGAAGGCCCCTCGCTGCGGCCGGGCCTCGGTATGAGCCTACGTGCCGACCCGAACGACACGCATCGCTCGGTCTATCTCACGATCATCCGCGACAATCTGCCGGAAGCCCTTTCGCTATTCGACGCCGCCGATTCGAGCGTAGTCGTCGGCGAACGAGCCAACACCAACGTGCCAGGACAGGCGCTGTTCCTGATGAACAATCCGTTCGTCATCCGTCAGTCCGAAATCACTGCCGAAAAGCTCCTCGCAGGGGCCAAGAACGACCGCGACGCCGTCGACCGCTCGTATCGCCTGTTCTTCGGCCGCGCACCAACCGAAGAGGAACTAACGAACGCGGAGTCGTTCCTCAGCAAATACAAAGTGGGTAAAAAGTCGAAGAAGGATGTATGGTCCGCATACTGCCAGGCGATGTATGGCAGCGCGGAATTTCTTATGAAACGTTGAAATGTCGAGAGTGTATTTCGCCAACATACTTACCGAGTGAACGCGATGTTTACGAACGATTCCACCTTGTTTTCACGACGATCCGCTCTCCGCACGACCGCTTCGGGTTTCGGCATGTTGGCATTCTCAGCCCTTGCGGCGAGGGCGGCGGAGAAGGAAGTCAAGCCGCTCGCGCCGAAGGCTTCGCACTTTCCCGCGAAGGCGAAACATGTCATTTTCCTGTGTATGGACGGTGGCCCGTCGCACGTCGATACCTTCGACTACAAACCGAAGTTGCTTGCGGACGACGGCAAGAGTTACAGCAAGGCGCGTGGCTTCGGCGGGAAGCTGCTCGGTTCGCCGTGGGCGTTCAAAAAGCACGGCCAGAGCGGCACGATGATCTCGGAACTGTTCCCCGAACTCGCGAAGCACTCGGACGATCTTTGCCTGCTGAACGGCGTGCATACGGATGTGCCGAACCACCCGCAGGCGTTCCTGCAAATGCACTGCGGCCTCTCGCAGTTCCCGCGTCCCAGCATCGGTGCGTGGGTGCTTTACGGCCTCGGTTCGCAGAACGAAAACCTGCCGGGGTTCGTCACGATCGCGCCACCGCAAAACAACGGTGGCCCCGCCAACTACGGCGCAAGTTTCCTACCCGCGATCTACCAGGGAACCAAAATCGGAGGTGGCGGCGGCGGTCGGTTCGGCGGCGATACGCAAGGGGTCAGTAACATCAAGAACCCGAAACAAACGACCGCCGAGCAACGCACGCAACTCGACTTTTTGCAGTCGCTCAACCGCACCGCCGCCGATGCGACGGGTGAAAACTCTGCCGTCGAAGGCTTAATCGAAAGCTACGAACTGGCGTTCCGGATGCAGGCCGAGTTGCCGAAAGTCATCGATTTAAGCAAGGAAACGAAAGAGACACTCGCAAAGTACGGCATCGGCGGGAACGCGGCAGGAGGCGGTGCCGGGTTGTACGGGCCGCGTGGCGGTGGCACCGACACCTTCGGCAAGCAGTGCCTCATGGCGCGCAAACTCATTGAGGCGGGCGTTCGCTTCGTCGAGATCACCAAGAGCGGGTGGGACCAGCACCGCAACCTCAAAGACGACCTCGCCAACAACTGCCAGTCGATCGATAAACCGATTGCCGCACTGCTCGCCGATCTCAAACAGCGAGGCTTGCTGAAAGATACACTCGTGATCTGGGGCGGCGAGTTCGGCCGTACGCCGTACGCGCAAGGTACTGATGGCCGCGACCACAACAACAAAGGGTTTTCGATGTGGTTGGCGGGCGGTGGCGTGAAGGGCGGCCTGACGCACGGCAAGACCGACGAATACGGCCACGAAGCCGTCGAAGGCAAAGTCCACGTTCACGACTGGCACGCCACCGTGCTGCATCTGCTCGGGTTGGACCACGAGAAACTCACGTTCCGCCAAGCGGGCCGCGAGATGCGTTTGACCGACGTAAAAGGCAACGTGGTGAAGGAAGTGCTGGCGTAAATTGTCCGTAACCGTTCGCAGTGTCCGATTGCATTTCTAACGTTTCAGACGCCGTAGGTCGCCCGCGCCAGTCGATCGAGATGTGAGTGAACAACCGCAACTCGATCTTGTTCCACTTGCTCGTCCCCCTTTGGAAAGTGGCAGACCCGCAGCTTCAACTGGGTGTCATCGGCTAGAGCAAGTCTGTGTCGAGGAAGTCGATAGCTGGGTTTCGATCAGCCAGCGGCATCAGGAACCGTAGTAAAATTTGGATAGCCATATCACTTGACCGGCAGTCACCTCTAATGATATTGTAAATTCAAGATGCCAGATACTTTCAGATTTTAGCTTTTTATTTTGCAAAACGGTGAAAATTATTGAACAACCAGACCGAAAGTTGGAAAGCTGGGTAGAAATTCCAAATTGGATTAGTCCACAGAAATTCACTGCATTTGAAGAGTCGTTGCTAGTTGCTAGTTATGTGTGGCTGCGTTGGGAAGCCGGTTCAACTCGATGAATCGGTACGATACGATTTGGATTTGGATGAAGAAGATGCGGACGCATTGGTAACTTGCGTCTTGCGTCGAACGATTCAGTAGCGATCTTTCTGGTCTGCCGATCCAGTATTGCATCGATGGCGAATTGTATACAGCCAAGTATCTCCAGTAAGTCGCGATCCGATAGGCAATATCTCTATGAGGAAAAACAATGACTGAAGTAACGATTGATATTCCTGTTGCCGATGTGAACGGGTATCCGATCGACGCCTCGAAGCTCGATGATGAGGAAGAGCGGCTCATGGAACGCTTGTACGACAAATACAGTGAGAAACCGGACTCCATCGAATTCAAGAAGCTATGGTTGGAACTTGTCGTGGGGATGTACGATCAACGGAAGTTGCCGCGCAAAGAAATGATCGCAAAGCCACTATTCAAAATCGCGCAATTCTGGGATAGCCAATTGATGGTGGAACAAGGACTCGCCACCGTTCCACATTATCGCGAGCAACTGCGAGAGTTGTCGGATACGTATCCGACGCGGAGAGCATTCTGCGATGCAACTGGATTGAGCGAAGATATGCTGAGCCACGTGCTACACGGTCGCAAAGAGCTATCCATTGCAGCGCTCGATCATATCCTTTCGCGAATCGGCTATGCGATCCGTATTGTGCCCTACACCAATACGAATCGATAGCCTTCCTTCACAAACCATCACGCCAGCGACCAGCCTTTGCGGTACTCGCGATGGATGTACTGGTCGGCATCGGGGCAGTTGGTGGCCTTCATCGCTTCGGCGTCCCAGATCAGTTTCTTGCCGGCGCGGTAGGCGACGTTGCCGAGGTGGTTGGCTTCGGTCAGCCAGCCTGCGTAATCGAAATGGCACGTCGTCGGGGCACCGGTTTTACAGGCGTGAATCCACTCGGCGTAGTGGCCGAGCGATTTCGCGATCGTCGCTTCGGGCTTCTTGAAGTCGACGAACTGTTTCTCCGGGAGCAACAGATACTTGCCGTAATCCGATAGCAACATGCCCTTGTCGCCGACGAACAACACGCCCGAATCCCACTTCGGGATCGTGCCATCGAGCACGGCGGGCGGCTTGTTTGCGCCCTGGTACCAAGACAATTTCAGGGCAGGCATGTCGCCGCGCGGGCCGTACTCGTAGGTCGCTTGCATCGATGCCGGCGCGAGTTCCGCGTGTGCGGGTGACCCCGACGCTTCGACGGTCAGCGGCGCTTTCAGCTTCAGCGCCCAGAACGGCAGATCGTTCCAGTGGCTGCCGAGGTCGGACATCGTGCCGTTGCCGAAATCCCACCAGCGATACCACTTCGGCCCCGGCACGTAGATCGGGTGGAACGGCCGCATCGGTGCGGGGCCGATCCACAAATCCCAGTTCAACCCGGCAGGCACGGCGACGCTGTCTTTGGGCCGTTCGGTCACGTGCAAAATGTCGTTCTTCTTCGCGCCCTCGGCGCTCTGCAAACCCCAGGTGCGGCCGACCCAGACGTGGCACTCGCGGACCGGTCCGATCGCGTTCGTTTGAATCAACTCGACGACGCGGCGATAGTTGTCCCCCGCGTGAATCTGCGTGCCCATTTGCGTCGCGAGTTTCGTTTTCGCGGCCGCCTCGCGGATCACCCGTGCCTCCGCGATGTTGTGCGTGAGTGGTTTTTCGCAATAGACGTGCTTGCCCGAACGCAGCGCCGCGAGCGTCACCATCGCGTGCGTGTGTTCGCACGTGCTGACGACGACGGCGTCGAATTCTTTTTCGCGGTCGAACAGCTTGCGGAAGTCGGCTTCCTGGCGGGCGTGCGGGTGGCTGGTGGCGGCCTTCGCGTTGGCCGCACGATCGACGTCGCAGAGCGCGACGATGTTCTCGCTGGAGACGCCGCCCAAGTTGGCCGCACCGCGACCGCCCGAGCCGACGATCGCGAGGTTGAGTTTCTCGTTCGCGCCGTAGACGCGACGATACGAGAACGCGGGCAGCGACAACGCACTGACAGCCGCGACACCGAGAAATTTACGACGAGTCGTCACAGTATCACCTGGGGTTAAGGGACTTGCATGAGGTACGCGATCAGGTCGGCCATCGCTTCGACGCTAATGTCTTTTTCGAGTCCTTCGGGCATCAGCGATAGGCCCGTACTTTTCAGGCTTTCGATGTTGCTGCGGCTGACGGTGTCTTTCAAACCTTCGCCGCGAACGAACGTGACGCTGGTTGCCGTTTCAAATTGAATCATCCCCGTGATCGTGCGGCCATCATCGAGGTTGCAACTGTAATTCACGTACTGCGGGTTCACTTCGGCGTTCGGGTCGAGCACGTTCGTGAGGATCGCTTCGACGCCGCGATTCTTCATCGCCGCGAGGTTCGCACCGAGTTCCTGACCGACGCCTTCGAGCTTGTGGCACGCAGCACAATTCTTGACGAACAAGAGTTTGCCCTTCGCGACATCACCCTTCATTTCCAGTGCTTTGCGATACTTCGTCACGACTTCGGTACGGCGAGCGGGCTTGAATGCGGCAAGCAGGATTGCGGCGCGCTTCTGTGTCGCGGGGTCTTTGTGCGCCATTAGGCGTTTGATCTGCGTACCATCGAGATTCACGGGCGAAAAGGTTTGCTTTTCGATGGCATCGAGCAGCACCATCACGCGCTCTTTGCGCGATAAAATCGACTCGCCGGCGGCGGCGCGCAGTCGCGGGGAAAGCGTCGGCCAGTTTTTCAAAAGGATCTCGGCGAGCGTCGGATCGCCGAAGCGATCCAGCACGGCGAGTGCCGCGAGTTGGACTTCGCCGGGCTGTTTGAGGTCGAGCAATTTCACGAGCGTTCCGCGCACATCCGCGAGGTTGCCGAGCGCGAGCGTACGGACGGCAGCGATGCGATCTTCGACGGGTTGCGTCTCGTCGACGATCGTGGCGGTGGCGCTTTTTAACAACCGCGTCAAGCGTTCGAGTGGCACTACTTTCGCGAACGCTTTCTTCAAATTGTCGCCGCCCTCGTTCGCCGCTTGCAACAGCGTCAGCGTGAAAGCGCCCTCGGTTTCGGGCAGTTTTTGAATCGCAGCGCTGAGCAAGGTCGCGTCTTCGGCTCGGTTCTTGCGCGATAACATTTTGACGCAATCGACGAGGAACGCCTTTGAATTCGGGTGCGAACGCACCTTCGCGTCCAACAGCATCTCGGCGCAAATCGGCCCCGCACCATCGCCGAGTGCGGTCATTGCGGCGAAGCGTTCCCAGCGATCCAGCGTGCCCGATTGCAGGTACTTCGTAATCGCGACTTTTGCGACCGACGGCGAAGTCAGTTCGCCGATTGTGAACGCCAACTGCGTCCGCACGAACGGGTCTTTGGAATCGGCGAGTGCAATCAGCGCGTTGAGGCTCGCCGGGGAAGCGGGCACCGATGACATTAGCCGCAGCGCGTGTTCCTGTACGCGCGGCGAGACGTCGGTAAGTGCCGTCTGAATCTGGCCGCCGTACAACTGCTTGAGGCCGGAAAGTGCGTACATCGCGTGGATGCGTCCGAGGTCGGTTTTCGCTTCTTTCAGGAACGCGAACAGCGCGTTCGCCGCCGCCACGTCTTGCCGTTGACAGATCAGGCGGCTCGCGGTTTCGCGGTGCCAGGCGTTCGGGTGATCGAGCAATTTCACCAACGCTTCGCTCGTCATGTTGCCGAGTTTCGGGAGTGCGCGTGGCGTTTGGCCATCTTGCAGAATGCGGTACAGCCGCCCGCGATCGCGGCCACTCGTGAGGTCGAGGTGCTTCTTGATTTCGGGTGGCAAACTCGCGGGGTGCTCGATCGTTTCGCGGTACATGTCGATGATGTGCAAGCAGCCATCGGGGCCGTTCGCGAACTGCACGGGGCGGAACCAGTTGTCCGTCGACGTCAGAAATTCGCTGTCTTTGTCGATGCGATCCGCACGATACTGAATGCCCCCGGCGAGCGTGAGTTTCTTGCGGTGAACGAGGTTGCTGCCGACATCGGCCACGAACGCCAGCCCTTTCAGGTCCGGCGTCGCGTCGCCGCGATAAATCGTCACGCCGGTGGCACCGGTGAAGTACCCCGATGCCCGCCCGCCGCCTTCGACGATCCCCACCGCGCCGCCTTGCACCCGCAACCGCGTCCGCACGATTCGCCACGGTTCGACGGGGCTGGTGCGAAACACCTCGGCTTGCGGGCCGTCGGTCGCGATGCTCGTTCGTGGTGGCGGAGCGATCGCGAACGGATTGCGTGCGAGGTAGCGGTCTTCGTACATCACCTGCTGCACGTGATCGCTGTTCGACGATACGAATTTATGCCCGTAATCGTCGAAGCTCATGCCGTGTTGGGCACCGCCACTCGTCGGCCGCAACGCCATCGTACGCGGATCGAAGTCGAAATCGCGGCCATTAATGTTGACCGGTGACATCGCTTTGTCATCGGGCCGCGTAATGATGCCACCGCAACTGCTCGCGGTGCCGTGAATGCGGTTGTCGAACGTCCAGTGGAACGAGTTCAGAAGCCCCTGCACGTTGTGCGTACCGAAGCCAGTGTACGCAATCTTTCGCACGTCGGCCTTGCCGTCGCCGTTGGTGTCTTTGAGGTAATAAATGTGCGGGGCATCGCCAACGAAAATGCCGCCATCCCAACACGCTACCGCCGTCGGCCATAACAAATTGTCCGCGAAGATCGTCGACTTGTCGTAGATGCCATCGCCTTTGGTGCTTTCGAGCATGTTGATTCGCGACAGGTTCTCGTTGCGGTTCTCGCTGTAGCCGCGCATCTCGACCACGAACAATCGCGAGTTCTCGTCCCACGCCATCGCCACGGGGCTGGCCAGCAGCGGTTCGGCTGCCACTTGCTGAATGCGGTAGCCCGGCTTCAAGGTGAAAGTCCGGTGCGCATCGTTCGCTTCCGTCGGGGGAATTCGCGGCAACTCCTTCGCGAAATCCGGCTCCGCCGAACCGGCGCGACAACAGAGAAACAGTAGCCCAAATATGGCAATCGATCGCATAGAAAACTCGCGTGAAATCGAATGAGAATCGGCGAGGCGGGCGGGGAGTAGATGAAGTGTAGTCGAAGTCGAAGTGCGAGGGAAGCAGATTTTACAGCCGCTCGGAGCGAGTTATTTCGGCGGTTTGGCTTTCGCGATTTCCGGCGATTGGGCACGAACGATGCCGCCGGCTTTTGGTGCGTCGACTACGGCGGCGACTTGGACTTTGTCGCCGTCTTTCGCGATTGCGAACGCACTGTCGCCGTCGGCCCATTTCAGGTCGCCGGTGAATAGCGTTCTCCCGAACAGACCCGATTCCACGACGACGATCGTTTTCGTACCGGCTTTGGGTTGAAACTCGCGAAGTGTCTCGCCTGCGGCGAGTTTGATCGGCTTGCATTTGCGAACGACGCCGTTGACGACGACCGTTTCTTGTACGGTCACCGTGCCGGTCGTGTCGTTTTTAACGGTTATCCAGCCCGCCATTGCGATCGGTGCGAAAGCCATCATCGCAATGACGGCGAGCAATGTTACCGTTCGAGTAAAGGAGAACATCGGAACACCGTTACGAGTGTCGCGCTGCACAACGCGGATACCCGACAAATGCCCCGATTTCGCGAACTTGCGCGCCTCTGAGAAAGTTTACTTCGTCGGCAAGTAAAACAGGTTCATCAGTTCGAGGCCCTCGGCAGCCTTGAACGTGATCGGGCCTTCGTCGGGGACGTGCCCGGACTTGATCGATGGTTGGCCGTTGACGCTCTGCGTGACGCCGTCTTTGCCGAAAGCCATCGTGACGCGCGTCCATTTTCCAGCCGATTCACTGCCGGGCGATTTGTGCGTGTACTTGTGATTCGTACCGAGTTGCACGGCGAGTTCGGACTTCGACTTCGCAGGCACCTTCCAGTCGAAGATCAACTCGCCGCTCGTGACCTTGTGATCGAGAACGAGGTCGCCTTTGCCGTTGGAACGCAGCGAGCCACCCGCTTTCCAACTCTCGTTCTCGGTCGTCCAGCCGTGCATCGTCTGCCCGTCGAACAGGCTCTTATGGCCGACGGCGACGGTTGCGGTTTGTTCCTTGGTCGGGTTCGTGCTCGGCATTTCCTTGATCTTGATGTTGCGGAAGTGACACTCGACGCCCTCGCTTTCGAGCGCCAAATATCCCTTGCGTGGGTTGCACTCGCGAACGCCGGAGACTTCCTTGCCGTTCACGTGCAGCTTGATGACGCCATCTTGAGCGATGATCTTGTAATGGTTCCACTCGCCCGCGCCCTTGGTGCGATCTTCGCTCGGCAAGCAGCGTTCCAGCCCCTTCGGGTGCGGCCGATCCGGGATACATTTCGCACCCCAGATGCTGAAAATGTCGCCCTGGCTCGTCGCCCAACCGTCGGCGGGCTTGTAGTTCAGCAGCACTTGCACTTCGATCCCTCGCGTGTACTGCGAGCCGATGGCGGGCAACGGGTCGCCCCAGACGAAGATGCCAGAGTTCGCCATTTTGGTCTTCTCGACGTGCATCCATTCGACTTCCATGATGAAGTTTTCGTACTGCTTATCCGTACTCAGAAATCCCGTCGGCGTACCCGTGGTAACGATCGCATCGCCCTTCACCGCAAACGTCTTCGGACCGCAATTGACGTTCACCCAACCCGTCAGATCCTTCCCGTTAAACAACGGCACATAGCCATCTTGTGCGGAAATTTGGGAACTTACGTCGAGTGCGAGGAACGCAATCGCGACGAGCCAGCCAGAATACCGATGCATGTGTGCAACTCCGAGGAACAACGTGGACAGGTTTAACAGATGGTACTCATTTTCACGGCGATAGCGAAGAGATTTCTGGGCATGGCCGCCCAGGGGTACGACGTAAGACGTCTAACCCTGGGCTATATGATGCAACCCCGTTGGGGTAAGAATTCACGATGCATTTACCCCAACGGGGTTCTATCACTTAGCCCAGGGTTAGACGCTTCGTCGTACCCCTGGGTATTCCTTGTGGCGGATCGCGTGCCGATTTCCGACGTTCCGTATATTTAGAAGCACCTAGAAAAACTCCCCGTTCGGATGATGAGATTGCCGATGAACGACACGGTCCTGAAGCTCGGTATCCCTGCCGGGTCTTTGCAAGATGCCACGGCGGAACTGTTCCGCAAGGCGGGCTACAAGCTCACGTTTGCGAGCCGCAGTTACTACCCGAGTATCGACGACAAGGAAATTCATTGCACGCTGATCCGCGCGCAAGAGATGGCACGCTACGTCGAAGATGGCTCGCTCGATTGCGGCCTGACTGGCCACGATTGGGTGCTGGAGAACGACGCGCAAGTGACGGAACTGGCCGAACTCGTGTTTAGCAAAGTCAGCCGACGGCCCGTGCGTTGGGTGTTGGCGGTGCCGAACGATTCGCCGATTCAGGGGCCGAAAGACCTCGAAGGCAAGCGGATCGCCACCGAAGTGGTGAACCTCACGAAGCGCTGGCTCGCCTCGCACGGCGTGACGGCGCAAGTCGAATTCAGTTGGGGCGCAACCGAAGTCAAACCGCCGCGGCTCGCCGATGCCATCGTCGAAGTCACCGAAACGGGGAGCAGCCTGAAAGCGAACAACCTGCGGATCGTCTGCGACATTCTGCAAAGCACGACGCGATTTATCGCCAACGAAGCCGCCGCGAAAGACCCGTGGAAGCGTCAAAAAATGGACGATTTAATCCTGATGCTTAAAGGCGCAATGGCGGCCGAAGGCAAAGTCGGGCTGATGATGAACGTGCGCCGCGACAAGCTGGAATCGGTGCTGATGATCCTGCCCGCACTGCAAACGCCGACGATTTCGAGCCTATCGGACCCGAGTTGGGTCGATGTGAACACGATCCTCGAAGAAGCCGAAGTGCGGCGAATCATCCCGCGACTCAAGGCCGCCGGTGCGAGTGGCATCGTCGAATACGGCATCAACAAAATCATCGACTGATTGACGAGCCACCGGGATGAACCGGATGAACCCGGTGGCTCGTAAGAGTGCTTGAAGCGATTTCGACAATTCTCAATTTTCTCGGCGTCATAAACGAAAATATCGTCATGTTCGTAATCAACGAAAGCCGATATGTTTTTGCATCCTGCCCGCGCTTCGCTCCGAAGACTGCGAGGCGCGGCGAAACGAATAAAGAATGCGGGTTGCTAAGTGGAGTCTTAACAGTCACAATAGACACATGTGGCATCGGTTCGGACGCGGGGCATCACTCGTGAAGATTCGCCGTGTTAGTTTAGGCGGATCAAAGCGGATGGCTGGTATTTGGCTTGTCAGCAAGGCAGTCACCGTCAATTTAAGCACGCGACCAAGACCGGTCTTGTGACGGTGGCCGGTCACGTGAGTAAGGAATTGGCCCCGAAGACCGAGAAGAGTATTCTTCGACAGGCAGGACTCGACCAATGAAGTATCTCATCATCTTGGAGCCGACGTCGACCGGCTACTCGGCCTACTCACCGGATTTAGACGGGTGTGTGGCAGCGGGAGACGACCGTGCCGAAACGATCGCTCTCATGCAGGAGGCCATCGCCTTTCACCTCGAAGGACTGATCGCCGAAGGGTTGGTCGCCCCGGTCGCGTCCAGTGAAGCCGAATTGGTGGAAGTCAACGCCTAACAAAGAACGTCCCCGTTGAACCGCGCATAATTAGCCCGATCGTACGACAGTCACCCGATTCGAGGTGCTCTGATGGTGAAGCAGCTTCTCCGTTACCCATTCCGCCTCTTGGGGTACGATGTCATCCGTCAGGGGGTGACGGCGAACCCGCTTCAGACGGTGGCGGACCCGCTTCAGACGGTGGCGGACCTGCTCAAGGGTCGGGAGCGACCGACGCTGTTCGACGTCGGCGCGAACGTCGGCCAGACTGCCCTGCAATTGCTGAGCCACTTCCCGACCGCCAGTGTCTATAGTTTTGAGCCAGACCCTGTGGCCTTTCAAGCCCTTACGATCGCCACGGCGGGTAACTCTCGTGCGCGAGCATTCCCATACGCATTGGGGGCGCGCGATGAGACGAAGCGGTTTACCCTCAAAAGCGACAGTGTGACGAACTCGTTCCTGCCAAGTTCTGTCGACCCGAAGTCGGTAACTCAAGGGCACGGCTCGTATCAGGTACGAGATGAGATCGATGTTCGCGTCCGCCGCATAACCGACGTAGCAGCCGAACTCGCCTTGGATCGGATCGACCTGCTTAAAATCGACGCGCAAGGCCACGATCTGCAAGTGCTGACTGGGGCGAAGAACTGCTCGTGCGAAAGGCGATTCACCTGATCTTCGTCGAAGTGATGTTCGTGCCATTTTACGATGGACAGTGCCATTTTGATGAGATCGTCGCCTACTTGCGACTCCGCGGCTATAAACTGGTGGACCTTTACGATAAGGACGTACACCGCGAGCGCGGCATACTTCAGGCCAACGCTCTCTTCATGCCCGCATGAAATCCACGATCTTGTTGTCGAACCATATACTTTCTGACATCATGAAGATGCTGTCGATCTCGCGTTTGGCCCACGGCATGGGAGACAAATCTTCAAACCCAATCGAGCCATCATCTGAGACTCGCAACAGTCTCTTTCCAAGTTACTCACGCGCATTAGAATGGAAGCGTCGGACGGAGGGGTGGCAGAGTGGTCGATTGCACTGGTCTTGAAAACCAGCGTACCGAAAGGTACCCAGGGTTCGAATCCCTGCCCCTCCGATAAACGTTTGTACAGTATCTCGCAGAACGTCACACGGGCACGTTGGAAACGTGCTCTACGGGGTTTAACGTTGTGCCGATCTCGCGGAGCCATTTCATATCGGGTAAGCCGTAGGGGCGGAACTTCTCGGGGCGTTCGAGGTCTTCTTGCACGAAGAGTGCGCGTGTGCGGCCGAGGCGGCTGGCGGCGGGGGTGTCGATCAGCGTGCTCGAATCGGTTGCGCTCATCTGGAACAACACGCGCTGGCTGAACTCCTTCATCGCTTGTCGTTCGAGTGCGCGCGTGAGATTCGTCAGCGAATCGCACCAGACGATCGAGTGAATGCCGACCGTGGGGCCGTCCTTGAGGATCGTTGCGAGCAGTTCTCCAGCCGCTTTCGGTTGATCGCTCTTGCGGCCATATCCGAAGTCGTCGTCGGCCTTTCGCAGTTCGCGGAACCGGTGCAGCCCCTGCACGAACAAGAAGCGCGAAACCCGTTCGGCACTGACACCCTGCTGTCGGCGTTCGATCTCTTGCGCGAGTGCGGTGAGCGCATTCACCATGCCCGCGCGGTCGATACTCGCATCGGGATAGCCGAGCGATGCCGCGACTTTTCGCAGGTAGTCCGCATGGTCGGAATCGTCGGGCGTGCCATCGAGTACGGTGAACAAGCCGGGCACTTTCACCTGTGCCGCAAGGCTGGCCATCGCGGTGGCCATCAGTGCGAGTGCAGATTCTTCTTGCTGGCCAATCAGCAGCACGTTCGCGCCCGATTGCATCCGGAACGCCGCCGAAGTCGGGTCTTTGATCGCGACCGCATCGCCGAACCACGCGACTGGCACGCGCACTTCGGTTTTCGCTTTCAGTGCCTCCGCGAACAAGCGATTGTTCTGCACTTCGGCGGCGATGTTGCCCTCGAACACCAGTGGCGGCGGGTATTTGCCATTCGCGCGGTTGCGAATGTCGGTCAGCAACGTTTCGCGGCGATCTTCATCGAGCCAGACAACCTGAAACGGGTCGTTGCCTTCGACGAGGCCGTTCGCGTCGTTGTAAATGGCCTCGCCGGGGCGGGACAGCAACCGGGCCGCGTTGTTGTCCTTACTGAGAATGAGCTGCGCGTCGGCATCGCTACACTGAAGCGCGATACGCACGGCCATCTGATCGATCGTGCTCCGCGCAAGTGAGTAGGCTCCGCCGAGCGTTTGCGAACCGAGGAGCACGTGCAACCCGAACGCCCGCCCTTGCCGCACCAGGCGATCCAGCAGTAGTGCGGACTCTTGCGAGAGCTTGTCGTCTTCGACGAAGAACTCTTGAAACTCATCGACGATGAACAAGATTCGCGGCACTGCGAGCGTACTGCCAGTCGACTTCAGATACTCGCGGTAGCCTTCGAGATCGTTGGCCCCGGCGGCGCGGAAACGGTCGCCGCGGTCACGCAGTTCGGCGTCTAACCGTTGCAACACGCTGAGGCCGAACTCGCGTTCGCTCTCGATCGCAATCACCCGCGCGTGCGGCAACAGGCTCGTGGCATACGCGCGAAACTCGACGCCTTTCTTGAAGTCGATTAGGTACAGTTCGGCTTCATCCGGACTGTAAATCAAGGCCAAGTTCGTAATCATCGCGTGAAGTAGCGTCGACTTGCCCGAACCGGTTTTGCCTGCGATGAGCGCATGTTGTGCGGTGCCGCGCCCGAGCATGAGCATCTGTCGCTTCGTGGCCCCCGCCCGCCCGATGGGGATGTCGAAGCCCTTGGCGGTGCTGCCGGTCCAGATCGCGTCCTTGTTCGGCATGATGAAATCGAACGGCACTTCGACCCGCGCCGCCGAGCGACTCGCTTCGCCGATGCGACGGATCGTGGCGGCCACGGTCGCGCCGTCGGGCGGGGTGTCGAGCGTCAGCGGGAACACCGCGAGTTCGGGTTCGAGCGGTACGAATTTGCCGTCTTTTTCCACGAGGTTGAACGCGACTTGTTCGAGATCGGCGAGGCGGAAATCGCGTGGCAAACCGGCTTTCGTATCGACGCTCACGAGCGTGCAAACGCCACATGCGGGGCCGCTGCTCATGATGCTAATCAGGCGGCGTGCGGTGTCCGGTGTGAAATTCGTCGGAAAGTTAGCGATCACTAACACACGGTACGGTTCGGCGACTTCCCCGGCGGCGGCGTTGTAATCTTCGATGCTCTTGTACTGGTTTCGCAGATACTTCTGTATCACATTTTCCATGTGCTCGGTGAGGTCGACGAGCCGTTGTTCGATCTGCGATGGTTCGGTCCAGATGCGTGCGCCGACGAGGTTCTCATCGTAATCGGCGAGGCTCATGAACGCGGCAAAGTTCTCGCCGAGACCGACGGGATCGAGGATCGTGAACCGCACTTTTCCGGGTGGTAGCCCCGTTAAGAATCGCAACATCACCGCTTGCATCGAATTCACGGCCGCGGCGCGGCCACGGTCGGCGGCCTTCCACAGCACCGCGCATTTATCGGGGAACGGCAGGAACGCGGGCAGCTTCATGCGAACTGGATTCTCGGGCATCAACCGCTCGTCGCTCGGTTCCCCGTCAGCAATCGCGTACTGATCGACGTTCCATTTCCCGAAGCGGATACCGGGCGGAACGCGGGTCACGGGCGGGCGGTTTGGCAGCGTCAGTTCGGCCCAGCGTGGGAACGCCGCGATACCCGAATCGCGTACGTCGCTGAGGTCGGTGCTAATCGCAGTAATATTATGATGCCATTTGCGGCCCATCGCGTCCCACGCGACATTACGCGCGAAGGTCGCAGTCCTCATTTTGTCTGCGTATCGAGTTTCGGCATCTTTGAGTTGCGAGTCGAAGCCGTCTTCGAGTTGGCCCGCCGTCGTTCGATATCGATCCTCGGCCGCACGAGTTTCGAGGTCGCGATCGTTCGCAATCAGTTGCAGTCGGTCGGTGTATTCGCTTTCGATGCGGTCGTAGTCGCCATCGCGTTGCCGTTCGATCGAATGGATGAGCGGCAGAAAATGATCGTCGGTGCGCTTCTTGTCGTTCGCGTGGCGTCGTTTCAGTTCGCTGCGCTGTCGGGCCAACATCGTCTGTGCGTAATCGTCGAGGCTCGTTGCGGCGCGGGAAGCTTCTGCCTGATAAACACCGAGCGCATTCGCGCGATCGCGCACCTGACGGCGTGCCAATGTTAGTACGATGTAGCGCAACAGCAAGCCACCGAGTATCGCACCGGCCACGCCACCGATTACGCCAGTTTTCATCTCTTTACCGACGCCCCAACCGACGCCGAAGCCAATGGCCCCGGCAAGGATCGTCAGCGCCATTGCCCCGCCGATGCCGAGGAGTTTCGGGAAAAAGCAGGTGCCTATGTTCGCACTCGAAGCGTCGCAATCTTCGAGGCACTTCTGGAGTTTGCCTTCCGCATCGGTCTGCGTGGGGCTGGGCAAGCGGTCGGAGGGGAACTCGACGTCGGCGCGTTCGAGGCCGACGCGGTCGAGAAAGGGTTGTGCTTTTTGCCACGTGGCTTCGATCTGCTTCCGCCCCAACTCGACTTGCCGAATCAGCTTCTGATTGTGGTCCTGGGCTTCTTTCTCTGCCGCTTCAACGAGGGAATCGATCGTCCAAAGGCGATCCTTGAACGTCGTTTGCGTCTTTTCGTCGGCGTCTTCAAACGTCTCGTCGGCCAACCGTAACGCATCCGCACGACGACGCTCGGCGGCGTTCTGCCGACCGGCATACTTCGCGCTAAAGTCCGCCGCTTCTTGTTGATACTTTTCGTCGAGTTCGTTTCTGGCTTTCTTGCGTGAGGTCGCAATCTGCCGACGCGAACGCTGCACTTCTTTCTCGACTTCATCGGCGGTCGCCTGAAAGGTCGTCGCGATTTGCGTCTCCGATGCCGCACGTTCGCGAATCGTCTTTAAGAGATTGGCGAACGAGGATCGCTCGCGTTGGAACCACGATACGGGCATGTTGGCGTTCTCATCACTTTCGTCGAACGATCCGGTTGGTTGGCTCACGATTGAAACTCGCATTCGCTACGAACTTGTGAGAAGACGACGCTCAGTTGGTCGATGGCTCGCAACACATCGCTCACTTGGCGGTCGAGCGGCTGCCACGTTTGTTCGTCGAACTCCTGGCGGGCGATGTCCGTCCAGAGGTCGCACACGATACTCCACTGCGCGTGTGCGGTCTTCTGGGCATCGTACAACTGGCTGCGGTTGGCACCGAATTTCATGATGCACTTTCTCCCGTTATACTCGGCAAACTCGAAGTCGACGGCGCGGGGGCGAAGTCGGGCCTGAGTCCCGCATAGGCTTCGAGTGCCGCAATCCGCCTGTCGAGGTGCGCGACCGCTTGAGCGAGTTCGCCGTCCAGTGTCAGGCCGAGTCGCCGGGCGCGACCGTTGTAAGTTTCGTCGATCAGCTTCGGCAGGCGGCCCGCCCACGATTTGCACTTCGCGACCATTTCGTGTGCATGTTCTAGTTTCGCCTGCGCACGCCGCAGATTTCGTTCCTGGATCGTCGTATCGGGTTCGCGTCCCGAGTAATCGGCGAACTTGCGCCCCGACAGTTCCGCCTTCGCCTGCACGACTTGTTCTTCGCACGTTCGCACGGCCCGGCTCCAAAGCTGGCCTTGTTCGGCCACCCAATCGCAGCCGCGGCGAATTTCCATCTGCACGCCCGATAACGCTTCGGCCGACGTAGCGCGGTACTTCGCCACCTGGGCCAGCCAGTCGCGCAGCGCATCGATCGAACGCACATCGGCAGTCATCGCGTCGCCTCCGGTTATCGCTGCTGAAGGTATTCTTCGATCCGCTCCGCTTTCCGCATCAGAAACGGAATGTGCATGTTCGCAGATTCTACGAACCGCTCGAGCACGGCAATCGTCGACTCGAACTCGGCACGAAATTTATCGTGTTCCTGATCGCGCCAGGTATCCCCGAGCGAAACGAGTTGGCCGTGAATCCCGGCGAGGTTCGTTTGCAGTTCGGCATTGAATCGCTTGAGATTGACGGCGAACCGCCGCAGTTCCGCCGGATCGACAACAGCCTGGGCCATAACCGGCCCCCTTTCCGCACGAGACGTGGTTGATAACGATTACAGTATAAACCCGCAACCGGTCGTTCGTTAGACGAAAAAAGCGATCCGCAGCAACGAAGGGGCCAAAAACATCTACAGTCCGCTCGTGGTATCGATTACGCCTCGACGCGGATCAGCCGGCCAAAGATTCCTCCCGCCGAGACCCAGCCGTTGATGCCATCGCGGTTATTCCCGATCTGGAAGCGCGGCCCTTGGATGGCTTTGACCAGGTGTAGGTACTCCTTCCCGTTGACCTTGCAAAGCACGATGTCACCCTTTTGAAGTGTCGCCGGTTCGACCGGCACCACCGTACAGAGTTGTCCCGACTCGATCTTGCCAGACATGGAGTTGCCCCGTGGGCGGAACGAAACCGTCGCGCCGCCACGCAATTGTTCGATGTATCCCGATGCCCAACCCATGAAGCGATCTCTTGGCCGAACGACTATTAGCTCACGATGCCCGAAGACAATCGAATCACACGTTACAGAAGTTTGCGTGCCCTACTTCGCGACGACTTTTAACATCACTGGCTTCGCGGCGTGTTCCGTGCCTTTTCGCTCGCTCTTCGCGAGTGCGACGAACGGGATTTGCATCGGCTTGACCCACGGTTCGGCGAAGATCACGACTTCGCGTTCGGTATCGCGTGGCGTAAACAGAATGCCGTTGAGGCCGATATTCAGCACGCGGACGCCGTGCGGCAGGCCGCGAACATCGGCGGGGACGCGACCATCGAAGCCGTTGCGGCGCTCGATTTTAATCCGCAACCGCGTCTGCCCGCCGGGTACGATCGTGACTTCGCTTACGTCCGTCGTCGCGGTCACCTCGCCCGGCTCGATTACTTTTGGCATCCCGAAATCGATCGTGCGGACGACGGCTTTCCCGGCGATCATCGCGGACGATTCGACCTGGCACGCGACAGTCGCATTCACTGCATCGGCTGCGGCGAACAGCCCGAATGTTGCGGTGGTTTGACCCGCTTCAATCTCGGTTTCGAGTGCCTCGAAGCCTTTCGGCAAGCCGATGAGTTTCACGCGAATCGCGCCGTCGAAGCCGTCGGTCCGCGTTGCGGTCACGGTCAGCGGTACCGCACCGTTCTTCCAGACGCTCGGCGACATCGGGCTGATGGCGAGGGTGTAATCCGGTCGCGGGGGCCGCACGCTGAGGCGGTAACTGTAGTTCGCGCCGCCGAAGCCGCGCGAATCGCTGACGCGCACCTGATACGTGCCATCGGCAGGGGCTTCAAAGAAAATCCGCGAGTCTTGGCGGTAGCCATTACCGCCGTCGTCGTTGCGATACGCGACGGGGAACACCGGCAGGCCGTTCGGTGGGAACACCATGCCTGGCGGGTGGATTTCGACTTTGTAAACCGAGGTGTTCAACGCATGATGCGATGGCGTCGTATCGAGGAACCCGATTCGTTGCCCGGCGACTTGCACGAACTGCACATCGTCGTCGGGGCCTTTGGGCAACGCGCGAATCTGCATCAGTTCCGAGCCGACGTAAACGAAATTATTCGCCGCCAGTTCGTTCCACGCTTCGAGGCGGATACTCGGGTTCGCCGAATCGTGATCGCGAAAGGTGACGCAGGTTTTTGCCACGCTACGTAAGGTGGCACGGGTGACGGAGGCACCGGTCGCGTCGAGGATTTCGATGCTCGTGTCGATCGGCGAACCGAGTCGCCGCGCGTGCGTTTCGACGATCCGCACGTCGCCTTTCTTCGCCGTGAACCGGACGATTTGTGCATCGCCGGGTTTCGCGAGAATGCCATCGGCGGTGCCCGGAATCGTGCGAATTTCGGCACCCGCATCGGGCGAAACGACGACCGATGGGAACTCGCCGACGGCCGCGGTCAAGTCGCCGAGCGGCGTTTCCGTCATGCCATCCACGGGGATCGCGATCTTGCTTCCGACGACGGCATCCGCAGGGACTTTGACTCGGACCGTGCGGCCGTGCGGGCTGCCGAGGAACACGCCATCGAGGTGGACGTCGGTTTCTTTTCCGCGTGCCACACCGAGCGGGAAGACGCTCGTCACCACGGGGATTTCGCCGAGGTTCAAACGATACGCGAACCCCGCCCCGCCGCGAAATTCCTTGTCGCGAATGCCGACCGAGTAGATGCCCGCTCTGGTGGCGGTGAACCCGAGCGAACCAGTTAAACCTTCGCAGAGGACTTTGCCCGTGTCGTCGACGATCACCAGTTGTGAATCGAGCCTCGTGCCGAGAACCTGAACCGCGACTTGCTGCCCCGCCTTCGCTTCAAATCGATAGAAATCGACATCGCCCGCCCGGTCGATGCTGCCTACAATCGTCGTCGGCAGCGTCACTTTCATCGCCGACTTTGCGGAATCGGTGATGCCACTTTCCAGTGTGACCGGGTAGCGATCGACGATGATTTTCTGCGTGATCGACATACCGGCATCGGATGTCACCTGAAACGAAATCGGCCCCGACACCGCGTTCACTGGGACCGCCACATCGACTTCGAGCTTGTTTTTGAGCTTGGAAACGATTGTGAATGACACCCCGGTGGCAGTTGAAGTAATCGCTTTGGAATCATCGAGCCGCTGACCATCGATTGTCAGTCGCGTGGTTTTCCCTCGCAGAATCGAATCGGGTGCGACCCGTGCGATCGCGGGCGGTTTCGGTTTCACGGGCAGGATATTCACGACTTTTTTGTCGTCGGCCGGGTCGAGAAGCAGGCCGACGCCGTCGAAGCGACCGATGGCGATTTGCGCGCCGTCGGGACGCAGGCGGAAGCTCAGCACGCTGTCGGGTTGTTTCGCGAAGGTGCGTCGCTCGACCATCTTCTGCGCGTCCCACGCCTTGACCACGGCATCGTCGCCGAGCGAATAGAGCGTGAGGCCATCGGGGTGATATTGCACGTGAGTTACCGGCCCCGTGTGTGCGAACACCGCCTGCCGCAACGTGCCACCTTCGGCGTTGGCCGTCCACGTTCGCAGGCTCTTGTCGACACCGCCTGCGACGATCGTTTTGCCATCGGGCGACCACGCCACCGCATACACCCAGTCGGTCGGATCGCTTAAAGTGTAGAGGCGTTTACCGCTCGCCACGTCCCACACTTTGACCGCCCGGTCGGCCGCCCCCGATGCCAGCAGTTTGCCATCGGGATGGAATGCGAGTGCGTAGACCGCATCGCTGTGGTCGGTGAGAATGCGAATCGGTGCATCGGGTTTTGCTGTGTCCCAAAACTTGATCGTGCGGTCGTAACCGGCCGTAGCCAGGACTTTCGCATCGGGCGAAAATGCGATGGCGTAAATGGCGTCCTTGTGTGCGGTGAACTCTGCGATTGGCTTCGCAGACAGTGCATTTGCCGCATCGTACACCCGGACGATGCCACTGACACCCGGTGTCCCAGACGCGACCGCAAGGCGATTGTCTTTCGAGAACGCGACCGCCGTCACGCGCCCCGTTTGGCCGTCGAGCTTCGCGATGGCTTCGCCCGATTTCGGGTCGATGATCGCGACGCTCCCATGCGTGCCCGCTGCCAGCATCGCGCCATCGGCACGATACGCGAGCGCCGTCACCGCAGGCGGCGCAGCCAATGAAATGTTGATGCAAATCAACAACGTCGCGGTGGCAAATATCGTGCGCAAATCGAACATCGTATACTCGAAATGGAGAGGGAGTTAGCGGTTGAACAGGAATTCCTGGCTCGTCAGCACGGCCCAGAATAAATCCTCGACGGCTTCGCGACGTGCGGCGGGGCCGTCCTTGTTGGCGGCGGCCAAGATTGGCAGTAGCTTCGCCTTTTCCGCAATGCTCGGTTCGCGGCTCAGTGCCAAGCGATACAGACGGCCCACGATCTCTTCGTCGGTCGATTTGTCGCCTAGCCAGATGCTCACGCGCGATGTCTTGTCGCGGAGTTTGTCGTTGAGCGTTTGCCCGTTGTTCAAGTGCAACGCCTGGCTGACGCTCGAATCCGAGGTGCGTTCGCACGAACAAGTCTGCCCGCGTTCCGCACGGCCGAAGGCATCGAGAAACTGCGACACCAGTTGCGAGTCCGGCAGTTGCATCGCGCGGGTGCCGGCGGGGTAGTTCGTGCTGTTTTGCGTGCCACCCGATGCACCGAGCGACAGCACATTGAACGGCGTCGGCACGTTCGTGACATCGCTGTAGGCGTCGAGAATCACCTCGGCCGACAGCCTTCGCAACAGGTACCGCGAGTAGAAGCGATCATCGGACGCATTCGTCGGCAATGGCTGCGCGGATCGCTGATACGCGGCGGAGTTCAAGATCGTCCGCATCAGGTGCTTCACGTCGTATTTATGGCCGATGAAATCGTTCGCGAGTGCATCGAACAGTTCGCGGTTCGTCGGCGGATTCGTCTCGCGCAAATCGTCCTCGGCTTCCACGAGGCCACGCCCCATGTAGTTCCGCCAGATGCGGTTGATGACCGCCTTCGCGAAGTACGGATTCTCCTTCGCCGTCATCCAGTCGGCGAGCGCTTCGCGGCGATCCGTTGCCACGCCTGCGGCCATCGGCTTGCCATCGAGTGGCGTCGGCGGCATCGCGATTCCGCGCCGCAAATGGAGCGCATCGCCGGTCGGCAGGCTTTGCACGTAGACTTCACCGGCCCTCTCGCCGTTCTTCAAACCGACGCGGCCAAACAGGTTCGCCATCGACCAATATTGGTCCTGCGTCCACTTTTCGAGCGGGTGATTATGGCAGCGGCAGCAGTTGATCGATGTGCCGAGGAACGTCACGGTCGTCGATTCGACGAGGTCGCTGACGTCTTTGTGAATCACGAAATACCCTGCCGCGCCGTTGGTGATCGTACTGCCGGATGCGGTCAGGATTTCGCGGGCAAATGCGTCCCACGGCTGGTTCTCGCTGACGCTCTGACGGACCTTCCGGTAGAACGCCCACACGGCCGGCTGTGGCAGTCGCTTCGACGAAACGAGCAACAGATCGGACCACTTATGCGCCCAGTAATCGGTGAACTCCGGGCGTGCGAGCAAGGCATCGATGACCTTCTCGCGCTTGTCGATTCGCACATCTGCAAGGAACGCCTGAAGCTCTTCGGGCTTCGGCAAAATCCCGCAACTATCGAGGTGCGCACGCCGCAGAAATTCGCTGTCGGTGCAGGTTCCCGATGGCGCGATCTTCAACAATTGCAGTTTGCGGAGGACGTGCTCGTCGATGAAGTTTCGACGCGGCGATTTCGCGTAGACATCGTCGGCGACGGCGTTCGTGTACGGCACCGTGACGGTCATCGTGGCGACGCGCGAGCCGAAGTTTGCGGTGATTGCGGCCTCGCCGCTGGTGACGACTGTCACCTGGCCGTCATCGTCGACGGTGGCAACGGGTTCTTCGCTCGAACCGAACTTCGTCCACGCCGTGACATCGCGAACGGTGCCATCGGAATAGGTGCCTTTCACCGTGACACGCAGCGTATCTTTCGGCTTGGCCATCGCCGATTTCGGCAGTAACTCCAGGCTTTTCAGGTCCGACTCGCCCTCGCGTGGCCCCATCGCGCCACCGCGAACCCAATCGAGCAGCAGCGTGTAGTTCGCGCTGCCTTCTTCGATGCGTCGCCCGCCGCCGTGCGGCATCGTGCGCGTGACCTTCTTCAAAAGCAAGCTATCGGCTGCGTTCGTTAAATCGACCCGGCGTGCGAGTGCTTGCCGCGTCAGCACGAAGTGATCCGACTCAGGATCGAACCCGCGCAGCGAGAGTTTCAAACCGCCCTTGCCCGCGAGCGCGCCGTGGCACGCACCGGAGTTGCAACCGGTTTTCGTTAGTAGCGGGATGATCTGATTGCGAAAGCTCGGCACCTCGGCGGCACCTGCGAACGAGGCGAACAACAGCGGAACGAGCATGGCGTAGAGAAAGCGGTGCATCATAATTGGTGGGGGAGGGAGGCATCGGGGGTTAAAACAGCTCGTTGATCGGTTTGATCCCGTAATCGACCATCGGGATCGGGCGGTTCTGCGGGCCGGGGAGTTCCTTGTGGTAATCGAGGCCGAGGCCCTGCATGATCGTCGCCGCGACTTCGCCGGTGGTGATCGGGCGCGTCTTCGGGGCATAACCGAGTTCGTCGGATTCGCCGACGACCTGCCCGCCCTTCAGCGGCCCGCCGCCCATCAGGATCGACCAAACACCGGGGTGGTGGTCGCGACCACCGGCCGGGTTGATCTTCGGCGTTCTGCCAAACTCGCCCATCGCGGTCACCATCGTCGTCTTGAGCAAACCGCGTTCGGCGAGGTCTTCGAGCAATGCCGAATACGCCTGATCGAAGTTCGGCGCGATGAACTTCGACATCTCCGTAATGTCGGTAAATGGCTTCGAGCCGTGAATATCCCACGTCAGTTCGTCGAATACGGTCTCGAACATATTCACGGTGACGAACCGTACGCCCGCTTCGATGAGTCGCCGTGCCATCAGGCACGATTGCCCGAATCGCGTGCGGCCATAACGGTCGCGTACCTTCGACGGTTCCTTTTCGAGCGCGAACGCATCCCGCGCCTTGGCCGACGACATCAGCTTGTACGCGAGTTTGAAGTTATCGTCCATCTGCTTGGCGGCGGCGCTGTTCTCGAACGTGCTCATCGACGATTCGACCGCATCGCGCAGCTTCTGACGGCGTTCGGCACGGTTCGCTGAGAGATATTCCGGCGGCAACAAGTCCGGGACTTTGAAGTTCGGCGTCGAAGGGTCCGCATTCAGAATGAACGGGTCGTGCATCTTCCCGAGGTAACCTGCGGTGTGGCCGTGCGGCAGGTTGCCACCGGTTCGCCCGATCGGCTTCGGAATCAGCACGTGTGCGGGGAGTTCGCCGCGACCGCCCTTGAGATAACCGAGCGTACAACCGACGTGCGGGTGTTCGATTCCGCCGGTGAACAACCGCCCCGTTTGCATCATCTGGTAGCCGGTGTCGTGGACGGCGGTGGCCGTGTGATACACCGAACGCAGTACCGAGAATTTGTCGGTGTGTTGTGCCGTGAGTGGGAAAATTTCGCTAATCTGCACGCCCGACGCCTTCGTGGGGATCGGCTTGAACGGCCCGCGAACCTCCGCCGGCGCGTTCGGCTTCATGTCGAATGTATCGAGTTGACTCGGCCCGCCGACGAGCATCAGCATGATGCAGTTCGTGTCGGTATCTTTCGCGGTTTCCTTTGCTGCCAGCGCCCCGCCGATCGACAGGCCGAGTGGCGCGAGCAACCCCGCTTGCAAGAAACTGCGACGCGAAGGACCATCGCAGGCATCGAGTCCGATCATGATCGCGCTCCGAGATTATGTAGAATCTGATTTCAGTGTAATGGTTCCGAGTCGCGATAGCAAAAGAGAAAAGGTCGTTCCCGAATTCGCCGCGACTCGTAGGCGTCGCGAAGTACCCACACAGAGCGTCAATCTCTGCGGTTCGTATCATTTCTGCAATCCCTTTACTCGCGTACACTGGTGCCGCAATGCGTTCGATTTGCATCTTCATCGCGTTCCTCAGTTTCACAACTCGCGTTGTTGCGGCGGACACCGCACCTGTGAAACCGCTCTTCAACCGCAAAGACCTGACCGGATGGACGACGTACCTTCGCCCCACAAAAGACGACGCGAAGCCCGACCCGAAGAAAACGTGGTCGATCGTCGATGGCACGATCGTTTGCACGGGTAAGCCGAACGGCTTTCTCGCGACGGAAGCGGAGTACGAAAATTACACGCTGCGCCTTCAGTGGCGTTACCCGGCCACCGCCAAAGCGGGCAACAGTGGCGTGCTGCTTCACGTGAATGGCCCCGATGCCGTGTGGCCGCACAGCATCGAAGCGCAACTGAAATCGGGTACGGCCGGCGACCTCTGGCTGAATGCCGACAAAGACCGCGTCTATCCAAAAATTGACGTTGAAGCTTCGCGAAAAGACGCCGCGAACAAGGACGGCCGACGCTTCTTTCGCATCGATAAAGACAAGCCAATCGAGAAGCCATTCGGCGAATGGAACGACATCGAGATCATTTGCAAAAACGGCGCGATGACGTTCACTATCAACGGCACCAAGGCCAACGAGGCAACGGGCGGCAGCCTGAAAAAGGGCCGCATCGCGTTACAATCCGAAGGTGCAGAGATCCACTTCAAAGGCATCGCGATTCAAATTGGCAATTGATTCTCAGCTGGCCTCACCGCCAGCGCGACCCAGGGGTACGACGAAGCGTCTAACCCTGGGCTATCAGATTTAACCCCGTTGGGGTAAGAATTGGCTAAGTATTTACCCCGACGGGGTTCGATCGTTTAGCCCAGGGTTAGACGTTACCGTCGTACCCCTGGGCGTACCTGCAAGAAATCGCAACTTCAAAACTTGCTCGCGTGCTGCACATCACGTCAACGAAAGGGCGTGCTGGCTCAGGCGCTCGTAGCCGGTCTCGGTGATGAGGTAATTGTGTTCGATGCGGACGCCGCCGATGCCATCGACGTACAGCCCCGGTTCGAGCGTTACCACGTCGCCGGTGACTAATGTTTCGAGCGATTGCTTCACCAAAAATGGCGGTTCGAGGTGGCTGAGGCCGATCCCGTGGCCGGCATGGTGCGGGAACGAATCCGCAACGCCGGCTTCCTTGAATACATCGCGCACGGCATTGTATACCTCCCGACCGTGGACGCCCGCACGCAGGTGGCGTTCCCCCGCTGACATCGCACTGACGCAGAGATCGAACAAGCGTTGTTGTTCGGGTTTCGGTTCGGCCCCAACGACGAGTGTATTCGTGAAATCGCAGCGATAACCGTAGAGGATCACCGAGAAATCGAGGATGAGCATTTCGCCGGGTAAGATCGCGCGAGTCGTCGCCATGCCGCCGCGTTTCGCCATCCCCGGAGACACGGCAAAATCGCCGTACACGATTACCGGTTGCTGTGCGTATTCGGTGCAGACTTTGAAGATACTCGAATAGACATCGAGTTCGGTCATGCCCGGCTTCACGTTCGTTCGTGCCCAGGCGTGTCCGGCTTCTGCGGCGCGGCAACAGGTCTGGATCGTACCGATTTCGTCGTCGTCTTTCGCACGGCGCATTTCGCTGATCGCACCGATCACCTGTATCGACATCGGGTCGTTCAACGCATCGTGTATTCGCCCGTCGGTCCCGGCCATCTCGACGACTTGCCGCAACACGAGCCGACGCGAACCTTGGCCGGGCGATTGGCCGTCGTACCACTTCAGCGGGATTCGTTCTTCGACGTGGCTCGCATCGACTGATTTCGGCAATCGATGGTCGTGGTACAGTTTCGCTTCGCCATCGGGCTGAATCAGCAAAAGTCCGCCGAAGTCGGCACCCAAGCTGAATGGATCGACGTGGAAATTCGCAAGGTAGCGCAGGTGCAAAGCGTCGCCGAGTAACAGCGGCCCGGTCGGCTTGAGTTTTTTGACGAGGCGTTGCCGGCGAGCCGTACAACCTTCTGCAGTCAGCATAAAACAGCCCTCGGATTCGTGCCGATTCCAATGCGATTGGAATTACCATACTAAATCACCCGTGTAACCCAAGCCGGATTCGGTTTCCCTCGCGTTGCGATCTTCACAAGAAACGGTTGACCCGTCGCTGCAAAGGCTTTACCCTCTGTGAACCCGCCCGATTCGATGGAGAGACGCATGTTCACCCGCCGCCAGATGATTTCCGGTTCGACGGCCCTCGCCGTTGGCAGTCTCGCGACTCCGACCGCATCTGCGGAAGATTCGACACGAATCTTTACGGGAACCGACAAGTCGACCGACGCTCGTCTCGGTACCGTTCGCACGCTCAACAGTTATCACTCGTTCGTCGTGCCGAAGACGTTGGCCGAATGGGAAGCGCGCAGCAAGGCACTCCGCGAACAACTGCTGGTGGCGATGGGGTTGTGGCCGTTGCCGAAACGAACGCCGCTGAATGCGGTGATCCACGGCAAAATCGAGCGAAAGGGTTACACCGTTGAAAAGGTCTACTTTGCCAGCCAACCGGGCCATTATGTCAGTGGGAATCTGTACCGACCTGCGACGCCACTGGCTGACGGGGAGAAACGCCCTGCGGTGTTAGCGCCGCACGGGCACAACAAGAATGGGCGTTTCTGCGAGACGCCCGATGCCAGCATTCCCGAACTGTTGAAGACCAAAGCCGAATCGACGCCCGAAGCGGCAAAGTATCACCTGCAAGCCAAGTGCGCGATGCTCGCACGGCTCGGGTTCGTCGTCTTCCATTACGACATGGTCGGCAACGCCGACAGTTTGGCGATCCCACATGCGGAGGGCTTCAAAGACGTCAAGGCGGAACTTTGGTCGCAGAACGCGATGGGCCTGCAAACGTGGAACAGCTTCCGGGCGTACGATTTCCTCGAAAGCCTGCCGGATGTCGACGCGAAGAAGATCGGCGTCACGGGTCAATCCGGCGGCGGCACGCAGACATTCATACTGTGCGCCCTCGACCCACGCCCCGTCGTCGCGTTCCCGGCGGTGATGGTTTCGACCACGATGCAGGGCGGTTGCGTCTGCGAGAATTGCTCGCTGTTGCGGACGCACACCGACAACGTCGAAGTCGCCGCACTGTTCGCACCGAAGCCGATGGCGCTATCGTGTGCCGACGATTGGACGATGCAATTCCTGAAAGACGGTTACGGGTTGCCCGAGTTGAAGAAACTCTACGGCCTGTACGGCAAGGAAGAAAACGTCGCCGCGAAGCTCTGGCCCGAGTACCCGCACAACTACAACCAGCCGGCCCGCGAGTTCATGTATTCGTGGTTCGTGAAGCACCTTATGGGGCGTACGGAAGAGATCAAGGAAACCCCGTTCGTGCCAATTCTGCCGAAGGATCTGTCCGTCTACGATGCGAACCACCCGCGACCGCAAGACGAAATGAACGCGACCGCAATACGGCAACGCTGGACGACCGAAGCGACGGAAGACGCGAAACTCAAGTCGCGCGAAGTCGTGCTACCCGCGATTCGAGCGATGATCGCGAGCGATCTTCCCACAAAGATTGCCATCCGCAAAGGGCCGCTCGAATCGAAGCACGAAGGGTTCACGATGCACCGTGCGGTAATCGGCCGGGAAAATGAACGCGACGCCGTGCCGTTTGCGGGAGTGTATGGCCAGAAGGTGGCGGAGAAATGTGTAATCTGGATTCACTCCAAGGGCAAGGCATCGTTACTCAACGGCGATTCGCTTGCCGCACCCGTCAAGTCGCTCGTCGATGCAGGCTACGCGGTCGTTGCACTCGACTTGCTCGGCACCGGCGAGCAGGCGTTCAGCAAGCCATATACCGTCGATCCCAAGTTCGCGGGCTACACGCTCGGCTACAACCGCAGCCTGTTCGCGAATCGGGTTCACGACATTCTGACGGGAGTGGCATTCGGCCAAGCGATCTTGAAATCGAAGACGATTCACCTGATCGCTTGGGGCGAATTCGGGCCGCTCGCCCCGTTCGCGAAACTCTTGGCGGGCGATGCCGTGTCGAAGACCGTCTGCGATCTCAATCAATTTTCGTTCGACGCGATCCAATCGATCGACGACCCGATGCTGCTCCCCGGCGCGTGCAAGTATGGCGGGCTGAAGACGTTCGTAAACCTCTGCGGGCCGATGTTATTCGCACACAACTTGCCGAAAGAGATTGTCGAAAGTGGCACGAGCCGCGTGAAGGCGAAGCTCAGCGACGAACGCGCCGTAGAATGGTTGCTCGAAACGGCGAAGCCGTAGAGCGATTTGGGTTGCATCACTACGGCAGCGTACCCTATTGTAAATAGATGATTCGTATACCACATTCGCCCCATGATGGAGTGGCCGCCATGATTCGTCTCGCGGCTGTGTCGTTACTCGCGATATTCCTGTTCGTCGCCGTTGCGGTGGCCGACGACCCGAACCCGGCGAGCCTTGCGCCGACGCCGGAGCAGATCGCGCGTGCTAAACAATTGGTGCTTCAGTTGGGCAGTCCCGTTTATCGGGAACGCGACGAAGCCACGCGCGAACTCTTCAAGATGGGCCGCGTCGCGTTAGGCGTCATCGAAGCCACGATTAACGAGACGTCCGAACCCGAGATTCGCGAACGCTGCGAAATGCTCAAGCCGACGATCGAGGCGGCAGACTTGACCGCGAGGCTGAAAGCGTTTCTCGCCGACAAAGAGGGCAAGTTCTCGCACGATTTGCCGGGCTGGAACAAATTTCAGGAGATTACCGGCAACACGAAGGGAGCGCGCGAACTGTTCGCGGAACTCTGGAAAAACAAGCTCAATGCGAGCCTACTCGCGGCCACGAAACTATCGAAGGAAGAATTCGCGAAGCGAGTCCTCACGCGCCGCATCGACCTTTACAACACGACGATGCGTTATTCCCCGCAGGGACAACGAACCCCTGCCACGCTCGCCGATGTCGTAACGCTGCTATTCGCGGAATCGTACGACGGCGTCACGACCGAACGCCAGTATTACTACGTCGTCACCAACGCCCTGAACCTTCCCAATATCCGCACGGCGATCACCGATGAAAAGAACGGGGCACCGGCACGCAAACTGTTGATCCGCTGGATGGACTCGCGCACGGAAATGTACGAGGTGTACAGCACGATGTCGCTCGCCGCGAGCCTGAACCTCAAAGAGGCACCGATCGCGAAGTACGCCGAGAAAGTGCTAGAATTAAAGGGCGCGACGGGCTATTATCGGATGTACGCATTGACGACACTCGCGCGCGTCGGCGGCAAAGAACACCTCGCGATCATGAAGAAGTGGCTCAAAGACGAAACCGTTCAGAAGGTCGTTCGCTTCGTCAACAACGTCCAACAGCAAACCGATATACAGGTTCGCGATGTCGCCCTGGCGATGTGCATCCTCGCCACCGATCAGAAGGTCGAAGATTACGGTTTCGAGATGCTGTACGCGAACGCGAATCAGAACGTGGCCATGAAGTTTAGCTACAACAATTACAGTTTCTCATCCGACGACAAACGCAAAGCCGCGTTCAAAAAGTGGGACGAATTCGAGGCGAAACCGAAAAAGGAAGAGAAAAAGTAGGCGGCTTCACGAACATTGCTGCCGCAGCGATGTCGAAGAAATATCGAGGCGAAACTCCGCTTCGGTGAGTGCGGTGAACAGTGTTTCGTTGCCCTCCCACACGCGGAACGTGCCCGCCCCATCGATACGCCCGCCGACGAGAACGCGGCAACCGCGTTCGATTAACGCGAATACTGCTCTGTCGCGTAACTCCGATTCACCCGCATAGTATTTCAAATCGAGCATCCGCACGGCGGTGTCGTAACCGACCACGAACGTGCAACCGGGGAACAGTTCCGCCTTTTGCTCGAAGGTGGCAGCACACGTCAACCACAGCGAAGTTTCTTTCGGAAAGTTTACCGTGCGGCGTTCGACGTCTTCGATCGTCAGGTTCGGTTTATCGACATTCTGAATGCTCAACTCGAAATCGACGGGCGACCCCAAGTGCAGCGCCGCCACACGCGCCAATTGCAAGTGCCCATTGTGAAGCGGATGGAACGACCCCGGCAACAGGGCCTTCGGTCGCGGCAAATCCGCACGGTAACTGCCGTGCGAATCGCGGCACACCGCGGGGTGTTCGCCCGCAAAAAACGAATGCAGTTCCATCATCGAGTCCTGAGATTCACTTTTAGGGACTTTAGCTCACCGGTGCGTTGGATTTGTCGTAACCCGATCGCACCGTTACAACGCAAGTAACAATTGTAATCGCGGAATGACAAGCGATTCGACTGCGTTCTGCTCACAATCGTCGAATAAGGAATGGCAACATGCAGGCCGTGATCTTCGTGGGTATCCAAGCGGCGGGAAAATCGACGTTCTACAAAGAGCGATTTTTTACGACGCACATGCGGATAAACCTCGACATGCTCAAGACGCGGAAACGCGAGAAGCGGTTCGTGGATGTTTGTATCGAAGAGAAACAACGATTCGTCGTCGACAACACGAACCCGACGCGAGCCAACCGTCTCGTTTATATCCAGGCGGCGAAAGAGGCGGGTTTTCAAGTCGTTTGCTACTACTTGCAGTCGATTGTCGAAGATTGCAAGAAGCGGAACGATCAGCGACCGCAGATACAATACGTGCCAGTAGAAGCCATCCTCGGTACGGCGGGTCGCATGGAATTGCCTGCGAAAGACGAGGGGTTCGACGAGATGTACTACGTGAAAATCGGCGACGCCAACACGTTTATCGTTGAGGAGTGGAGCGATGAAGTTCGATGAACTCGACGCAAAAATGCGAGTGTTTGAAACGGCGCACGATCACTGCGTGCTGCCGGGGTTGTACATGGTCGCCCGGCTCGACGGTCGTGGCTTCACGCGATTGACGAAAGAAACGCATTCGTTTGAAGCTCCTTTCGACGTGCGATTTCGCGACATAATGCTGGCCACCGTCGAACACCTGATGTCCGCGTGCGGCTTTCACGTGGTCTTCGGCTACACGCAGAGCGATGAGATATCGCTCTTGTTCGCGCTCGATGAGAACAGCTTTGGGCGGAAACTCCGCAAGTTGCAATCGATACTTTCCGGCGAAGCGAGTGCGAAGTTTTCGCTGCTGTTGGGGTCGATGGGGGTGTTCGATTGTCGCATCGCACAACTGCCATCCGCAGGTCACGTCGTCGACTATTTCCGCTGGCGGAACGAAGACGCGCACCGCAATTCCCTGAACGCCCACAGCTATTGGCAACTCCGCAAGAATGGGCAAACGGTTGCCAAAGCGACGGCCGCGATGCAAGGGTTGTCGGTCGCGGAAAAGAACGAATTGCTCTTTCAGAGCGGCACCAATTTCAACGACTTGCCAACGTGGCAAAAGCGTGGCACCGGTTCGTACTGGGAGCAATACGAACGCTCTGCCGAGAACCCGATCACCGGCGAGAAAGTGGTCGCCCAACGCAAGCGGATCCGGCACGATATGGAGTTGCCGGTGAAGGAAGCGTATACGGCGTTTCTACTGAAACGATTGACGGAATGCGGTGATTGAAAACGCCTTGCGACTTCCACTTTTGCGGAGGTCGCAAGGCGCGAGCGATTTTACCAACGTACGCCGTATTGCATGTAGAACAGGCTGCTGTTTACCGAGGCGTTCGGCCCCGAAGTGTTGCGTAGGAACCCGCCGCCGAACAGGTGCGAGTAGCCGACGAGTAAGTCCGAACGCGGCGTCAGGTGGAAGTTCGTCACGAGGTCGATTTCGTT
>JAYWCL010000181.1:0-20447 GCA_043780595.1 Limnoglobus sp.
ACGAAAGGTCCGAAAACGCTCCTCGACCCAGTCGCCCCAACGAGCCGAGCCGTGGAGAACGCGCTCGCGCATCAGTTACATAACGGGTTTCGTCGCCGAATTCCGTACTCTCAGCATAGTCCGCATAACGGGTTTCGTCGCCGACTTCCGTACTCTCAGCATAGTCCGCCGCACACACGTTCCCGGCCTGCAGGCTCGGCTCCGCCGAAGAAGAGTGCCCCAGGAACGTAGTGCAGCCAGTCGCAGTCACATCGCGTAAGTCTTACGCCCGAAATGCGTTGCGATGATTATTGCGAGGTGCGAATCTCGGTGGATTCTGACAAGTAGGGCATTTTCGCGATTGAAAAGCGTGCGGGGAAGTGGGTGCGTACCTTCGACGCGGTTCTCGGCGAACCTCGCGACGGTTGCGATCTTTCCTGACCCAGATAAAAGAAAATGGCATTCGGCGGGGGAGTCGGCAACAAGCACAGCCGTCCCAACGGGATCCCGACACGCACCGAGACGAAGTCGTGTGGGTGCCAGGTCACCAAACGAGTGGGCCGAAAACGCCCCCCAGCTCAGTCGCCCTCAACGGGTTGAGTCGTAACGACTCGATCACCACTTACCTATCGAGCATCGCGCGATACGCTATGTATAAGATACAAAAAGTTCCTGTCACTGTGGGGCGGGGGCCTCCCCCGCGCAGCGGCTAATCAAGCGCTACTCGGACGTTTGCGAAACGGCGGCAAAATTCAAATGATGGCCGTACAAGAGACCCAGACCGTGCTGGACATCTGCGCCGAAATGCGTGCGGACCCGAAGCATGCGGAAATGGAAAAGGCGTTTGAAGAATACCGCAAGGTGGCCAACGCCGTGCCGGATGCGGATTGATGGCAACATTTCTCCTCGATACCACTACGATCACCCATTTGCGAAACGGGCATGTGCAAGTGGTTGCAAATTACCTTCTGCACTCTGCAAGCCATTCCGGACACACGGTGGCGGTGGCCTCTGTCAACGTGGAAGAGGTGCTTGCGGGCAGGCCTGAATTACCTCAGTCGTGCGCGTATACACGCCGATGAGGTCGCTGGCTCACGGCATTTAACCCGAGACGTGCTGCTGCTGGCAAGCTTCCCTCTCATTGCCTTGACTGATGGCGTTGTTAATTGCTACGACACCCTTCGCCGCATGAAGCAGAATGTCGGGCGTAATGATTTGCGTTTGGCGGCTCTGGCGTTGGAGCTTAGCGCCATTGTGGTGACGGACAACGTGCGGGACTTCGCGAGAGTGCCGGGTTTGCAGTGGGTGGATTGGACGAAGTAGGATTACCTTCGGAGTGAAGAGTACGCAGGCTAAAGACATTACCTGGTTTGAACCGTTCCATCAAAACGCATCCGATTGCCTCGCTCAAGCTATATGCACAAACCCGGATCGACAAGCAGTTGGACTCCGGGTGATTTGCAGGCTGTCATTGTTTACGCAATGTTTCTTCCCAGCCAGTTCCATATCCACGTCCGTTGCAATGAACCCGATAGAAAAGTATCGGCAGGTTGCGGCCAGCCAAGATAATTTCTCGCAGAGTCAGCAAGACGTTGGAATCCTCGCAAGTCGTGACCGACAGCACCCACCATCTATTGGACATACCGGCATCGGGCGAATCGCTATCTAAACGTAGGACTTTTCCCGTCTCGTCGTAGTGCCATAGACCGACATCGCAACGTTCAAAATCCGGCGTAGTTCGTACGGCTCGTTCGTAACGGCCATTGTTGTCGAGGAACAGGTGGAAATCCAAACGACTGCCCATACTGCCATAGTGGGACGCCATCCAGTCGCCGACCATATGAGTACTCCCAAGCGAAGTGAAGCTGGGCTTTCTATGAATTTCAGCGACATCATGTCCCGGTTTCAATTACAGCAACACCGCCAAAAGGCATGCCAACCCACTCGCCCGCCACACACTCGCGGACCAGTAACCGACGCCTGAAGAAAGACGTTCGGCACGACTTGCACAGAGGCGGACTCGCGCGAGAATCGCCGATAGAAACCGAACGCGCTGTGGTTAAGCGCGATGTATGGGCCGAACAATATCCAGCCCCAAATGGATCGGCGACCGCTCGGTTGCTTCATCAACAAACCCGGCCCCGCTCCGGCGTAGGCGACCGCAAGCAACAAAAACGAAAAGGCCGCGTACAGGAACGCGACGCCGAACCCACCCGCGATCTCGCTGGCCGCATGGGCCGAGACCACGCAGCCGATGGCAAGTACGAGGAACGTGAGACTGTGTTTGCGAGACATGATCGAAACTATCCGGTTTCTCAGTCGAATGCCAAGTCATTCCGCGTCGAGGGCTGCGAATTTACTCCCTCGGTTCGAGTGGCAGACCTCGTTCTCGAGCCAGTTGCTCGAGGAAATCTCTCGCCTCAGTTCCGCGACCGGCTTGCATGTCCTCGATCGATTCCCGCAACAACGCGGCTTCCTTTTCGCGGTCGTACGGAGCCATCGGGTGCGGGTAGTCGAAGTCGTCTTCAAAGTCCGCTTGTGGCCACAGAGCGACGCGCGTGCCGTCTGGCAGTTCGGTCGGCGCGTCGAGGTGGACTTGCCCATTCACAATCGTGCCACTCAGTTTCATGATCGCGGTTCTCTTGGGTTGTTGAGATTCTAACAGGTCGTTCCGCAGATCGGGATGTCGGAAATTGCGATTTCACTTGCACCCATACGATTCCCAATAGTCAAAAAATCGCAGACGATTCGACGTAAGTCGACTTTTGCATCGTGCGCAAAGTGACGCAAAAGTGTCTCATCCGGTCGCATTTCGGTCTCATCCGGTCGATTTTCGGTCAATGTTGGTCGATTTTATGACGGGTCCGGTCGATTTTTGGTCGGTATATTCGGCTTATGCGTTATCGATGACACTCAGCGCAAACCACGACAGGATTGCAGGATAACGCAAAACGGCCCGAAACCGATCCGCGATTTGCGATCAAAAAGTGTCATTCTGGGTCGCAAAAACACCCGAAAAACGGTTTTTGAGCTTCTCTAATTCCGACTTACGTCGATTCGGACCGCGAGATAATCCATCGCCGTGGCTTCGGCACAACGTTCCCAGGAGAAGGCTTGCGAACGCAACCGGGCACGTGCGACGAGCGTTTGGCGATACATTTCATCGGTTGCGATACATCGCAACAACCCGACGAGTTCGGTCGTCGACTTCAGCGAGAACGTCTCGCCGCCATTGCCGAGGACTTCGGGTAAGCAGGTGGCCCGCGCCGCGAGAACGGGACAACCGCACGCCATCGCTTCGCAGAGTTGCAGGCCGAAACCTTCGTATTCGCTCGGGTACACGAACGCGAGTGCCTCGGCATACAACGCGGGCAGATCGGCTTCGTCGACCCAACCGATGAGGCGAAGTCGGTCGGCGATACCGAGTGCCGCCGCCATTGCTTGCAACTCCGCACGGCGATTCTCGTTGCCACCGGCTAACACGAGGTGCAAGTTCGAGCACGACGCTTCCGCAAACGCCCGCAACAGGAACGGGATGTTCTTCCGCTGTTCCCAACCGCCGACGTAAAAGAGGTATCGGGCCGGTAGCGAATGGCGTTGTCGCACATCGTGCCGAGTCTCGGGTGGAATCGTTTCGTGAAAGTGCGGGTCGGCGGCTTCGTATGTGACGTCGATGCGGCGAGCAGGTATGCGAAGGTACTTCACGATGTCCGATTTCGCGTGCTGCGTGACGGTGATGATGCGATCCGCCCGCGTTCGAGCCGCCCAATGGTATGCGGTGGAAATCAAACTCTTCGGCTTCACCCGGTCGTACCACGCGGCTTGTCGGCCGTAGTAAATCGGGTCGATCGCATCGTGGAGCGTCAGCACCATCGGGCACGGTGCCGACCACGGCAGACCGAAGTTGAACGTCGAATGCAAGAGGTCCAAGCGAAGCGAACGGCACTGCTGCGGCAGCCAGAACTGTTCCCATTTCCAGTTGCGCATCGGCGGTGCGATATGGACTTCGTAACTGCCAGTCGGGAAGCGTTCGAGGTGGCTCGGGTGAATCGGGCGTGGGGCGAGTAGCACCGGTCGCACGCCGAACTGCGGCAACTGCGCGAGCAGGTTCACGGTGTAGCGGTTCCAGCCGCGCAGGCTCGGATCGGACAACAGCCTGGCATTGAAACCGACTCGGAGTGGCGTCGCCATCAGCGGGTGTTCCTCGCAACGATGACGATTTCGCCTTCAAAATCGAGTCCTTCAACGTTCGCGTCGAGGAACACCGGCGGGCTGGACAGCTTGTAGTACAACTGCACCGCATGATAGTGCTCGCGTTTGCCGATGTAGACCGTGCAGCGAGTGCGAATGCCATCGAGGAATTTTGGCTCGTCGAAGTCGCGTAAGTAAAGTGCCGTGGGAACGACGAATTCGACGCGACGCGCATCGGCGAGCATGGGCTTTGCCGCAACCAGAACGAACGGCGGCCCAAGGCATATCGCTTCCCCCGGTCGTGAATGCGAAACGACGAACGCCTCGGCAGCGGTTTGATTGGTGGGCAATCGCGGTAAGTTCGGCAAGAGTTTCACGAACACGATGGCATTGACGATGCCGAGAATCGCGATCAGTCGAATGAGGTTCCGCGACTTCGCAAAGTTCAAACAGACCGGCCCCAACCCGACGAGGAAGTAGGCCAGGTAAAACATGTAACCGCCGAAATCCATCGCGAGTACGACGAGCAACAGGACGATCACACGTCGTGGCACATTGCGTTGTTTCACGGCGATTGCTGCGCTGACGATGACCGCGAGCATGATCGCCATGCTCGGCAGTGCGTACTTCCAGGTGGCGAACTGCATCCATCCGGAGAGCGCGGAAAAGTTTCGCGATGTCAGGTGCGGATAGAACTGCGTTTGAAACGAATGCGGTTCCAGATACCAAGCCGCACACCCCGCAACACCGAGCGCGAACAAGACGAACCCGAACGTGTTTCGTCGCCACTCGCGATAGCACATTGCCGTTTCCGCGAGCACCCAGACGACCGACGCGGGCAACAGCGCCGGGTGAATTAGCGGCATGACACCGGCCAAACACCACTGCCAGGCACGGGCGCGTTCGTACGGCCAAAACAACAGCGCGATCGCCAGCGGCGCGATCACGGTAAATCGCTGGTTCACGAACTCCGTCTGATAGGCACGCACCGACAGGAAGCTTATCGCCAAGAGAAAACAAAGAGACCACGGTTGCTTCAGTAACCGTCGAACGACAACTGCAAATCCCACACCGGTGATAAGTGACAGCAGAGTGACGCCGGCGAGGTAACTGCCGTGACTGATACCAAAGAGTGCGAAAAATGGTAGCGGCCCCACGCCCATGAGCGGCGAGTTGAATCGCCAGTATCGGTCGAGTTCGTACTGCGTGCCGAGTTGCGGAAGTGCGAACGTTCCGCGTTCGAGCCAGTTCGCGGGGGCGAGTGCATAGGCGACGAAATCGCCACCGAGGCTGCGCAGAAACACCGGGGCGAGCAGGAACGCAAGTGCGAAAATCGCAATGGGGAGCATACGAAGAAGCGACATCATCCGATCAGGCCCTCTGCCGTCAGGAGTTCGACCAACGTCGCGCGCAGATCGGGTTTCGGCGACCAACCGATGAGTTCCTGAAGTTTCGTCACATTCGCTTGCAAGTGAGGTCGTTCGGTGGGCCGCACCTTCGCCAGGTCGGTTTCGATGCGAAGTGGCGTGCCGCGAATCTCACCGATCGTGTCGAGCACTTCTTGCATCGAACGGGCAGTACCCGTGGCCACATTCGCCGTCGTCAGGCCCGGCGTTGCAGCATCGAGCATGGCAATGATTGCCCGCGCGGCTTCGGCAATTGGCACCAGATCGCGCCGGGGCCAGAGGCTACCGAGCCGCAACACCGCTTCGGGGTTGGCCTGCAATTGCCCGATGATTTCCGGGAGGATGTGCGGATTCGTTTCGCGCGGGCCGATCAGGTTGAAGAGCCGACCGACGACGAAGCGAGCATCGGGCCGGTTGCGCGATTCGAGTGCGAGGAGTTGCTCGCCGATCCATTTCGACAACCCGTAGATGTTGAACGGCGCGATCTCGGACTCGGTTTCGTGGTGCGGTCGTTCGGAGGCCGCGTAAACATCGCCAGTGCTGGCGAACCAGAACCGATTCGTATCGGCGGCGCGGGCCGCCGATAGAACGCACTGCGTTCCGTAAACGTTGAGGTGGACCGTGCGTGCCGGATTCGCCACGCATGCCGGTATGAAGTGCAGCGCCGCCAAGTGGATCACCGCTTCGGGGCGATGCGTAACGAAGAGATCGGCGAGCGCAGCGGGTTCGCAGATGTCTCGTTTCGCAAAGGTCAATTGCGGGTTCCCACAGTGAGGGGCCAAATGCGATTCGCGCCCCGTGGAGAGATCGTCGATTGCAAGAACGGGTGTGCCGCGTGCGAGGAGTTGCTCGACGACGTACGAACCCAAGTAGCCAGCGGCCCCCGTGATGGCCCAACAACGAGCGGTCGAAGCAGTCATGACACGACTCCCATTCGCGTGAAAAATCATTGCGTCGGCGGTGGCGAACCGATCGCAAGCTGACGGACTTTACGCCCGATTTTGCGTCCGAACTCGACCGTACGACGACTTCCGATTAACCACGGCCAACGGAGTCGATCGATCGGCCGCAACGATGGCCCGTTCGATCTCAATTCCGCGAGCCAACTGGCCATGCGGTGGAACTGCACATCGGGTGCGAACCAGTCTTCCCAGGCGAGTCTGGCACGCCGACCCATCTCGGCGGCTTGCGGTTGCCATTTTTCTAAGATCGCCGGCAGCTCGGCGAGGTCACTTTCCGGAACGAACAGCGCGAACGAATCCCACTTTGGGCCGACGCACGGAACGTAAGCATCGGAAAGAACGACCGGCACGCGACCGAGTTCCATCGTCTCGAACAAGCGGTACGAACCGGCAGCGATACCCCGAGGGCAAAGCGAAAATGTGCTCCGAGCGAGGGTGACGGCATATTCGCGATACATCGCGATCCGTTCGGCTTCCGATCCATCGCGGAGTTTCCAGCCGAGTCGCTCGACGACGATTGCATCGCTGCGGCCTCGGAAAGGATTGTTTTTGAAGAGCCGCCGGCGGACGGCAGCCGACGGGGCACCGATGAAGGAGCAAAGGAGATCGGGTTCGATCTTCGGCTCGGCTGCGACTACGGCAATCTGCTCGTTGATCGGCGATAAATAGCCGACCGTACGATGTCGTCGGGTATCGAACTGCGACCGAGGCATCGACGTGAACAAACCGGGCAAAAACGAGATCGGTCGATTGTGCGTGTCGTAAATGAAAACCTTCTCGCGAAACCGATTCACGAGTGAGTGACGCCGAGCCTCGGTGTAGTACGGGTCACCCCGGCTGACGATCAGAATCGCGTCGGCCTTCTCGGGAGTCGCGGCAATCGCGTGCGCGCGAATGCGATCTTCCGCCGCGCGATCGTGCAAGAAGTCGACGAACCACTGACCGTAGTTCGTGCCGCTTTCGTCGTCGTGATCGAAATAAACCCGCAACGTTTCACTCCCCGGAATTCTTCGCCATCATGTTACGGTAGATCGCCTCGATCGCGTCGACGGTCGGCTTCGGTCCGCAATGTTGTTCTAAGAGTTGCCGCCCTGCGGCGCGTTGCCGATTCTGTTGTTGCGGATCCTTTAACAATTTCACGGCACGTTCGATCAAACCCGCGTCGTCCTCGGCGACGGAGGCATGAACGCCATCGATCGCCGGAATTCCTTCGACGCCCTCGCTCGTCGTAACGACCGGCACGCCGTATCCGAATGCCTCAAGGATTTTGATTTTCATGCCGCTTCCGCGAGCCGGTGCGTAAAGCATCACGCCGGTTCGCTCGAAGTAGGGCCGCGTGTCGGGAACGTTTTCTACTATCGTCACATCGGGCATAGCGATGAACTCGGCAAGCGAACTTCTCGCGCCCCAGCCGACGATCTGCACGCGCGCATCGGGGACGCGGCGTTTAATTTCCGGCCAGAGTTGGCGGAGTAAACGCACAGCTGCGGAACGTGACGGATGCCAGGTCATCGAGCCAATCACGCTGAGAATCGGCTCGACCGTTCGTTGGCTGTCCGATATGAACGGGTACTGGCTCGCGTCGATTCCAACGGGTACGGTGGTGATCGTTGCGGTCGGATTTTCGCGAAGCATTTCGGGGACGAGGCGGGGCGAGCAACTCCGGAAATGCTGGAAATCGCGTACGAGTTTGCGCTCCGCGTTCAGCATCTGCCACATTCGGAAGCGTTCGAGGAACGTGGGCGATACCACGTTCGCCAGATCGATCCAGACCAAGTGATGCACATTCACGAGCGACTTCGCGCGGTGTTTCATACCGAGCCAGCCGCACCACAATTGTTCGAGGTGCAAAATGTCGAATCCCGCCGCGAGTTCGCGTTCGAGGTCGGCTTTTAACTCCTGAGAGAACATGTACGAATACGGTCTGCGTAACGTTTCGATCTTGGAAGCGAGTCCGGAACGGACAGGGAACGGGTAGAGCCGTAGGTCGTATGTCGGGGCGGGGAACAGGGCACGGGCCTTCTCGATCTCTTCGGGTTTGATACACGCCGCATATGCGGTCACGCGGTGGCCCCGTTCGACGAGTTCCTTCAGCAGCACGTAATACCATCGTGCCGCTGCATTCCCGAACGGTAGCGGCGGCTCGATCATCACCAGAACGATGCGAAGCGGTGTCACGCCATGCCCTCGACGATGGTGCGGATTTCTTCGGCCATCTGCGCCCACGTTCGTACACGTAGTTCACTCGAAAAAGCCGTTGCCCGCACCTGAAAATCAGCCTGATTCTTGCGCCAATGTTGCAGTTGTTCGACGAGCGATTCGGGGTTGTGTATCAATAGTTCGCGTAAATTTTCGGGGAAGCGCTCGGCGACACCCGCGTTCGCGGAAACGATTGCGGGCAAGCCACGGCACATCGCCTCGTGTACGCCCAGGCCGTATGCTTCGTACCGCGACGGGTGAACGATCGCATCGGCGGCGGCCAACACGTTCGGCACGTCGTTCCGAAAGCCGAGAAATGAAATTCGATTCGCGACCCCATCGGCCTTCGCACAACTCTGCCAGTGTGCGAGTTCCGCGCCGCGCCCGATCACCGCGAGATTCGCATCCCAATCGGGTTGTGCGCAGAGCGTTCGCCACGCGGCATACAAAACGTCGAAGCCCTTGCGGCGGTCGCCGAGGCCGCCGATGAAGATCAACCAGGGGCGGTCGCCCCAACCGAGTTGCTTACGCATTGCCTCGCGTTCGCCCTGCCCGATTGGCCCGAACCGAATGGGATCAGTCCCATAATAGACGACGTGAATTTTCCGTGCGTCGATGCCGAAATGCTCGACCAACTGCTTCGCAGTCAGCACACTATTCGCGATAACCACTCTCGCGGCAGTCAGAGCTTCGCGTTCCCACCGGAGCGCACGGCGATGGTAAAAACGGTCTTTCCAGCGGCGTAGGATTGTGCCCGTTGCCGGTGACTGATAAGCGGCGTGAACGTAATGCACCCAGTTTGCGGCAGGTACGGGGCAGTTGCCGCCATTCGCGAGAACGTGCCCACCTTTCGCGATCATCTCCCGCGCTTTCCGCAACCCCATCGAACGCAGTTTCCCTTCGCCGAGGATGTCTCGCCCGAACGGGCGACGAACCGCGTGGAGTGTCACTCCCGTAAGGTCTGCGCGATGTGCGACGATTTCCACAGATGCCCGCTCGGCGAGGTGCATCGCGAGGTAGAGGTTGGCCGCATCCATCCCGCCGGTCGGGATGAAATCGCGAGCGATCAGGAGCCACGGCGACGCGGCCATATCACTTGCATCCAGTCGTGCGCATGGCGGCGTAAATGGCCCCGTTGAGGAGCCAGAATTCGAGGCCGAACTGCCCGATGAACAGCGGGTAGTTGAAGGTGAGCGCGACGGCGGCTACGTCGTAAGCCAAAACCAAAATCGCCCACCCCGATAGCCAGTGGTCGCGGGAACGAATGGCAATGCGGCCCACGGTGACCATCGCTAGCAGGATGGCAATCGGGTACGCAACGAGTAGCAGTAGGCCGCCATCGGCCACCCAGGCGGTCCATTGAATCTCTACCCAGATTCGCGGTGAGGTTGGGTCGTTCGAGCGACCGAAGTAATTCGCGACCATACCCCAGCGGCCCAATCCGCAGCCGAGCGGATTGTCGGGCAAAAACGTGGTGAACGTATCTTCGAGAAAGACACCGCGATTCGAGTAATAAACCTCGCCAGGGTCCGCTTCAATCAGCGTTTCGAGCCGTTTTACCATACCATCTCCGCCGACCGCGGAGGCCCATAGGAATACCGTCACGCTCAACGCGGGTACGATTAGCGCGAGCCGACTGACGGCTGCGTAGCGACGAAGTGCCGCGAGGATCGCCGCGAAACTAATCGCGATGATGAGTGTCAGCACGAAGATCGATCGAATCTGAGCGAGGTAAATGCAGAACAACCCCACGACCATACCGACGACACCGGCGATTCGCATCGGCCATCGGTCGGAGATCGTCAGGAACCCCATGCCGAACACGAAGGCGTATAGACCCGCCATCGCGGCCCCGCCCGGAGAATCGGTCAGACCCATCGGCCGCCATACCGATTCGCCATTCGCGAGCGTGATTTGTAGCCCCTTCGACAACTCGCCCTGCGACACGACGTTATCGGAAATGTTCGGCTGGAACTGTCCGGGATAGTAAACCTGCAACACGCCGAAGATCGAACTGAGTACGTGGAACGACCAGAACACGGTGAAGAGGCGGACGAGCGTTTGGCGATTGACGGCGAGTTTCGGCACCCAGAATATCGGCCCGATGATCGCCGCGTACAGTGCGAGTTGCGCGATCGCTGCGAGTGCATTCGACGATTGCGGGTGGACGAAACCGAAACCGACAATCGCGAGTACCGCCATCGCAGCATATCGCGCCGGGTGACGGTTTGCACGACCGCTCACACCGATGATCGCGTACAGGCTGATGCCGAAGGCCGACGAGCGGAACAATACGCGAAACGGGGCCAATGTCTCAAAAAGCAACGCAAGCTGGCAAACAATTTGCACGCACACGACGCCGATCACCCACATCGCAGCGGTCCGTTGTGCGGCCGCACTGGCTCGTGTTGGAACGGGTGTCATTTTGCGCCTTCACGGTAATACGCATCCAGGCACCGATCGACGACGCGGCTCCAGTCGAACTGCTCTTGCGTGCGTTGCAGTGCGGCCTCGCCCATTCGTTCCGTCAATGTTGCGTCGTGCCACAGCGTCAATATTGCCGAGCGAAGGGCATCAGTATCATTTGGCGGAACGACGAAACCGCTGACCCCATGTTCGACGACTTCCGGCATCGCACCGACATCGGTCGCGATACCCGGCGTGCGACATGCCATGCCTTCGAGAAGCGTCTGCCCCAAAAGTTCCGGAATCGCGTATTCTTCGCCAGTCGATGTTCGATAGACGCTCGGCAACACGATGCAGCGTGCGTTCCGGTAAAGTTCGACGAGGTCCGCATCCGAACATTGTTCGAGGAACGTGATACGCTTTCCCTCGGCGAGTGGAATGAGTCGCCGATAGAACCCGAGCGCGTGCGGCCACGGGCGACCCGCGATAACGAGTGGCACCTCGGGCGGCATCGCCTGTATCAGATAGTCAATTCCTTTGTGCGGCAGCAATCGCCCTGCGAACAAGATGAAGTCCCGCGTCGGCGGTCGTTCTCCTGGATGGAAGATTCGGAAATCGACACCTCCGCCGATTACTCTCGCACATGGTAGATCCGCGTGGCCGAACGCTTTCATGCTAAACCGACTGATGTGCAGGTGACCCGCGAACCAGTTCGTCGTGTCAGTTAAGCGATGGAACCCGACTCCGCCCCCGCCCAGATGCGTCGTAAATACGGGCCGCCCCGTCACCTGCCCGATCAGCGCGGTGATGCCTGCCATCAAGGTGTGCGTCTGATGATAGTGAACGAATTTGGCCCGCGACAACCGAAGCGCGAGGCTCGGGCTGAACGGATCGAAGCGAAATCGCCGGTACGGAATCCAGTTGCGTAACACCTCGATTTGCAGCGGCCCCTCGCGGCGCGACATCGGAACCGCACCATATGCGATCAGCGTAGTTGGCACCCGTTCGGCCATCGCGCGGGCAAGTTCGAGGGCGTAGCGTTCGGCACCACCGTACACGCCTTCGTAGCCGAATAATGCCGGCACGATGTGCATCACCTCGGCGCGATTCATCGGATCGCCTCCGAGAGTATCTTGCGAAATGCAATCAACTGCTGCTTCGGATCGCAAAGTTCCTTCGCACAAAATGCACCGCCTAAGCGGAAGCCGAGGATCATCTCGGGCGTTTCGATAAACGCTTTCAACATGCCCGCGAGTAAACTGACATCGTTCGGAGCAATTCGTACGCCGCAAAACTCGTTGACGATCTCGGCCCCGCCACCGATGTCCGAAGTCACCACCGGCAACCCCGCATACAGCGCTTCGATCAACGCGATGCCGAACGGCTCGGGGCCGGTGTTCGGCTGACAGAAAACATCGGAACCGGCCATCAAACGAGGGATGTCGGAACGCTGCCCGAGGAACCGCACGCGACCCGCGATGCCGAGAACCATCGCTCGATGTTTTAGCTCTTGTAAATACTCCGCTTCTCCCGCTTTCTGTGGCCCACCCGCAATCCAGGCCACCCAACCGGGCACCTCGCACAGCTTGCCGAGCGCTTCGATATGTACCGCTTGTCCCTTCCAGCGTTCGAGCCGACTCGCTTGCAAAATGACGACGGCATGTATCGGCGTGTGCAACTCGGCACGGATCGCCGTGCGGGTCGCTTCCCGGTTGGGATCCGAGCGATCTTCCACGGGGCACGCCAGTACATCGCACGGCACCGTGGGGAAAATCCTCCGCACCGTGCCGGCCGTGAACTGGCTGTTCGCGATCACTCGCTTCGGCGGCACGCGCTTCGCCCAGCGATACAGCCAGCCTGCATCGGTGAGGTCGTCGTGAACGCAATGCACGATCGGCAGTCCCACCGATTTCGCGGCACGTGCGAACACCCCGTGCGACCAACCGGCGTGCGTGATGCACACGTCGTATGGTTTCTTCGCGTGCAGCATTTTCAGCCGTCGCCGCGCTTCCCATACCGTCCACGGTCGGCTCACCCGCACGGCACCGAAATCGTGAACGACCGCGCCGCACGATACGAGTTCCTCGCGGAGCTTGCCGTGGAAGCACAATCCGAACTGATGCTCGACGTCGGGCGTGTGAAATTGCCGTTTCGCGATGGTAATTAGACAGCGTTCGATGCCGCCGAACAGGTTCCCGGAGTACAGGTGCAAGACTTTCATCGGGTAATCGCCTCCCGGTAAATTTCCAGGCTCCGTGCAGCCATCTGCACCGCATCGAATCGGAGTTTCGCTTGCAGAATCGCTTCGTGGGAAAGCCGCTCGCGCAAGCCTGCTTCCATAAGCATACACCGCGAAGCCGCTGCGAATGCCACGGGATCGTTTACGGGTACGGTTAAGCCCGTCTCGCCGTGGCGGCTCACCCACGGTACGCCGCTATGCGGGATGTTCGCGTTCACCACCGGGCAACCGCACGCCATCGCCTCGACCTGCACCAACCCGAAGCCTTCGCTGCGTTCGTTACTGGGGAACCAGAGTGCCGTGGCCGCGCGGTACGTGCCGACGAGTTCATCGTCCGAAACGCGCCCCCGCCAGACGACGCGATCCGCCACGCCGAGCGATGCGGCCAAACTTCGCCACGCCGATTCCATCGGCCCCGTACCGATGATGTGCAGCGTACCGGGTACCTCTCGAAGAGCACGGAGCGCGACGTCGAGTGCCTTGTAATACACGAGCCGCCCGGCACTCATCCAGATCGGCCCCGCACTAGCCGCACGCAATTGTCTTGTATGAACGAGTGCCGCAGCGGAGGGATTCACGAATGGCTGCAACTCGATGCCGAGCGGCAACGCGACCACCTTCGACGGGTACCGTGCGAGCAAACTGGAACCACCCGCATACGGCGGGCTGTCGGTGAGTATGCGTTCGGCGCGGTTGCAAATGAGTCGTTCCAACGGTCGCACGAGGTGCTTGAGTAACCGTTGGCGAACGATGTCGCTGTGGTGCGTAATCACCAATGGGCGGATCGCCGGGTAGATCGCGAGTGCCAGCATCATCGTGATGTTCGGGGCGTGGAGGTGCCAGATGTCGGGAGGATCTCGGAGTAGTTTATCGAGTGTCGATGGTAACCCCGGCGCAATATCGAGTTTCGCGAGATTCACCGCACGACCGACCCGATAAATGCGAACCGGTCCATCGCGATCGATTCGACTCGGCGTACGGCAGAGACCCGCGAATGTGACATCGCGCCCCAATCGATCGGCATGATTGACCGCGACTACGCGAACATCGCACCCCGCGTTCGCTTGATGGCGAGCCAGCGTCTGCGTGTGCGTTTCGATGCCACCCATCGCGGGCGGATAATACTTGCCGAGGTGAACGACTCGCAACGTCATCGGTAAGATTCAGGGTAACGAACGGGCCTATTTCGGGCAGGTTCCAAACGCTTCAGTTTGGGTAGCAGCTGAGTCCGTCTTCATTGATTCCACCACTTACCCACCCACCCATCCCTGGAATCATCCCGAATTTCGGAACCAACCTAACACACCAACGACTTACGTCCGATTTTGGTGATCTGGTACCACGCCAGAATCAAAGTTTCGGTGGTGCTTTACGACAAAACGCCGCCACGATTGGAACCGTGCCACTATATCTATTAGAAAATGGAATCTGACACGCAACCGACAACGATACTGTCGATAAAATCTCACGAGTCACGCTTCAAGTAGGCGTTGCACGCGGGCTTTCCGCGAGAAATTCTCCGTTCCATCTCGATTTCTTTGGCTCGTCTCGCTCGTAATTCTTGTGCTATCATGCTATGCCTCAAACGTGCCGAGAACGAACGGATTCGCGAGGTTGGGAATGTTCGCCGATGTCGCCGTGATTTCACTGAATCAGCTTCGCGTACAGTACGGCGCGTTCACGGCTGTCGACAATCTTTCGCTCGATATTCGCCGTGGCGAACTGTTCGGTCTACTCGGGCCGAATGGGGCCGGGAAGTCGACGACGATCCGCGTGCTGATCGGGCAACGCCAGCCGAACGCGGGGTCTGTCACCATCGCGGGGTTCGACATCGTTCGCGATTGGGCCAAGATTAAGCCCGTGTTCGGCTACGTGCCGGACCGCGAGAACCACTTCGAAGAGTTCACCGGGCGACGCAATCTCGAATTTTTCGCCGACCTCTACGGCGTGCCCCGGATGCGAGTTCGCGACTGCCTGAAACTCGTCGAACTCGACGAAGCCGGCGACCTACCCGTTCGCGGTTACTCATTGGGTATGCGCCGCAAACTGCTCCTGGCGCGGGCGCTGATTCACGAACCCAAAATCCTTTACCTCGACGAACCGACCGCGAACCTCGACATTCACTCCGCCGAGGTCGTTCACCGGATTCTGCGCGACCGTGTGGCCGACGGGGCGACGGTGATTTTAACTACGCACGACATGGACGAAGTCGAAAAAATCTGCGACCGCGTCGGCATCATGTGCAAGGGAAAACTCATCGCACTCGATTCGCCGATGAAGCTGAAACAGGCGCACACCGAGCGAAAAGTCGATGTCGTGACCGCGATTGGCGAGCGGCTCGTCTTCAATCTCGACGACGATGCGGATCGGCAGAAGTTAGCCGAAGTGATCCGCGCCGGGCGGACGGCGAGCCTGAAAACCCGCGAGTTCGACTTCCACGCGACCTTCCTGAAACTGACCGGCTTGGCGTTCGATTGACGATGGGAACCGATGCGATTTTACATTCTCCGTGCGCTGTTCCTCAAAGAGTGCCATCGGCACGTCGCCAATCGCGGCGGGCTGGCGCTCGGCTTGCTCCTGATCGCGGCGACGATTTTGCTGACGGTGTTCAACCCGATGGGCGGCGGCGAAGGCTCCGGCGATGCCACCAGTTCCGGCATCGTCGGCGGCATTCACCATTGCTACATCGAGTACCCGAAGGAAGATAAACAGTACATGTCGACGCTGCTCGATCACCTCGACGCGAACACGCCAAAGGAGATGAAACCGAGCATCAAATACCGCGCGTTGCGACCCGAGAATATCGAAAGTACGATCAACTACTCGCCGGGTGTCGGCAGTATTCGACTCAAGTTGGTCGTCGGGAACAATGGCCGCAAGACGCTCGAAGTTCGCATCTGGCACCCGCCCGGCGAACCCGAAGCGATGGCAATATACGAGAACTGGTTCTTCCGCGAAGCTCGATACGCCTTCCAGGCCATTGCGGAAAAGGACATCGTCGCCGCAGGGGGGGCGGCATTGCCGAGTTCGCCCGTATCGACCGTAACCGACGACCTGTGGGCGATCCGCGAATCGTTCGGGCGTCTCGAACGCGATGCTGAGGCGGCGCGCATCGCACTCGGTGCCAAGGCCCCGCCGAACGCATTCGTCCCCGCCATATTCATCGAGCGCCAGGGTCTCGGTGGCAAAGTGCTCGACTTCCGTTCGGCGATCGCCACGGGCCTCGTCGTGTTCGCATTATACTTTACATGCGTATACTTGTTGCCGACGTTGAATTGCGAAGAGCGCGAGCGCGGCGTGCTTCTGGCGCAGGCGCTTTCGCCCGCATCACCCGCAGAAATTTTAGCGGCGAAGTTCCTGTTTTATCCGCTCATGGGTTGCGGCCTCGCGGCGACCATCGCGGGCATTTACAAAGTGTCGGTGCTTTCGACGCTATTTTTCTGGCTCTCGCTCGGTGCCGTCGCCGCCGGATTCCTCGGCATCGGCATGACCGTCGCCACGCTCGCCAAAACCCAACGGGCCGCGTTCCTCGGTGCGATGTGCTATCTACTTTCCGTGTCGTTGGTACTCATCATTTGTTCCACGAACGGCATCCCGTTCATCCCGTATCTCGCACTCGAATTCCACATCCCCCGCATCTTGCACGCCTCATTATCCAACAGTGTCAAGTCCGAACACTGGATCCACCTGATCGCCGCGCTCGGCCTCGCCACCTGCTGGATTACCATCGCCGGCTACCTGTTCCGCAAACGCGGCTGGCAGTAAACGCATCCGCAGAACGATACATGTTTATACTTCTCACGGCTGGAAATGACACGTTACCAGTCTAACAGTCCATTCTTGTTAGCCCGACGCGCTAGCGAGGGATTACTATCGTTTATGTGATGAGAGCAACCGGAGGCGAACGTCCGGTCCGTAGGATGACGAACTCGATTCGGCCTTTTGCCGTGGCGAGCCTGCAGGAAAGTGGCGAAGCCCGATACGCTCGGTCCGCGAGGACGCGATTTCTTCGACATAAGATTTCGACGGTGAGTTTCGCGAGCGAATCCCAGATGCTCATCGGAACGGCATATACACGATCGACCATTGGGGTACGGCAGTGGCCGCATTCGCATGTACGCAGGCGGGAGGTACGCCACAATTCCCCACTGAATACCGCCTCGAACAGTTTTTCAACTAAACCGCTTCGCGGAGAAATGCACGCAGTTTGCCGAGGTTGATTGGGTCCATCGGGCCACCGGCATCGTCTTCTTTCGGCGTTTCCAGAATCATCGGCAACTCGCGAAATCGCGGGTCGGTCACGAGCCTTCGGAACGCCGGTTCGCCGATCATTCCCAAACCGATCCCCGCGTGACGATCGACGCGACTGCCGAGACCTTTCACGCTGTCGTTGATGTGAAACAACAGGATCTGCTTCAATCCGATCGTTCGATCGAATTCTTCAAACGTCGATACATATTCGCCTTCGGTGCCCAGCGGGTAACCCGCCGCGAAAATGTGACAAGTATCGACGCAAACACCGAGCCGATCGGGTGCCTTCACAGCATTCAACAAGTATGCGAAATGGTCGAAGTTCGCACCGAGGCAACTCCCCTGCCCGGCGGTGGTTTCGAGCAGCACTTTCACATTTTGACTGGGCCGCAAGGCATGAACGCGATCGACGGCGGCGGCCACCCGCCGCAAACCGGCCGTCTCGCCACTGCCAACGTGCGCGCCGGGGTGCGTCACCAAGTACGCGAGTCCCAACGCCTCCGCACGGTCGAGTTCATATGCGAACGCGGCTATCGATTTTTCGTAGATGGCATCATCGGGCGACGCGAGATTGATGAGATACGAATCGTGTGCCGTCAGAAACTGCAACTTCGATTTCTTCGCAAGTTGTAGAAATGCCGCGACATCATTCGCAAGGATCTGCTTCCCCGTATACGCATCGAGCGGCGAGCGTTCGCCCGATTGCCCCGTGGCGAACACGTTCCACTGCGACGGCGTGGCAGTGAAAATTTGCACCGTCTGCGCTTCGAGCGCGAGCGCCGCGTCGATTGCTTTCGTGAGTCCGCCCGCAATCGAAAGGTGCGCCCCAAACAGCGGCATAGCGGAACCTCAGATTCGACGGGTACGACGCGGAACGTCGCACCCGGATTGGCCACTACATTAGTTGCCCGATTGACCGTACATGAAGTAATCGCGTGGGCTGCGAATGTATGGGTTTTGTGGGAACACCAACGTGCCAGGCATCGAGGCACCGGGCGAGCCGGGCAACCCACTACCGGGTGCGGGCATCGCGTTCGTGTCGGCACAGCCTTTGCCGTTCTTGCCGCATGGCGACGAACTGTCCTTCTTCCACCACAGCACTTTCTTGAACATCGGGTTCCAGCCATAGGGGCTGGCCCCACCGCCACTTGCCATCGACGCGCCGGGGGGCGGGCCGTATGGCATTCCCTGGATTCCGCCCGGTGGCATACCCGGCATCCCGCCAGGCATTCCGCCGGCACCCGGAGGGCCGCCCCATTGTGCGTTCGCCCCATTCGAGGTGACGACAACACCAGCGGCAACGGCCATTGTAAACAAGAACTTCTTCATCGTGCGTTCCTCGCAAAAGGGTGTCGCCATCCGTGGTGGCGGTATCGCGTTCCCCATACGCATCGACCGCGCAATCGTTACGACGCGACAAAACTCGGTAATCCATTATTTGGGAATCGCTCGACAGGCTTCACAACACGCACAAATTCACCAGCTTGCCATTTCGCAGTTTTTTGGGACAGGATTCACAAGATGCAACAGGATTTATAATTCGAAGCGGGTGATTCGATACGTTTTTTTGTTAGCCCGACGCGCAAGCGAGGGGAACCCGCGAGAAGGCACGACATCGCTGAAACGATAGCAATCCCTCGCTAGCGCGTCGGGCTAACGGGATTGAATTGCTAGATTGGTAACGTGTCATTTCCGACCGCGTGAAGTATAGACAGTGAAGAAGCATTTCTCGAATCAATCCTGTTAATCCTGTTAATCCTGTCTGAAGAAGTCTGGGATTACAATCGCCCCGAGACGGAAGCGGCAACGAATAGGATCACGCAACACATCACGCTGATGAACGCACTCATTGCGGCCGTCGAGAGCCACGCCCCCGCCGTATTTTCACCGCGGGAACAGGTCGCGAGCGACGAGCGCAACTCGCGTTCGAGTTCCTCATTCAGGCGTTCGTCGGCAGCCAGAATCTTCACCGTAATATGGCTAAACGCATGGAAGGGAACGACTTCGATCAACGGCCGATCGTCGGACCAAACGTTCCCGAACCGTTTCGCCTCGATGCCCATGTGCGCGAACAGATCGCGCAAAGTCGCCTCTGCGGATGCGAGATCGATATTGTAAACCGACAGCGATTTCCGCCGCGATTGCAACGTCAGTGCCGCACACGCAAGCACCAATAACAGATACCCGACTGGCAGCACCAAACTGGCGATTTGCACGTTCTCCCAGTTCTCTCGCACGTTCGCGCCGTTCAGTAGCGGATTTTTTTTCGTCGCCACAGAGCTGAGTAAAAGGCCCACGCATAACAGGAAGCCACCGAGTGCCGCCAACAGCGAAACGAAGTCCCACCGGGACGAAACCACCGTGGGGCGGTCGCGTCGGTTGACGGCGGAAAGCCAGAATAGGTATAGAGTTAGGGGGGTCAGGCAGAGGATGCCACCCATGCAGAGCAACGGTAGCTGGGGCAGCGGCAAGGGATGGCTCCGAGGGGAAATCCGCGCGAGGTTACTTCGATAATTGTAGACGAATTGCCGTTTTGAGGCAGGTCGAAGTGAAAGAGACCTTCCCAAAATCCAAACGCCCCCTATACTTCAGTTACAAGACGCGGCGTGGAGCAGCCCGGTTAGCTCGCCAGGCTCATAACCTGGAGGTCATAGGTTCAAATCCTATCGCCGCAATTTGTTTTTTAGTCCTGCGATTTTCAGCACAACTCCAATACCACTAGTGCGTCGTCAAGTCTTGGTTTTGGGGTAAAGTCGCTTTAACTTTATGCGTGCGTCTGCGAGTTTGAATTGCCAGTCGACGCCGCGTTGCTTG
>JAYWCL010000182.1:0-16603 GCA_043780595.1 Limnoglobus sp.
GCCCAACACATCGCGGGCCAGATGTGGCAATGGAAGCGCGTGATGTCTTTGCCGATGAAGTGAATGTCCGCTGGCCAGTTCTTTTGAAACAGCGCTTCATCGTCGCCGTAGCCGATGCCGGTGATGTACGTGAGTAGCGCATCGAACCAGACGTAGATCGTGAACTCGGGGTCGAATGGCAGTTTCATTCCCCACGCTTCGCCATGCCGCGAGATGTTCAGGTCTTCGAGGCCCTCGGCTTCGATGAAACCGATCATCTCGTTTCGACGACTATCGGGTTGCACGAAGTCGGGATTGTCCTTGAGGAACGCGAGCAGGCGATCCGAAAACGAACTGAGTTTGAAGTACCAGCACGGTTCCGAGCGGCGCACGAGCGGGCGTTTGTGGTTCGGGCAAAGTCCGGCATTTTCCTTGTGGAGCTTCTCCGATTTGAACTCCTCGCAGCCGGGGCAGAACCAGCCTTCGTAAGCCCCCTTGTAGATGTGGCCGTTGTCGTAGACCTTCTGAATGAACTTGCGGCAACACTCTTTGTGCCGGTCGTGGCTCGTCTGAATGAACACGTCGTAAGAGATGTCGAGCGCGTCCCAGACTTCGCGGAACTGCCGAGCCATATCGTCGCAATACGCTTGTGGATCGAGGCCGAGTTCCTTCGCTTTGTCCGCGACTTTCAGCGTGTTTTCGTCGTTGCCCATCAGGAACAGCACGTCGTAGCCTTCCATCCGCCGATAGCGGGCCTGTACGTCGGCCCCGAGCTTCTCGAATGCCGTACCGATGTGCGGGCGGCTGTTCGGGTAGTCGATGGCGGTGGTCTGGAACCATTTCTTCGTCTGGTCGGTCACGGGAGGGATCCTTCGGTGTCGTGCGGCAACACAGATCGTTTTATCAGAGTCACCGCGTCTGCGGTAGACGCAGAATTCCTACCGCTTGCGAACGAAATGAAAGCTCACCCGTTGCGTGGGGGGTTGCACATCGGCTACGATGTGACCCGTTGCCTCCCCCAACCGGTTACGAGTGATGTGCTGTATGGCTCTGCCTGCTGCTGGCCCCTTCCCTATCGAGTCGTGGCGCTGGCGGATCGTCGGGTTGCTGTTCCTGGCAACCATGATTAACTACATGGATCGGCTCGCACTTTATAACACGCAACGCTACCTGCTGCCCGAGTTCGAACCCGACCCCGACAAGCGCAACCTCGTTTACGCGAACATCAACTTCGCGTTTGGCCTCTCGTTCGGCTTGTTTCAGATCGTTGCTGGATTCCTCATCGATCGCTTCAGCTTACGCTGGCTGTACCTCGGCGCGATTCTCGTGTGGTCGCTGGCGGGGTTGCTAACGGGGTTCGTGCCGGCGGGTGCGGTGGCGGCGCTGATGGTGCTTCGCGTCGTACTCGGCCTCGGGGAAGCGTTCAACTGGCCGTGCGCGGTCGCGTGCATTCGGCGAGTGATCCCGCGCGAATCGCGTAGCGTGGCAAACGGCTTCTTCCATAGCGGGGCCTCGATTGGTGCCATCGCCACACCGCTGTTGGTGCTGCTGTTCGTCGATACGTCTACCGGCGAAGGTTGGCGAACCGTGTTCATTTCCGTCGGTGCGGTCGGCGTGCTTTGGGCGATCTTGTGGATGGCGCAAACTCGCGGCGAACGCGGTCGAATCATCGACGCCCCACCCACGACAGACCCCGGTTACGAAGCCGAACCCACGCGGTCGTTTGCGGACGTTCTGGGCATGTTCCCGTTCTGGATTTGTTTGGGTACGGGCGTCTGCGTGAACCTCTGTTGGCATTTTTATAATCAATGGTTCCCTCGCTACCTCACCGAAGACATTCGACTCACCGGCCGCAGCGAACAGTGGGTGCTCGCTGGGTTCTACGTTGCCGCCGACCTCGGCAGCTTGTTCTCCGGTTGGCTCATCCGCAAGCGAATCCGCGGCGGGCGTACCGTCGAAACCTCCCGTAAACAGACGATGCTGTTCCTCGCCGTCACGGTGTTCTGTGCATCGATGCCGGCTGCGTTTATTTCGTCGGATGTGTTGTGGGCGAAGTTCGCGTTCTTCTACATCGTTGCGGCGGCGGCGATGGGCGGCTTCGCCATTTTCTTTTCATTGGCGCAAGATATCGTACCTCGGCACACGGCACAAATTCTCGGCGTCTGCGGCTGTATGTCGTGGCTCGTCATCTCGGGCGTGACCAAGATGATCGGCGATTTTAATCTCGCCGGGCCGGGGAAGTACGCCGACCTGTTCGCGCTCATCGGCTGCGTGCCGCTGATCGCGGCCATCATCGGCTGGCAATGGAAAGAACCGAAGCTCGTCAATTAAACTTTTACTCTTGGAGAACCTCATGCGTTCGTTTCAGTTCAGCGATGCGAAGTCCCACAAGTTTTGGACGATCGACGTGATCGGGAACGCCTTCACCGTGAACTACGGGAAGGTCGGCACGGCGGGTCAGTCGCAGACGAAGTCGTTCCCGACGCCCGAAAAAACGCAGTCCGAAGCGGACAAACTCATTCGCGAGAAAACCGGCAAGGGATACGTGGAAACGACGCCCGCGCAGACCGCGACGCCGAGCGATGCGATGGAGAAAGCCATCATCGCGAACCCGCACGACTTCGCCGCATGGAACGCCTACGCCGATCTGCTCATCGAAGCCGGCGATGTGCGCGGCGAGTTCATGCAGGTGCAACTGGCGCTCGAAGACGAATCGCTGTCGAAAGGCGAACGCGACGGGTTGAAGAAAAAAGAAGCGAAACTGTTAAAGGCTCACGAACGCGAGTGGCTCCGGCAGTCTCGTCCCGTTCACGCTCGACGGCAAGAAAAGTGAAGATTATCGCACGAAACAACAGCATTCACCAGTCGCGCACACGTTCTCGCGCGGCTGGCTGACGAGCGTGCAGTTTTACGATCTCACCGTGAATCAGGCCCGCGCCTTGCGCACCACACCCGCCGCGAGGTTGCTGCAAGAACTGATCGTGGAAACGACTTCGTACGATGACGAATTCGAGCCGGGTCCAGATGTACCCGAAGATGCCGTGGAATACGGCCGAAGTATGCACGCCCTGTGCAAGTGCCCGTTTCTGTCGAGCGTGCGGAAGTTCCGCCTCGGCGAGTCGGTGACGCTTCCCAACGGCGATGAAGACGACATGAACTGCCATACGACTGGCGAACTCGCGTATCACCTCGTCAAGCAGATGCCGAACTTGGAAGAACTGTACTTGCTCGCTCATCGTGTCGATGCCAAGAAGATCTTCGCGTTACCGATGCCCAATCTGCGAATCGTGCAGATGTACCACAATAGCCGATACCCGCTCGAGGTTCTGGCGAACAACAAGTCGATGGCGAACGTCACGCACATTCTTTGTCATCCGCACGCGGTGAATTACGACAACGACGACGAAGAAGATGGCGGCAACGGCGCGTATATCCGCTTCAAGCAACTCTCGGCGATCTGTCGTTCGACGCATTTGACGAAGCTGACGCACCTACGGCTACGGCTCACCGATTTCGGCGATAAAGGTGCGAAAGAACTCGTCGATTCCGGCATCCTGAAACGCCTCAAAGTCCTCGACCTCCAGAGCGGGTGCATCACCGATGATGGTGCGGAACTGCTCGCGAACTGCCCCGACTTGAAGAACTTGGAATATCTGAACCTCCGCAGCAATGCCATGACGGCTGTAGGTACCGATGCCTTGGTGAAAACCAAAGTGAAGGTGAACGTGACGGGTCAGCATAATCAACGACCTCCGTTCAACGACGAGTTGCCCGAATACCTTTATGAAGGCGACATCGAATAGTGTTGCCGTACGTCTGCATTGCCAACCCCGGCAGTAAGCGGTGGGAATGCTACCACCGCGAACTGCTCGCGTATGGACGCGCGCCGAAGGTCGTGCTCGTGCCGTGGGCGGAGATCATCGCCGCCGATGGAAATCTCGACCGGTTTCCCGCGTTCGATACACCTGCCATCGTGCGACTCGAATCGCCGGGCAAAGATTTGGCAGTCGCGCGATTGTTACTCACTGCCGGTGCAATCGATCGCCCGAACGAACTGACGATCGACTGGCAAACGGAGCCGTTGCCGAAAGGGTGGCTCGCGCGGCCGGGCTTGCAACATGCAGGGTTTCGGCGAATCCTTCGCAACCTCCAGTTGCAATTTTCGACGCGACCGCACCTCCACCCGACCGCCTGCCCGAACGCGATTGCAGCGATGTTCGACAAAACCGCAACGACGCAACGCTTGCGAACGAACGGCGTGCCGGTGCCAGACTGGCTACCGATCGCGCATCCGTCCGCATCGCAGTTACTCGACGAGATCCGAAAAACGAACTGGCCCACGACGTACGCCAAGTTGAATACCGGCTCCTCGGCATCGGGGATCGTCGCGCTATATCGGGGCGACAATTGGACGGCGGACACCTCGATGACAGTCAAAAATGGGCAGTTTTACAACACGCGATCGATCCGGCGGTTACGCGGCGAGAACGAGATCCGACCTGCGCTCGAATTTCTGCTTCAGGAAGGGCTTTTCGTTCAACGTGGCATCCCGCTTGCCCAAATCGACGACCAAAATTTCGACGTGCGCGTCGTGTGCATTTACGGCAAGCCGGTGGCGACCATCTTCAGACTGAGTTCGGCACCGATGACGAACCTCCACCTCGGCGGCCGTCGCGGCGATTGGGCATCGTGCCGTTCGCAAATCCCCACCCGAATCTGGCTCGATGCACTCGATAGTTGCTCGAATGCCGCCGAATGCTTCGACAGCGCGATCGCGGGCGTCGATTTGGTTTTCGAGCAGAATTCCCCGAACCATCACATCCTCGAAGTCAACGCATTCGGCGACTTCTTCCCCGGCTGGACCGACGCGAACGGATGGTCGATTCCTCGCCACGAGATTGCAGCGACGTTAAGGCGGCTCGGGATGTGAAACCATCAACACTCGGTTTTCATCTTGCCGGCTTCGGAGGGCAATTCGAGTCGGCAGCAACCGAAGTTTAGCGCGTCCCTCGGGATGCCCGCTTCGACCGCTTCTTCGAGAATCCCCGGCCACAGCGAATACCACACGTACCGACCTTGCTTCTTGCCTCGGACCAGTCGCGCGTGCTTGAGTACGGTGAGATGGTGCGACACGTTGACCGGCAGAATGTCCAGCATCGCGACAATTTCCGTTACATTGTGCGGTCCACCGGCCAAAAATCGCACGACTTTCAACCGTTCCGGGGCGGCGAGGGCAGCGAGTAGCTCGGCACACCGCTGCGGCTCGAGGGGATCCTTCTTTGGCACGGTAAGTCTCAGGCGTTACGGAGAGCGAGTCATCTGAAGTGATTCTATCCCGCGAGCGTAAGTCGGTGACAATGTGCGGAAACTTACGGAGTACAGGTTGCGTGCGAGTGGGCATTTCATAACATCTTGTCTGTAAGGCAGGTGTTAGCCTGATTTTTCCAGAGGTTACTATGTCTCGTCGCTCTGCATTTACCCTGATCGAGTTGCTCGTCGTCATCGCGATTATTGCCATTTTGATTGGGCTGTTGTTGCCCGCCGTCCAGAAGGTCCGCGAGGCGGCGTCCCGAACGCGATGCTCGAATCAACTCCGGCAACTCGGCCTCGGACTTCATAACTCCGAGAGCGCCAACGGATTTATGCCATCGAGTGGCCAAGGGACGAACTACGCCACAAGCCCGGCCTCAGTGGCGTTCGAGTTGCATTCCACTTTCACCCTCCTGTTACCGTACCTGGAGCAGGAGAACGTCTACCGTCAGTTCGATCTGACGAAGGCTTACAATGCCACCCCAGGGAACCAGGCGGCCGCGAAGGCTGTTCTCTCCCTGCTCATTTGCCCGAGTAACCCACTTCGACCGCTACCAACGGACACCCAAGGCTACGGCTGTACCGATTACGGCCCGGTATATTACGTGGACGTGGATCCGGTGACGGGGGTCCGTAATAAGTTTACGCGAGCCGACGCTGGGCTGGTCCTCGGTAAGCAGTCGGTTCTTTCGATCACCGACGGAACGAGTAACACTATCGCTATCGGGGAGGATGTCGGGCGGAACGAGACGATGACCATGCCTTACCCGGACCCGATTGGGGGCCTTCGGCAGATCCACCGTTGGGCCGAGCCGGATTGCGCGTACGGCATCTCGAAGGGCATCAACAACAACAAGTCACCATTCGGCGGCCCGCCCTCCTGCCCGTGGGGCACTAACAACTGCGGGCCGAACGAAGAAATCTTCAGCTTCCACCCAGGCGGAGCGCACACCGTGTTCTGCGATGGACACGTGGCGTTTCTAAAAGAAACGATCGACCCCAGAACGTTGAGGAAGCTCGTCACGCGCGCCGGTGGCGAAGTGGCGTCCGAATCCGACAACTAAAGTCATTCATACAAGGCGATGCCGTCGAACCCTGAGTTTACTTCACAAACGAAATCCACGTCGTCGCGATCATAATGGGAATCAAGATGAATGTCGCGTAAGCGATGTAGCCGAAGAATGATGGCATTCGGTAGCCACTTTCTTCGGCGATGGCTTTCACCATGAAGTTCGGGCCGTTGCCGATGTAGCTCATTGCACCCATGAAAACCGCGCCGCAACTGACGGCGGCGAGCAGTGCCGGTTGGCTGGCGGCGAGGTCCGCGAAGTCCTTACACGGGCCGACCTGCACCGCGAGCGAACCCATCGTCATGTACGTCGGCGCGTTGTCGAGGCCACTGGAAAGGATGCCCGTCACCCAGAAGAATTGCCACGGCTCGGTGATGCCGAACAGGTTCCCGTGCTTATCCAGAAGTGCTAACGCGGGCACCATCACCACGAAAATGCCTGCGAACAACACCGCCACTTCGATAATCGGCCCCCACGCGAAGCGGTTCGCTTCCCGGATCGCCTTCGGTGTCAGCCACACGGACAGCCCCGCCATCGCGACCATGAACAATTCGCAGACGGGGAACTCTTTGACGTACTTTTTCGCCAACACGGCTGCAATTACGCCGAGCATCAGCGGCAAGTTCCACTTCCAACCGCGTATCGAAAGCGGTTCCCGGATGCGGTCGTCGGTTCGGATATCAATGGCGGCTTCACGACTATATGCTTGAATGTCCCAGATGAGAAACGTGAAGAGTAATAATCCATTCACGAATAGCCATTGCGGCCAGAGTCGCATCGTCCAGAAGAAATCGACGCCTTTGAGGAAGCCGAGGAACAGCGGCGGGTCGCCGAGTGGCGTGAGGAGGCCACCGCAGTTGCTGACGATGAAGATGAAGAAAATCGGAATGTGCCTGGTGTTTTTGCGCTCGCGATTCGTGCGTAACATCGGCCGAATCAGCAACATGCTCGCGCCGGTGGTGCCGACGATATTTGCGAGTACCACACCGATTGCCAGGAAGGCGACGTTCGTCGTCGGCTTCGCGGGCAAGTTGCCACTCAGAACGACGCCGCCGGAAATCGCGTACAGCGCACCGAGTAGCACGATGAACGAGAAATATTCTTCGATGCCGTGCCACAGAAACTTCGGCCCGTTGGGTACCGTCAACAGATAGACTGCGATGGGGACGCACAGAACAGCAGTGACAATTCCCTTGTTGCGGTTGGTGTGCCACCAATGTTCGGCCACGAGCGGGAAGACGGCAATCGCCAACAGCAACAGCGCGAACGGCGCAGCCACCACCGCAGGCACCTCGAGCTTTTCTCCCGGCCCCGCCGCCCCCACAACGACCGGTACACAGACGAGAACGATCGTTGCGAGCAGGAGCCGAACCGACATAGTGAACCTTTCGACGAGAGGCTTACAGCTTCTTCTTCGCACCGGAAACGTACTTCGACGGTTCGGGGTCGCTGACGGTTTTCAGCAATTCGACGACGATGTCGTCGCTCGTTTTACCCTCGGCCTGCGCCTGGAAGTTGGCCGCGAGGCGGTGGCGCAACACGGGGATCGCGGCCTTCTTGATGTCGTCGATGGCGACGCTGAACCGGCCGTCCATCGCGGCGAACGCCTGCCCCGCACGCACCAGATACTGCCCCGCACGCACGCCTGCGCCGTAGTCGATCATCCGCTTGATGAAGTCGGGGGCGGTCGGGTCTTGCGGTCGCGTGGCCCGCACCAGCTTCACCACGTAATCGGTGACGTAATCGCCGACGGGCACGCTCCGTACGAGCTTCTGCAAGTTCAAGATCGCCTTGCCCGTCAGCACTTTTGTCAGTTCGGCGGTTTCGTCTTTCGCCGTCATGCTGACGATGCGCTTCTCTTCGTCGAGTGTCGGGTAATCGACTTTTACGTTGAACATGAAGCGGTCGAGTTGCGCTTCGGGCAGTGGGTACGTGCCTTCCTGTTCGATCGGATTTTGCGTGGCGATCACGAAAAACGGGTCGGGGAGTTTGTGCGTCTCGGAGCCGATCGTGACTTCGCGCTCTTGCATCGCCTGCAACAGTGCCGCCTGCGTTTTCGGTGGCGTGCGGTTAATTTCGTCAGCGAGCAAAATGTTCGCGAAAATCGGCCCCTGGATGAAGCGGAACTCGCGTCGGCCTTCGGGCGTTTCGTCGAGAACCGTCGTGCCGGTGATGTCCGACGGCATGAGGTCTGGGGTGAACTGCACCCGCTTGAAACCGACGTCGAGAATCTGCGCGATGCTCGACACCATGAGCGTCTTCGCCAGCCCCGGTACGCCGACGAGCAAGCAGTGCCCGCGTGTGAAAATCGCCGCAAGAATCTGTTCGACGACGTCGTTCTGCCCGATGATGACGCGCCGCAATTGATCGAGCAACTGCGTGCGGGTTTGTGCGAACTGAGCCAGGTAATCGCTAATGCGGTCGGTGGACACCGGTGTTCCTCGCGCGGGTATCGTTGGCGAATGCGATCATTCTACCGGAACGCCCCCCGATAGTCCGCGCGGAGAATTTACGCCGGGATCGACTTGCCTTTGGCGGCGAGAAGTCGGCCGAGGTGGTCGGCGGACATGAGCGGGTCGTCGGTGAGGACGCCGCCGATTTCGGTGAGCACGAAGCGTTCGAGGTCGTCGCCGGTCCAGCCGTCGTCGATGAGCTTCTGGCCGATGGCATCCAGAGCTTTATCGCGGAGTTTGTCGGTCTGTCGCGAGATCGTTCCTTCGTGGACGCCGAGGAGGTGCGAGACATCGCGCTGACTCATTTTGTAGCGCCAGCGCAACCCGAGGATCAGCCGTTCGCTATCCGATACCTGCGAGAGCCAGTCGCGGGCCGCCACGTTAAAGGCGTCGTGCCAGCGGGCTTCTTCTTTTGGCGCGCTCGGGATCGGCATCGCAATGTCGTCGTCGGGTAACGTCTGAATGCCGGTGTGTTGTCGCAACTTCGATAAATGCCAATTCTGGAACACGCGAATCAGCCACGGCGCGAGCGGGCGTTGGCCATCGAACCGGGCCATCACCGGCAACGTGCCTTCCGAATCCGCCACGATCAGGTGGCTCCAAAATTCGTCGACCGCGGTTTCCTGTTTCTCTTCGTTTCGCGGGTACAGCCGCACCGCCCGTGCGCGTAACGCATCGACGAGCAAACAATCGCTGCGGCCCGTTCGTGCCGCGAACAGCAGTTCCCACGCCGATTCTTGCCCGTCGAGGCAGCCGATGCAGACGGCCCAATCGGTCGCGTAAAGCCCGTCGAGATACGTCGTCCACGTCGCCGGCGTGACACCGGGTGTTTTGTCGATTTTCGCTGCAAAAATGCGAAACGTCCGCAACAGATGTGCATCGAATGCCTCGCGCGTCATCGTCACCGACGGCAGTTGCACGCGCACGAAGTGGTAGGCGAGCGCAATGCGGGCGCGATCCCGTTCAGTCGGCGGTAAGGCTTCGGTCGTCACGCCTGCGATCTCCCTATCGGTCGCCCGTGGATCGTTCGCGTTCATTTTATGCGCCGACGAACGGAGGTGCGCCGAATCGGAAAGATTGGCAGGGAGTGAACGAACAGCGGCGACAGTTTCGCGTCACTTGGCGACACGATAATCCTGGGTACGATCAACACAAGCTCATGGACGAACGTCCGTGGGAACCTCACCCCGCTTGCTGACATCGCATGAATAAAGGAGCTGTTATGAAAGCAAACAAAGTCTTGTCGCCAGAACGACGGGAAGTTCTGCTCGAAACGCTAAAAGTTCGTTTTGAAAAAAACAAGAGACGGCATCTCGGTCTCGAATGGGCAAAAGTGAAAGCCAGGCTGGAAGCGAATACCGATAAACTGTGGTCGCTCCATGAAATGGAACGAACGGGCGGCGAACCGGATGTTGTCGGCCACGATAAAAAAACGGGCGAATACACGTTCTTCGATTGCTCGGCAGAAAGCCCGACAGTCCGCAGAAGCGTCTGCTACGACCGTGAAGGGTTAGATTCGAGGAAAGAAAACAAACCCGCAAATAACGCACTCGATATGGCCGCCGCCATGGGTATCGAACTTTTAACGGAAGAACAATATCGAGAACTACAGGCATTGGGCGAATTCGACGAGAAGACGTCGAGTTGGGTGAAAACGCCTGCGGATATGCGCGAACTCGGCGGTGCGCTCTTTTGCGATCGCCGCTACGGGCAGGTCTTCACGTATCACAACGGCGCACAATCGTATTACGCCGCCAGGGCGTTTCGCGGCTCGCTGCGGGTCTGAATCTGCGAGTGAAATGCACATCGTCCATGCCGCAGGAAGAATCAGGGGAGTGACCTCCCCCGCTCGCCTTTCAGTCGTCATAGTAGTCAAATTGCCACTTGCGAAACGCACGTCCGAAGGCGAGCGGTGGGTGTCAGCCCACTGATCCTGCCAGCGTCGTGCGCAACAGGAATGCGTTGAGATTGTTTCATCGCAATTTACTTCGTTGGGAAAGGCTGCGCCATCGACCACTTCGGCGATTTGAGCGTATCGTCGATCAACTCGTAAAGGGCCAAATCATACTTCTTGAGCGAGGCTCGGTTCGCGACCCCGTTGTGAATTCCATCGGGCACACGGACTGACATGTTACAGTCGAAGTAAGACTGTACGCCCTCTGCCCAGTACTCTTTGAAATCGGTCGCAGCGTACGTCTTGGCCCACAGCCCCTTCTTATTCGCCGCGTCGTAAGCGTCCTTCAGTCGCGGTTCAAACTTCGGGTCCACCGTATTCAAACCCATTTCGTGGATTGTGTGGCCGAACTCATGGACCAGGATCGATTCCCCCTTGTACCTGTCGTTCGGCAGGTAAATTAGATTCTCCTCCCCCGCACTCACGGCTGGTTTGTCCGGCGTCGCGCTCAGTCCGCGCGATCTTTTGTTCCACCTGTCGGCCTCGGCACGTAGCCCGGCATACTCGGGCAGGTCGGTAGTCTGCTGGTCCTTGCCGATGATTCCAACTCGCACCCGCGACTCGATTAGTGCCTTATGAACGTCCGGTCGTTCAGACAGCATTTTGGCGACGATGTATGCGGCTGTCGCTAATGCTCTGTCGTCTACCTTCTTGGAGGCGAGGACCGGCAGCCCGCCGGCGTCGGCGTACTTGCTGTAGTAATCGTCGAGCTTCCATTCGGTTCGGATACTGTCCGGTACAGCGCCGACCTTGGGAAGTGCGTTTTTTTTAGGCTTTGCCGCACTGTCCTTCGTCTGAGCGAGAAGTGGGGTAGCAAACGAGCCTGCCATGCATGAGGCGCAAATCAAACACGAAACAGCGAGGAAACGGGTCACGTTAATCATGGTAAGAGATGGTTAAAGGAGTTGCGGAGATACATAGCAAACAACCCCGCGTGGTAGAAACGCGAGGTTGAATGTTTTTTGCGGTGTCAGGTATTTCGTTCGTGTTTAGCCTGCGTCTAATTAGGTTTTCTGACAAAAACCAATGACGCAAACATCGGCACGAAATAAGACTTCTGTTCCCAGCAGACGCAGCCAACAAACGATGTCTGTTGCCTACCGTGCGTCGCATCTCGGAGTGAACCGAAAAGTGCTGAAACCAGTTGTCTATAAACAGTATCGTCTATGCGGACTGAAAAATCAAGCGGACTTGAGTCTCGATGGCCTTATCATGACGCAAATCGTTTGTTTACTTCATCTTAAAACCGATAAATTTTCGCGAAACGGACGAGTGGGTGGAACGTTAGTGGCCCCATCGCGCCACCGCACCTGAGCAGCACCTCGAAGGCGACGACTGGGTACGCAAGCCCCACCGCGATCGGCCACCCGTCTCGGTTCGTTTCGTCCACCCCGAAGCCCTCCTGCCACCGATCGGTCGATTATCCTGCCTTCGCTCGTCGCAACTGCGATAATCGATTGTAACGCTGCGACCTGCTATTCGTAAAGGGACGGTTCGCGCGTCGCGTCCGTCGCGAAAATGGATGGGATGAGCAAATTCGGAAGTCTCGGCGTAGAAGATTTTTTTTGAAACCGATCCAATAGATACTCTGTACCGTCGTTATAGTACCCGGCACGTTGCGCCGGGCCGCCACGTTGCCGTTGGAGAGATGCGAATGTCCCCCTTCCGGTTCGCCCGTCGGTACCGTTCCACGCCCGCGAAAGCCTCACCGATGAAGGCTTTCACGCCGCGTATCGAACAATTGGAAGATCGGTCGGTCCCCGCGACCACACCGATCCCGATCACTACGCTCTTTACCGAGGGAAACTTCCCCGCGCCGACTTCCCCGGCGGCCGGCTTCGGTGCGCCGTCGCGCGTCGTCATCGCGGATATTAACAACGATGGCCGCGTGGACTTCGTCGGCGGCCAGTCGAAGGCCGGTAGTATCGACGTCTTCACGAGCACTGGGCTAACGGGTAAAGGTTACACGCCGTCGGCGATCAACCTGCAATTCTTCAGCCTGACCGATGCGAACATCGGTGCGGCGATTACTGCCGCAGACCTCACCGGCGACGGTAAAGCCGATGTGGCCGCCATTACGAGTGATGGCACGGTCCTCGTGTACCGCGGCGGTGGCGATGGGTCGTTTACCCGCATCGCGAACTTCACGGTCGACGCCGACGCGAAAGGGGCCCCGAACGCAACGCTCGGCGGCATCGTCGCCGGAGACTTCAACGGCGACGGTACCAACGATCTCATCATCACGACGGCCGGTTCCCCCAACAACAGCGAATATGTCGTTCTGCTGAATAACGGTACGGGTGCGACCTTCACCGAAGTGGCGAATTCTGCGAAGGCCGGCTTATCGGGTGTATTCACGCGACCCGTCGCGTTCGATTTCGATGGCGATGGCAACCTCGACTTTGCCGCGATCGATACGCGGTTCGGATCGGGCCGCGTCATCGTGTATTACGGCGGTGGTGGCGGGGGATTCACCGCCACGCGTAGCTTCTTCACGTTCACGACGGCCTCGGGCTTGGCGATGGGAGACTTCGATAAGAACGGCAAGAAAGATCTCGTCGTCGGTTCGGGAAACAGCGTCTCACTCTTTTTGAACAATGGAGCGAGCCGTACGTTCGTGTCCAAATCGAACGCGCAGACTGCGAATGCCCAGATCAAGGATGTCGCAGCCGGGGACTTCAACCTCGACGGTTTCGACGATATCGCGGCCACGGTGAGCGGGTTCACCAACGATGAAGTTTCCGTTTTCCTCGGATCGTCCACGGCGGCGACTACGAAGCTCGTGCGGGCGCTCGGCAACCCGTACCCGACCATCGCGGGAACGATCGATGGCATCGTTTCGGGAGACTTCGACAACAACGGCACCGTCGACCTCGTTGCGGGTACCGGTGGCGTGCTCGCACACCAGTACGTTCCGTTCTGGAACAACACGGGCGTTGGCGGGGAAGTCACGCTGGACGCAGACAGTACGACGGCGGAATTCGGCGAGACGATCACGTTCACGGCACAGGCTTACACGCCCGCCAGTGGCACGCCGATCGCCACGGGATTGTTCACCTTCTACGAAGGCAACGTCGCTCTCGGCGGCGACATCCTCGACGCGAACGGCGATACGACGTTTACCACGAACAATTTGTCGATCGGTAAACACGACATCGTTGCGAAGTATACTGCGGGCAACTTCACCGACAATATGTCGACTGCGTTCACTGTGACCGTGACGAAAGCATCGACGAGTGCCATCGTGGTATCGTCGGTCCCGGCACCGGTTTTCGGGCAGCCCGTGAACATCATTACGACGGTGACCGGCAATCCCGGCCAGGTTCCCGATGGCACGGTGTTGTTCTTCGACAACGGCAACCAGATTGGCTCGACGACCCTCGATTCGAGCGGCATTGGGATTCTGGCGGTTCCCGATTTCTTGCTCGGCAGCCACTCGTTACAGGTACGCTACCTCGGTTCGGCATCGTTCTTCCAAACGATTTCGCCCGGCCTGGAACTCGTGATCGCGAAAGCGAATTCGAACACGAATCTGTCGGCCGCACCGACGACCGCGATCTTCGGCGACGGAATCACACTCACGGCGAACGTCGCGATTGCCGCTCCCGGTGTCGGGGCACCGAGCGGTACGGTCACGTTCTTCAACGGGCCGGCCGTTGCCGGTACGGTGGCGGTGGCCAACGGCACCGCGAAACTGGTCGTACCCGTGCTTGCCGTCGGTACCTACACGTTCGGTGCGCGGTACAACGGTAACATCGGCGTCTCCGAATCGGTGTCCGGCACTGCCACGGCGAAGATCAACCCGAACACTTCGGTTTCGGGGATCACAGCAACGCCCGTCACGAATGCACTCGGTACGACGGTCACGCTGAACGGTTTCGTCGTCGACAACCAAAATCGGCCCGTGAGCATCGGTACGGTTCAGTTCCGCGGCACCGCGAACGGCGTCCCACTGACGCTGCCTGCCGTCGCTCCCGTCAATGGCGTCGCCACCTTCGACGTGACTGGCCTGCCGCTTGGGATCTCGACGTTCGATGCCGTGTTCAGCGGATCGGCTTCGATCACCGGTAGCACGTCGTCACTCGTATCGACGACGACCGTTCGCGCCAATGCGTCGACGGCGATTTACAACACGGGCACGAGCAATTCGGCCTCGCTCGGCAAAGATATTACCTTCACGGCGGCCTTTGCGTCGGCACTGAATGTGCCCGCAGCCGTGACAGGAAATGTGACCTTCAAAGACAACGGCAAAGCCCTCGCGGTCGTGCCGATCGTAAGCGGTCTCGCCTCGTTCACCACGCGGCTGACACTCGGTACCCACGCCATTACGGCGGAGTATTCGGGCGACGCGGTTTACGCACCGCTCGTCATTCCTTCCAACTTCACCATAACGAACCCCGGCGATGCGATCGCCGTCGGTGCGGGTGCGGGTGGGCGCGACATCGTTCGCCTCTACAACGGCGATGGAACCTTGCGGAAAGATCCACTGTTCGCGTTCGGCCCCGACCATACCAGCGGAGCGCGCGTCGCCACGGGCGACGTCAACGGCGACGGGATCCCGGACCTCATCATCGGTACCGGCCCCGGTACGCAGGCCCGCGTTCGCATCCTCGATGGCACCAACGACGCCCCGCTTTACGAATCGTTCCCATTTGAAGATTTCACCGGCGGCGTGTTCGTCTCGGTCGGCGATGTGAACGGCGACTTGCGACCCGACATCGTCGTGACGCCGGATCAAGGTGGCGGGCCGCGCGTGCAAGTGGTCAGCGGGGTGGGGTTCCAGAAAATCGTCGACTTCTTCGGCATCGACGATGTGAACTTCCGCGGTGGCGCACGGGCTGCGGTCGGCGATCTGAACGGCGATGGCATCGGCGACCTCGTCGTGGCGGCCGGCTTCGGCGGCGGTCCGCGAGTGGCCGCGTACGATGGCCGATCGTTGCCGCTCGGCACGCCGATCAAACTCTTCAACGACTTCTTCGCCTTCGAGCAAAGCCTACGCAACGGCGTTTACGTGGCGTCCGGCGATGTGGACGGCGATGGCTTCGGCGACATCGTCCTCGGTGGCGGCCCCGGCGGCGGCCCCCGCGTGATCGCCATCAGCGGTCGCACGCTCATCACTAATGGAGCGACATCGCAACAACTGCTGATCGCGAACTTCTTCGCCGGTGACCCGAACAGCCGCGGTGGCGTGCCCGTCGCCGTTGCAAACCTCGATAACGATGCGAAGTTCGACATCGTCACCGGTTCCGGCCCCGGTGGTCGCCAAGTGAATTCGTACCTCGGCAAGACGCTGATCCCGATCGGCACGCCACCCGCCTTCGCGACCTTCGACGCCTTCGACGAAAATCTCGATTCCAGCGGCGGCGTGTTCGTGGGGTGAGAATCCTTCGTAGGGCACCCCTCGTGGGTGCCCTGAATCGACCCGTCAGTTCATTGCTGTTAAAGTGTCAATTTCGACCGCGATTACCCCCAGGTGACGTGAAGTTACGGTTGACGGTGTTTTTAGGTCATCTCGGTTCGGGTTCTCCCGTTTTGGCAAAGAGATAGACGCATCGATTCAATGGGTGAATTCTCGCCATCAGAACCTTTGCGGGTCGTGGTTTTCGGGCCTGAAAGGTCCGTTCCTAAAGCCCAGGTCGCAGTGAGCGCAGCGAGCGCAGGCCTGGGTAGATTCTCTTGCTTTCCCAGGCCTCCGCTCGCTGTGCTCGCTCCGACCTGGGCTGAAAGAACCGGCCCTTCAGGCCGAAAGGCTGGCCTCTCCGAAACGGAGTGGAGCAAGTAGGTACCAGAAATCGGATGATCGTTTTCGCGGAAATACGACAGAAAGGCCAACTTCA
>JAYWCL010000183.1:0-7433 GCA_043780595.1 Limnoglobus sp.
ATACCCAGGCCTCCGCTCGCTTTGCTCGCTCCGACCTGGGCTGACAGAACCGGCCCTACAGGCCGTAAGACTGGCATTTGGAAACGCAAGTGTTCCAAAAACCTGTGTCGGAACTGCAATTTGCCGCAACTTCAAAACTTACGCGTCGGGCTAACAAAATCGGATTGTTAGCCCGACGCGCAAGACCGCAAGCAAGGGTGCGGTTTCACGTTCGAGGCACGGCATGGAGTTTTGCTTGGGTTCCCCTTGCTTGCGCTGCGGGCTGGACCGCTGAAGCCGATTTCGTGCGGTTGACTTGACGAGCGACAGATCCGGATTACGCCAAGACTGCGGTTCGTACCGTTCAACTCGCAAAGTGAGCGAGCATCAGACGAAGCTGGACTATTGCCTGCTTTGGGTAATCTGGGTAATATTTGCTCATGTTGCGAGTGTGAGTCGTTAGCTTAGTTCTCACCCTCGATTCCACAACTCTCGAACGGATACACCCGACAGGGTTACGGTTGGAAGCCGCCCACGTTCGATACTCAGCAAGTGCGCTGCACACTTAGGAAATCGTGTGCAAATGCGCTTGGGGTGGTACGACATGCGTAGGGTTGTTGTGACGGGTATCGGAGTGGTGGCTCCGAATGGGATCGGTAAAGATGCCTTCTGGTCGGGCTGTATCAACGGCCGCAGCGGCATCGGGCCGATCCGTAGTTTCGATACGACGAATCACCCGGTCAAGGTCGCCGGGGAGATTCACGATTTCGAACCGGAACGTTATGCACCGAGCACCGTGCGCAAGTCGCTCAAGGTGATGGGGCGTGCGGCGAAGTTCGGCCTCGGCGCGGCCGGTCTGGCCGTCACCGATAGCGGCCTCGCGATGGATCGGGAAAACCCCGAGCGTATCGGCGTGGTCATGGGCGCGGGCGTGGTGCCAGTCGACCTCAGCGAACTCGCGCCGATGCTGCACCGGGCTTGTCAGAACGAAGGCGAGTTCGACGAAACACAACTCAACGGCGATCGCCCCGGCGAATCGCCACTCTTCCCACTCTGGTTGCTGAAGTACCTTCCGAACATGGCCGCGGCGCACATTTCGATGGCGTTCAACTGCCAGGGACCGAACAACACCGTCGTCACGGCGTGCGTCGCCGGTACGCAAGCCGTTGGCGAAGCGTTCCGCCTCATCGCCCACGGTGAAGCCGACATTATGCTCGCGGGCGGAGCCGATAGCCGAATCGATCCGCTGATGTTGCTCGCATACACCGCACTCGGCACGCTCAGCCGTTCCGCGCGATGCGCCAGCGAAATGTCGCGTCCGTTCGACCGCCTCCGCGATGGCTTCGTCATCAGCGAAGGGGCGGCGATTCTCGTTCTCGAAGAATACGAACGCGCCAAGGCACGCGGTGCGAATATCTACTCCGAAATCTGCGGTTTCGGCAGCAGCTTCGACGCCTACTCCGTGACGAAACCCGACCCCGACGGCAAGGGCGGTGCTCGCGCGATTACCTCGGCACTCAACGAGGGCAAAGTCGACCATCGCGAAATCGGCTACATCAACGCGCACGGCACGAGTACCCGCCTCAACGACGCGATGGAAACCGCCGCCGTGAAGCGCGTCTTCGGCGACCGTGCGAAAAACGTGCCACTTTCGAGCATCAAATCGATGATCGGACACTCGATCGGCGCGAGCGGCGCAATCGAAGCGGCGGCACTGGCAATGAGCCTGAAGGAACAGGTTTACCCGCCAACGATCAACCTGACGAACCCCGATCCACAATGCGATTTGGACTACATTCCGAACAGCGCCCGCGAAAATAAAGTGAAGTACGGCCTCTCGACGAGCTTCGGTTTCGGCGGCCAGAACGGCGCGCTCGTCATGGCCGCCGTGTGATGCGATAAGCTGGCCAGAATCGTGCCAGCCCGCAGCGCAAGCAAGGGGAGGACGTTCCTGATGGTGGAAGCCCAACATGAGCGGGCTTTGGGTGGCATACCCACACGATTCCGCATAGTCAAAAAGTTCCAGACGATATGACGTAAGTCGGAATTCGCGTCGTGCACGGAATGACCCAAAAGTGTCTCCAAATGACATAGAATTGTCGCATCCGGTCGATTTTGTGTCGATGTTGGTCGATTTTAGGGCGCGTCCGGTCGATTTTTGGTCGGTACTTTCGGCGAATGCGTTATCGATGACACTCGGCGTAATCTACTACGGCAGTGCGAGATACGGCAAAATCGCCCGAAACAAATTAGCGAAAGCCGATCAAAAAGTGGCATTTTGAGACGAAAAAACACCCGAAAACACGGTTTTGGAGCCTTCGCAAATGTGACTTACGTCGATTTTGAGAACGAGATTTCGGGCTAAACCAAACGCCACTCCAATTAAAGGCCAGTCACTTATCGTGCGTGTCGATAATCTGTTGGTAAGACATTACCTTACCTAACAGCAATCGACATCATGCGCATTCTTGTAACGGGCGGAGCGGGCTACATCGGTTCGCACACGGTGAAGTGGCTTCTGGCCAACGGCCACCAGGTCACGGTGTACGATAATCTCTCACTCGGCCATCGCGCCGCCGTGCCTGCGGAAATCCTCATCGAAGGCGATCTCAAGGACGTCGATCACCTCGATCAAGTCCTCGTCGGCCACCAGATCGATTCGGTCATCCACTTTGCAGCGAGCTCGCTCGTCGGCGAATCGGTCACGCACCCGGCGAAGTATTATCTAAACAACTTGCTAAATAGCCTGAACTTGCTCGAACGGGTTCGCCGTCATGGCATCCAACGGTTCGTGTTTTCGAGCACCTGTGCCACCTACGGCGTGCCCGATGCGGTGCCGATCACCGAGGCCCAAACGCAGCTGCCGATCAACCCGTACGGCAACACGAAACTCGCATTCGAGAAGATGCTGTCCGACTACGCGCCGGCGTACAACATCGGCTTCGCGGCACTGCGCTACTTCAATGCCTCCGGGGCGTCGCCCGATGGCACCATCGGCGAAGATCATACGCCCGAATCGCACCTGATCCCGATCGTGTTGCAAGTGGCACTCGGGAAACGGCCACACGTGGAAATCTTCGGCACCGACTACCCCACGCCCGATGGCACCTGCATTCGCGATTACATTCACGTCGACGATCTGGCATCGGCGCACCTGCTCGCACTCGAAAAGATCGTGCCGGGTACGGGGCGGTTTTACAACGTCGGCATCGGCAACGGCTATAGCGTTCGCGAAGTCATTGAGACCGTGGAAGCCGTGACGGGCAAAAAAATCGCCATCAAGGAAGGGCCACGCCGTGCGGGCGATCCGCCATCGCTCGTGGCCGGTTCGGACCTCGTTCGGCACGAACTCGGCTGGAAACCGAACTACACCGAGCTTCGGCCAATCGTCGAAACGGCATGGAATTGGCACAAAAAGCACCCGACCGGATACGCGAAGTAGGTGATTCCATCCTCCCCGAACCCTTTTTCGTTGTGCAATTCTTCGCTAATCGCATAATGACGGATACCACCGGGCAGGATGTTCCCGGTTCTGACACCCCCGACTGCCGTGGCGAGCGGTCGGCGGGCCACGATGGCCCGTAAGTATTCGCTCTACAAATAGATAATCCCCGATGCGCCTTGGTCTCCCCTAATTCGGGAGCATTGTTTCTTGTCGTTCGATGCGGTGAATGCTGGGCACGCAACCCACGAAACGAACGATCTTCCATACAAGATCGTGTTCGTTTCGTTTGCATTGCTGGTACTCACGGATCGATGCGAGAAACCGGGCGCAGCGGGCAAAATGAAAAAGGATGGACACGTCGATGCCCGAACCGTTGATCATTGCGCTCCTCGTCCTCGCAGGATTAGGAGGCGGATATGTTTTGTCGAAACTATTTAGTAAGCGGAGTGGCGTCGCGTCCATCATGGACACCGAGGTCGTTCGCTCCGCCGAAGCCAAGGCGAAGGAAATTCAAGACCAAGCCCAGCGCGATGGCGAACGCATCATCAAGGATGGCGAGTTGAAGGCCAAGGAGATGGCATTCAAACACAAGGAAACAATCACCCGCGAACTCGATGTCACCCGAAACGAAATCCGCGAACACGAACGCCGCAACGAGAAGCGCGAAGACCTGCTCGAAGAAAAATACAAAGACATCAGTCGAAAAGAACACCTGCTCGATGGCCAGATCAAGAAGAATCAGGATTCTAAAACGACGCTCGACAAGAAGACGAAAGACCTCGAAGGGCTGATCCAGGACGAAACGAAACGCCTCCACGAGATTACCGGGCTTTCGCGCGAAAATGCCGAACGCATGTTGCTCGACCGCCTCGAACGGCAACTGTCCGACGAAATGTCGGTACGCATTCAACGCCATACCGATCAACTCAAGCAAACCTCGGATTTGAAGGCCCGCGAGATCATCTCGATGGCGATCCAACGGTGTGCCTCGGACCACACCGCCGACACGACGGTCAGCACGGTGGACATCCCCAGCGACGACATGAAGGGCCGGATTATCGGCCGCGAAGGCCGTAACATTCGCGCCTTCGAGAAATGCTCCGGGGTCGATGTCATCGTCGACGACACGCCCGGCGTGGTGATCGTTTCGTCGTTCGACAACATTCGTCGCGAGACGGCACGGCTGGCGTTAACGAAGTTGATCGCCGATGGCCGCATCCACCCGACGCGGATCGAGGAAGTCGTTCTCGAAACGCAAGCGGAAATGGAAAAGCACGTGATGGAAATGGGCCGTAAAGCGGTGATGGACGCCGACGTCGCAATGCCGCAAGAGAAGTTGGTGTACTTGCTCGGCCGGTTGAAGTTCCGCACCAGTTACAGCCAGAACGTGCTGAACCACAGCGTGGAAGTGGCTCACCTCTGCGGCATCATGGCGGCCGAACTCGGGTTGGATCCGAAGCTGGCACGGCGATGCGGGTTGCTCCACGATGTGGGCAAAGCCGCCGACCACGAAATGGAAGGCGGACACCCGAAAGTCGGCGCGGAACTCGCCAAACGCTACGGCGAAACCAGCCGCGAGGTACTGCACGCGATCGTCGGCCACCACGACGATATCACGGTCGATAACATCTACACGGTGTTGGTTGCATCGGCGGACGCCATCAGTGCGAGCCGACCGGGTGCGCGCCGCGAATCGCTGGAAAAGTACGTCAAACGGCTCGAAAACCTCGAAGCGGTCGCGTGCGGTTTCCCGGAAGTCGATCAGGCGTTCGCGATTCAAGCGGGTCGGGAACTGCGCGTGATTGCGAACACCGCCAAGACGACCGACGCCGACGCGATGCGGATTTGCCGCGAGATCGCCCGAGCCATCGAGCAGCAACTCGATTACCCCGGCGAAATCAAAGTGACCGTCATCCGCGAACTGCGTTCGACCGACATCGCCCGTTGATAAGGGAGTCTCCCGCCGGGACAAGCCCGGCGGCTCGTAAAGATCGCATCGAGATCGCAATCACTTGATTCGCATCTGAACCCGTTTCAGGAACTCGTCGCGGAACTTCGTTCGGCGGTCTTGGCGAGCGGGGTCTTTGCGGTCGAACACTTCATGATCGTCATCGAGGTGGCCGAGTAGCGTGTACATCTCGTCGGGCTGAATGGTCGTTTCGAGCAGGGAGAACGTCAGCGTTCCGGCGGGTTCGCCGTTGAGTTGCCGTTGAAATTCCGCACGCTGAACGATCTTCGTGAGGGGGTCGAGTTCGAGTTTCACATGGCGAAATCGCGGGTTGCGATTCAGGAACGAAGGCCGCAGGTCGGCTTCGATGTGTATCGCTTCGCCAGGTTTGCCGGTATCTTTGCGATACAGCGTGAATTGCTCGAGGAGTTCGGAGAGCGTACTGACCACGCGCATACTCACGAGATCGCAGAACCGCGCGAGCGGTTCACCCACTTCGCTCGGTTCGTAGACGAGGCCGCGTTTGCGCGAGATCGCGAACCAGATTTTCCCACCCGTTTCTTGCCCCATCGACCACTTGGCCCCGTCGCCGTTGGTTTCGATCCAGAATTGATCGCCGCGAGTCCAGAGCTTGTGCTTACGGGAAATCGCAGGCAGTTGCAGCCGTCGAAACAGCAGCGGTTCCCACTCGGTGACGACTTCGTAACAGCGATCCGTCGGTGCCGTGTGTGCGGTCCTCGCATCACTGACGATTTGTTCGGCGGCGGCCAACGGCGTCGGTGGATTCCCGAAGAAAACAAACCCGCCGACACTCGCGGCCACGGCGGTGCCGACGCCGACACCCGCCCATTTGAGCCAATCGCGACGGTGGACGTGTGGCATCGCCTTTTCCGAATCGCGAATTTGCCGCAACACCTTCGCTGCATCGACGGTGCCAGCTACGCGGTCGAGGTGATTGCGAAGGATCGCATCGAGCGGGTGGTCGTTCGATTCGGTCATCGGATCGCCTCCTCGCCGAGGTAAGGGTAGAGCCGTGCGGCGAGGGCTTGCCGTGCGCGGTGGATGAGCACGCCGACGTTCGTTGTGGTAATGCCCATGATCTCTGCAATCTCTTGCTGCGAGTGCCCGAGTGCCTTGAGTTGCACGGCGGCACGTTGTTGCGTCGGTAGCGTTCGCAACGCCGATTCCACGGCCACCGAGAGTTCGTCGAACATCGCCCGTTCATCGGGTGGTAACGCGGTTTTGTCCATCGGATCGTCGGCCTGTTCGCTGCCCTCTGCGTCTGTCCGTACCAACCGGAAGAACGGCTTTCGCCGCGTTTTGAGGTTGATGCAGGCATTTGTGATCGCACGCAGTAACAGTTTCATTCCATCGTGCGGCAGGTCGTAAACATCGGCTTTGGCGAGCAATCGACAGTAACAATCCTGGACGATGTCCTCGGCCTCGTGCGGGTTGCGCAAGAGCGACCGCGCGTACGCGATCACGCGTGGGGCGGTTGCGAGTATCCAAGTGTCGAGTTCGTGCGAACGGTCGCCCTTCACGGTCCGCTCCGGAATGTTCCACATGAGATGAACACACGAGGTCGCTGCGAATTACAACTATGCGCGGCCCTTCAGGATCTGATTCGTAATTTCCGCAACGCGATGCCCGAAGTTCTCGGCCGTCTGCAAGTCTCCGGCGGGCGGGAATTGATCGGCTGGTCCTTGATCGGATTGCGTCATCACACCGGTGAAACTGCTCAGGCGGTTGATGTCGTTCGGCGTGGTGCCGCCGACCATCTGGGCGTTACCGATCCAAATCATGCCATGCTGCATCGCGTTCACGAACAGCGAATGGAGTGTGTTCAGCTTGTCGCCGCTGAGGCCGCTTTCGCGACCTGTGCCGTGTGCCCGTACCCGCTGTGATAAACCAAGACGATCTTCGCCATAAAACCTCCTCGTATGGTAATACTGCGTGGTCATCTTAGTTCTACTGTATCGTCAGCGTTTTTGCTCGTTCTTCAATGGTGGCGGCAGGTTACACTCGCGATAGCGGTAGTAGCGTGCCGATTCGATTCGCTGC
>JAYWCL010000184.1:0-8100 GCA_043780595.1 Limnoglobus sp.
ATGAATGGTGGTTTCGCAACTCACATTCTGGGAGAAACAGGCACTTTACGATAGCCGAATCGCAATCGCAAAACTGCTACCCACTTTTGAACCGTGCCCAAGATCTTGCTCGCATGGGCGTTCACATTGCCAGGCACAATCGTGCTGTCCGGCATCCTGTTCGCCATCGGTCGCTCTTTGGTAAAGTGACGCTCTTGGGTTATCACCGTTGGCTCAGGGAGAACGAATCGTTAAGACGAAAGCTCGCAAACCTCTTTTCGAGCGTCTCAAAAAAGGTTTGGAAGAGGGGATTGCACATGCCAAAAGTAAACTCACGCTTAAGACCGTCGAAATGCCTGTGGCACCGCCGGAGATCGAAGGTTCAAAATTAAAAATCAAGTCCAACGGAAAACGATGGATCGTGAAGGATCGGACTTGAGCCGCTAATGTCTCTCCACGTCTCGCCGACTGCCCCCGATGAACTCGTTGCCGCTTCGCTGCGGTTGTTTCCGAACGCACCGGATCCGGTGAAGGTGGCAGAGAATTTTCGTCTCATGATCGCGGCGGGCGATGTCGAACCGAATGCATTTTGGGTGGCTCGCGAAGGCGGTACGATTGTCGGGGCGATGTTTGCGTACCTCATCGGTGGCAGGCAGGCTGCAGTCTGGGTGCCGCGTGCGGATCGTACCGACGTCGAAGATGCGCTCGTGGGTGCCACGTTCGCGTGGTTCCACGAGAATGGCGTCCGCGTCGTTCAGGCGGTACTCGACGACGACGATTGCCCTCACGCAGCGGCGCTCGAACGGGCGGGGATGCGGTACGTCACCGAGATCGTTTTTGCCGCACGCAAGACGCAACCGTCGCTTCCTCGCGATGTTTCGCATCTCGAAATTCGCGCGGTGCCGTCGTCGTTACCGGAACTCGCCGCGCTGCTACTGCGGACCTACGAGGGCACGCTCGATTTGCCCGAACTCAACGGCACGCGGACGGCGAACGACATCATTTCCGCATACGAAACCGGCTGGAACGACGAAACGCCGCTCTGGTTCCTCGCCACCCACGCTAGTGTCGCAGTCGGCGTGCTTTGCCTCTCGCTGCAACCGGACAACGCGATCGAACTGACGTACCTCGGCATCGTACCGGAGGCTCGCGGGCGGGGCTTTGGCGAGGAGATTTTGCGATTTGTACTCGAACGGGCTACCGCCGAAAATGCCCCGACGATTCAGCTGAGTATCGATGCCCGAAATGCCCCGGCGTTACGGTTGTATCGGAAGCACGGTTTCGACGAAACGGCGAGGCGGAAAGTCTATCTTGCAATCGGGATCGGTTAGTGAAAAATCGACCGATTGCGCGAATTGATGAGCTTCGCGTACAGGTCGTACGCGGGCGCACGCGCTTTCATTCTGTAACGATTGCGCCGAGATTGAGGGTTAGATACAGACGGAACGAATGCGCCTTCGCACGCTCGATCGGCGTGCCGCAACTCACATTGGCGACGGTTGGAAATCGCCGTCCAGACTGCATGTTTACATTCGCGATTGCAATTCGTGCTCCGCGCTTGGCCATCGACATCGGTATGGAGTCCCCTCTCGTGCAGGTCGGTCGTTCCGCATTACCATCCGACGATTCCATCACGACTCGAATCGAGGCCGCGTTCGTTGCCCGTATTGGTATGGGCCGTTTCAGCCTGTGGTTTCCACCGAATGCGCGGTTGTTGTGGTTCGGCCACGAACTCGTGGTCGCATCGCGAAACTCGCACTTTCAAGAATGGGCGGACGACAAATTCGGCCCTGCATTGCGCGAAGCGGTGGCGGAAGTGTGCGGCGAAGGCGTCGGCACGCGGTTCGTCTCGGACCCCGATTTGTTCGCCGATGCCAAGCCCGCGAAGGCGGCTGAACCGGCGGGCCAACTGAACCTGCTGGGCGAACCGTGCCCACCGCCGACACCGCAGGCCGCTAAAAAAATCGCGAAAGCCAAAGCCGAGGCGATTCCGAAGACGGGACGACGCTGGAAAACCTTCGACGAATTCGTCGTCGGCCAATCGAACCGCGTCGCCTGTGCCGCCGCAATCAGCGTCTCCGAGGAACCGGGATTAGGCCCGAATCCGCTCGTCATTCACGGCCCCGTCGGCACCGGCAAAACGCACCTGCTCGAATCGATCTACGCCGCGATGCGTAAGGCGGGTGGCGAATCGCGCCCGTTGTACGTGACTGCCGAGGACTTCGCGAATCGCTTCATCCCTGCGGCACGGCTCGGCAAAATGGGCGCGTTTCGTAGGCAGTTTCGCGAATGTTCGGCACTGTTGCTCGACGACTTGAACTTCCTCGCGACGAAGCGAGCCACGCAAGAAGAGTTCCTCCACACGCTCGATGCGCTCATTGCCGATGGCCGACAAGTCGTCGTGACGGTCGACTGCCACCCGCGGCTGGCCGACGACCTGATGCCCGAGTTGCGCGACCGCTTGCTCGGTGGCGTGGCGTGGGGGCTGCTACCGCCCGACGACGAAACGCGGCTCGGGATTCTTCGCCGGAAATCGCTGGGAACGATCCCCGATGAGGTGCTGAAATATCTCGCACGGAACCTTCGTGGCAACGTCCGCGAACTCGAAGGGGCCGTTCATTGCGTGCGGCACTTCGCGAAGGTCACCGAGCAGCCGATGACCAACCTTCTGGCACGCGAAGCACTCGGCGATCTGCTACGGCATACCGTGCGGGCGATCACCGTGTCGGATGTCGATTTGGCCGTTTGTGCGCTGTTGCGGATACCTGCCGGGACGCTGCAATCGAAGTCGCGTTCGTGGGCGGTCAGCCACCCGCGAATGCTCGCGATTTACCTCGCACGAAAACTGACGGCCGCAACTTACGGCGAGATCGCCAAACACTTCGGCGTGCGTCAGCACAGCACAGCAGTGGCGGCCGAAAAGAAGGTCCGCAAGTGGATCGCCGACAGCACGATCCTCGTGCTGGGCGAACGCAAGTGGGGCGTGAAAGACTTGCTCGACAGCGTCGAACGCGACCTCAACAAATAGTGTGCCGTTCCGGTACCGGCCATGCGTCAGTCTTACGCCCCGATCACGTACGCCAGAACGTACGGTCCCTTGGGAATTACGGCGAGCGTCGCGGTTGGGCCGTACTCGGCGAGCGATTCGGCGACGGCTTGTTCCACGCTGGCGGCGGGTTCGACGGCGCATTGTTTCAGCGTTGCGGCATCCAGACCGTGCGTGACCACTTTCACGCGGCACTTCGACACGACCTTGCACAACTCTTCGAGTTGCCATTGGTCCATCACGAAGTAGTCCGTCTCCATGATGCGTTTTTTGAACTTCTGGAGGTCCGGGTTGTCGCGAATGAGTTCCTGGAACTCCGGGCTACCGAGGCCCTCGGTGAGGCTCGCCGCGAGGACGATGGTGCCACCCTGTTTGACGATCGGTAGCGCGCCGATCAGGCCCTTCACGGCTTGATACCAAGTCGTATCGAGCGGGTAGCCCGCACAGCTCGTGACGACGACATCGCACTCTTGCGGCACGCCGGCCTTCACGACTTCGCGGCAAAACGCGACGCCAGTTTCCCATGCTTCGATCATGTCGCCCGCACCGAGCCACGTTACGCGGCGCTTGCCGTCGATGCAGACGTTGACGATGAAATCGCAGCCGGTTTTCAGCGCGATCCGGGTGTTCTCTTCGTGAACGGGGTTGCCTTCGAGGATGCCACAATCGGCTTTCGGGTGCTCGAGGAACTTCGGCCCGTGCCAGATTTTCACGGTTTCCAATGCGGCAATTCCGGGGCAGATCAGCTTGCGACCGCCGCTGTAACCGGCCATCAGGTGCGGTTCGATCAGGCCCGTCGTGATCTTCAGTTCCGCCGTCGTGTAGCGGTTGTCGATCCAGATCGGCACGCCCATCTCGGTGGTGCCGAGGTAGTCGTGTTCGTGGAGAACTTTGCCGTGATGGTTGACGCAACGATAGGTTTTGGCGATCTCCTCGCCGACGAGTTCGATGAGTTCGTCGCCTTCGTTGGGGCGATGCAACCCTGTAGCGATCAGGATCGTGATGCCATCGCGTGGCACCCCGGCGGCTTCGAGCGTTCGCAGCATCGGCGGCAGAATCAGCTTGTTCGGCACCGGCCGCGTGATGTCGCAAATGACGATGCACGCGGTCTTTTTACCCTTCGCTAATTCAAATAGCGGTTTCGTGCCAATCGGATTGGCGAGCGCCGCTTCCAGAACCGCGACTGTATCCGTGAGGGGAACCGCATCGCGAATCGTCAGCGGCGGGGCGATCAACCGATCCGCAGGCAGGGTCACGTTCAGGCCCGTTTTGCCGTAGTCGAGAGTCACGTTCATAAGTTCGCATCGGGGGGAAGAGTGTCGTGAAAATCCACGTGAGTTTATTATACGTCCGAGGCGAGAGCCAACCCTTTCGCCATCTCTCGCTGAATCTCCGCCAGCGGTTCGCACCCGACCGATAGCCGTATGAGGCCGGGCGTAATGCCGTGCTTCCGCTTCTCGGCTTCGGGTTCGTACCGATGCGAAGTCGTATCGGGGTGGCTACACGTCGTACGGTGGTGGCCGAGCGACGGGCAGAACGGTATTTCGGGTGCTTGGTGCAGGAATCGATTCACCGCATCGCGACCGCCAGAAAGCTCGAAACAAAGCATATTCCCACTACCAGACGGCAAAATTCGCGGCATGAGTTCGCGGTCCGGATGGTCGCGCCGACCGGGGTACACGACTCGCACCACGCCGGGTTGCACAGCCAGCCAATCGGCGATGGCAATGGCGTTGGCCGTGGCTGCCGGCATCCGCAAATCGAGCGTGGCGAGGCCCCGTTCCGCAAGCCAGCAATCGAACGGATTTGCCGCTAAACCCCACGTGCTAATCCCCGCGCCGATCGGTGCCGAATGCGCAGGATTCGACCCGCCGACGAAGCCGAGCGTCACGTCGCTGTGCCCGCCGATCATCTTCGTGAGCGATTCCATGACCAGGTCCGCACCCATTTCCAACGGCCGACATAGGTACGGGCTGGCGAACGTATTATCCACGAATAGCAGGCAATTTCGCGCGTGCGCGAGTTCCGCGAGGGCAGGCAGATCGGCGATGCGGCAGAGTGGATTCGATACGGTTTCGACGAGCAAGATTCGCGCCGGTGCGTCGAGCGCCGCGCGGACCGCGTTCAGATCGTTGGTGTCGAGGAACTGCGAAATCACGCCGAAACGCGACATCTCCTGCGCGAGTAGTTTCGTCGTTTTGCCGTAGAGACTATTGCTGGCCACGATGCGTTCGCCCTGCGAAACGAGTGCGAGCAGCGGCCCCGAAATCGCCCCCATGCCAGTCGCCGTGACGATGCCCCAACTGGCTCCCTCCGCCTTCGCAAGCTCCATCGCCAAGCTGCGTGCGTTCGGGTGGCCATCCCGCGCATAAATGAAGCCGGGTTCTTCCCCGGCATAGATTGCATCGAGTACGTCGAGGTTCGGAACGCAATAGACCGCCGACGGGTGAATCGACGGCGCAAGTGGGCGGGTTCGACCGAAATCCGGGGCTGACATGTGCGTTCTTCGCGGGGTGAATGAGGTTTCCACCCGCCATCTTATCGCTTTGTGGAAGCGTCTTGCATCGCTTGCCAAAACTTCAGCCGTTCGGGTGCGGTCGCATCGCGTAAACCGAGCGGTGCGGCCCGCACTTGTGCGGCATCGTCGCCCAGCGATTCGATGTTGCGGAAGTAGGCGTACCAGAGGCAGCCGGTTCGCACGCCGTCGTCGTCGAAGACGAACGCGGGGCGGTCTTCCTTGACGCCAATCGCTTCCGCGAAAGACCCATAGCCCGCTTTCCAGTTGTCCGCAGACACCGGCACGCCCACGAACTTCATCCCCTTTTTCTCGACGAGGTTGCGCGTCGCAGAGACATCCGCTTCCGGGGCGTGGAGGTAGATTGCCGTCTTGTAACCGCCCGAACGCAGGCCGTCGAAGCCATCGACGTTCGGCTTGCGGCCATTCGCCAAACCCGCGTTTACCACGGCGAAACCGGGCACGCCCGCCGGTGCGGTCTTTCGCTCGTAATAGCCGGTTTGCACCATCGGATTCGTGGCCGCCTTCGCAGTGGTCGGCGATGGGCTGGTTATGGATGGCAGGTCGCTCGGCGGCTTGCTTGCGCCGGTGCGGGCCGGTTCTTCGAGGCGTGCGCCGAACGTTGGCACTTCGAGTAGCGGACTGGTTTTCGGCTTCGCCGACGATGTCGGCGGGAACGGGTCCGGCAGCAGGATTTCCTTCTCCGGCTTCACTTCTGGGCGAAAATTGCTCGGGCTGCGCGGCGTATCGGGGATGCTCGCCGGCGGGCCGCCGAAGTCGCCGCCCGATTGCACGTTCGGCGGCGGAATCAGCACGTCGCCGCCACGGGTCGAACCCGGTCGTTCGAGGAAGTCGCCGGGTATCGGTCGAATCTCGTTTCGACTTTGCCGACGGCAACAATGACGGCAGCCCAACGAGCCGAACAACAGCCCCGATGCCAGTGCCGCCAACAGGATTCGCCGAGTCATGAGATCGCCTCCATCGAACGTAGTCTCATTGGCGATCTTACGTCATCGGATGGAGCGATTGTGCCGAAACTGCGCGCCGACACCGTGCGAATCTGCGGAAATAGCGAAACCTTGACGATTACGCAGGCTGTGGCGCGCAGGAAAGTGAGGCGAGCCGGAGTTTGATTCAAGTTTTTACGTTCTTACGAGCCGCCGCGTTAATCGCGGCGGGAGTGTGGAAGACTCCCACCGCGATGAACGCGGTGGCTCGTAATCAGCTGACTTTGTGCATCTTGGGGCCGCGGATGTCGGCGCGGGTGAGGCCGAGTTGCGCCAGTAGTGGCGTGACGACATCGTTGAGGTAGTTGCCTTCGTCGAAGATTTTGAGTTCCTTGACGGCAGCGATCCGTCGTCGGCCGTCGGCGAGCAGATGGTCGGCGGGCATCGCGAACGAGTTCAGCACCATGCGGATCGTTTCGAGCGTTTCCGTGCGGTGTTCTTCGAGGTAAACCGAGACGAGTTGGCGGAAGAAGTGGCCGTGCGCGGCTTCGTCGATCTGGATCAGTTCGAGCACCTTATCGAGAACGGGGCAGTGGCCACCCGCAGCGCGGCGCAGGTTGCGGTAATTCACCCGCGTCGCCACTTCCTGCACCATCGTGTACACGACGGTGGCGAGCGGGTCGTTGTAGCGCAAGCTCCATTCTCGCTCGAAAACGCTTTCTTCCATGTCGTAAAGCTGCTCTTCGGTGCGGTGGCCGGACCGCAACAGCCAGTCGTTCAGCACCATCGAGTGCTTCGATTCCTCGTAGCCCCAACTGGCGAGCATCCAGGCGCGGCCCTTGTTCCCGCGCACTTGCGGCAGTTGTTTACTGAGGTAATCGGGCAGGAATAGCTCGATCATGCAGAAGGTCTGTACGACATCCGCGAGTGCCGGATCGACGCCGGGATTGCACGAATCCCAGGGGATGTCTTCGCGCATGTTCCAGCGCCGCTTCTTCTCGGCGGCATCGAAGTAATCGCGGTAGATCTGCCAGATTTTCGCCTTCAGGCGTGGATCGTCGGGCGTAAGTGAAACGGCCATGCGTGGGTAATCCCGTGAACTTAGGCAATCTGTGTACCATCGGATTATAAACCGCCATCGCTGGACTCGACTATCCGAGACCGCACCAATCGGGCCGCAAGGGTGAGCGCGTACTCGGCACAACCTGCCCACTGCTCGCCGACGCATCCCGCAGGTACGCCTACCCGCAAAGGACGCCGAAGCGATGCCAGCGTGAGTGGCGAGTGACGAGTGGTGAGTGGCGAGTGGCGAGTGGCGACATCGTGCCAGCCCGCAGCGCAAGCAAGGGGTACCCGCGCAAAACTTCGTGCCGTGCCGCGAACGATGCCAGCTTGAGTGGCGAGATGGAATGAGTTGCTGCTTCAAAAAATGCGAGGACGGCCAACGCAACCGGTACGCGCCGAGGTGGATGGCGAGCACCGGTCACAGCAGTGGGTTAACGCTCACCGCCTGGAGAAGTTCCTGGGGCACTCCTCTTCGGCGGAGCCGAGCCTGCAGGCCGGGAACGTGGGTGCGGCGGACTATGCTGAGAGTACGGAAGTCGGCGACGAAA